>CAYPZH010000258.1:0-3545 GCA_964415205.1 uncultured Actinomycetota bacterium | reverse complement strand
TAGGACATCTTCGTGAGCTTCTCCCGGTCGTAGCCCCTCACCCTGATGTGGTCGATGATGGGGGTGCGGATGTTTCCCGGGCAGACAAGGGTCACGGCGATGCCCAGCGGCCTGAGCTCGTGCTGCATCGTCTCGGTCAGTCCCACCAGGCCGAACTTGGCGGTGGAATAGGCGCCCAGGGTGGGCATGGTCACCAGGCCGCCCAGGGAGGCCACGTTGACGATATGCCCGCGTCTCTTCTCGATCATGCCGGGGAGGAAGGCGCTGATGGTGTTGATGGGCCCCCACAGGTTCACGCCCATCACCCACTCCCAGTCCTCTATGGTGGTGTCAGCGACATCCGCCCACACGAAGACGCCGGCGTTGTTCACCAGCACGTCCAGCCCGCCGAACTCGTCCTTTACCTTCGCAGCCATCGCGCTGACCTGGCCGCGGTCCGCGACGTCGATGATATAGGACCTGCTCTCGGCGCCCATGCCTTCTATGGTCCGTGATGTGTCGGCCAACCCCGCCTCGTCGATGTCCGCGAGCAGCGCCACCGCTCTTTCGCGCGCACAGGCGAGCGCCAGCTCGCGGCCTATCCCGCTGGCCGCCCCGGTCACCAGGACCGTCCTGCCGTCCAGTACATGCATCCCCTCGGGCCTCCTTCCACGGGCTCGCCTGCACACGGCCATGCTATACTAATCGGCCGGAGAAGGATTGGATAGAAGCCCTCCGTGTAGAATGGGAACGGGAGGCGATGAGATTGGCATACCGGGATGCCTCCGAAGCGGCTCAAGACGAGGAGTACGCCGAGATCAGGCAAAGGCTCGAGAGCGACGAACCCGGTACCAGGCTGGTGGCCGTGAGGTCACTTGCCTCTCTCGGGGACAACCGGTCGGTGGAAATGCTCATCACGTGCCTGCGGGACGATTACGAGCGGGTGAGATGGGACGCGGCGAACGTCCTGCTCGATCTGGGCGACCCCGTGGTGGAACCGCTTCTGCGGCTGCTCGACGGGGAGAAGAACAAATACGCCCGGGCCGAGGCGGCCGGCGTCCTGGGCAGGATGAAAGACACCAGGGCGACGGATGCGCTTATCGAGTGCCTGAAGGACGACGACGGCAACGTGCGCTGGATCGCCAGGGTGGCCCTGATCGAGATCGGCGAACCCGCATCCCTGCCCCTCGTCTGGGCCCTGGACGAAGCGAGCCCCCGCGTACGCAAGCGCGTGTTGAGGACCCTGGTGCAGATGGGAAAACCGGCGGTCAGACAACTGGTGAGAGCCCTGGACGACGACCGCTTGCGCGTACGGCAGGGAGCGTTGGAGGCCCTGGAGATGATAGGTGAGCCCGCTGTGCTGTACCTGCTCAAGACGCTGGATACGGGAAGCCCGCGCGCGCGCTGGAGGGCGGCGGCGGCGCTGGGGAGGATAGGTGACATCCGGTCGGTAGCGCCGCTCATGAGGGCGCTGCACGACAGCACCCCCGACGTCAGGTGGAAGGCCGCGCTGTCCCTGGGCCTCATCGGGGACAGAAGGGCGACGGAAGCGCTTATCTCGGCCCTCGGCGACAGGGAAAAACAAGTGCGGCTTGCCGCGGTGAGGTCCTTGAGCATCGTGGGCGACGAGATGGCCGTCGAGCCCCTCAGACAGGCTTCCCGGGACGAGGACAAAGAGGTCAGGGAGGAGGCCTTAAAGGCGCTCAGGAAGCTGAGGTTCTCCTTCGACTTCAGCGCCGGAAGCTGATGCAGCCGGCCTGGTTATACCCGTTTGCAGACGTGCCTGTATTTGCCCGCAAGCACCAGCCAGAGTGGTGAGTCCGTAGAGACCAACCCCCATACCGGCAGCAGAGCGATCAAGGCAGTATAATCAACGTAAGGACTGATTACACCCGCTTTTGATAACGGGTGAGGTCGAGCAGGGGGAGGACAGGGGATGCATGGGGACGCGCTCCTTGCGGAACTCGAGGAAGCGGTGGGGGAGGAGAACGTCTCCTGCGAGCCGGGCGTCCTAGACGGCTACGCCTTTCAGAGCTTCGGCAACATCGAGGATTCCATCCCCTGGATCCACCGTCCGGTGGCCGTGGTCCTCCCTTCCAGCGTCGAGGAAGTCCAGGCGGTGGTGCGTGCCTGCGGCCGCCATGGTTTCAGGTTCAAGGCCTTCTCGACGGGCTGGGGGGCGCACGGGGGGCCGGGCGGGGAAGGCGTCGTCCAGCTCGACCTCCGCCGCATGAACCGTATCATCGATATCGATGAGAGAAACTCTTTCGCGCTGGTCGAGCCGTACGTCATCTGCGCCCAGCTGCAGGCGGAAGCGATGAAAAAAGGGCTCAACCTGCATATCATCGGCGCCGGTTGCGGCACCTCCCCCCTGGCCAGCTGCACCTCCATGGATGGCACCGGCTGGACCGGCCTCTCCACCGGCTACAACTGCCGCAACGTGCTCGGGGTGGAATGGGTGCTCCCCGACGGCGAGGTGCTGAGGCTGGGGAGCCCCGGCAGCGGGTCGGGATGGTTCTGCGGGGACGGCCCGGGCCCCTCGCTGCGCGGGATCATGCGCGGCCTTTTCGGCGCCCGCAGCGCCCTGGGGGTGTTCACCAAGTGCGCCGTCAAGCTCTATCCCTGGAACGGGCCTCCGCAGCCCGAGGTGGACGGCACCCTGGCGGACCTAGAGGCCGCCATACCCGCCAACTTCAAGGTCTTCATGTGCATCTTCCCATCCTTCGAGGCGTACGCGGACTTCGCCTACGGCATCGCGGACGCCGAGATAGGCTTCATGCTGTGCAAGAACTCCATCGGGCTCATCCTCTCCATTTACGTGCCCAGGCTGCTCAAGAGGCTGGCTTCCGCCGGCAACATCAAGAACGCGCTGAACGCGGCCGAGCACATGTTCCAGTTCATGATCGCCGCGAACTCCCCCGGGGAGCTGGCGTACCAGGACGAGGTACTACGCGAGATAGCGGCGTCCTGCGGCGGCGTCCTGCTCGACCTCAGCCTGGCGCCGGGTTTCGGCGGGGCGGTATGGTGGGGCCTGGTGCGCGGCGCGCTGCCGCCGCTCTCCTTCCGCATGGGGGGGATGATGGGGACGTCGTTCGGGACCTGCGCTGCCTTCGACAACTGCGTCAACCAGTCCCGCACGGGCGCGGAGTTGAAGCGCTCTTATATCGAGCAGGGCAAGCTCTACGACGACCTCGCGGACAACGCCTGGGGGGGCATATACGAGAGCAGCGGGCTCTACGGACACCAGGAGGAGCTGTTCCTCTTCGACCACCGCGACCCCCGCCACCGCGAGGGGGTGGCGGAATACGGCCTGGAGGCGGCCGAGGTCATGAGAGACGGGCACTACGGCGTGGGCCTGGGCGCGTTCATGCTGGACGCAGAGGCCAGGGACGGGATATTCGGCCCGACCACCTGGGACTACCCTTCCTGGCAGAAGAGGATAAAAAAGGCCCTGGACCCCGAGGACCTCGGAGACGGCCGCTTCTATACCAGCGGGTGAACGGCAAGGGCGAAGTGCTATTATGTTGGTAGTGCCAGACTAGTGGGTCAAAAGGGGTTCCTACCAT
>CAYPZH010000257.1:0-3706 GCA_964415205.1 uncultured Actinomycetota bacterium | reverse complement strand
GCAGGTCGCGGTAGAAGGGTATCTCCTCCGCCATGGTCCGCCAGCAGCGGTTGAAGAGGGAGAGCTGGATGTCCCTCGCCTCCTCGTCGCCGCAAGGTTTCCCGTACTCTTCCAGCCTCTTGTCTATCTCCCGCTGCAGGATTGCTTTTCTTAACCTAGCAGCCAGCGTCATGAAAAACCCCCCCCGGCAGAACGATAGGCCACGGCCCTTATCATAATAATATGCTTTCTTTTCTCCACTCTGAAGCGCACGGGCGGCACACGAGAGAGACGCCCCCAGGGTTATGCATCGGGTTCAGCCTCGTCCACGACCACGGGGACCTTGCCCGCGGCGGTCTGCACCAGGGTGTCGACGGCCCTGATGCGCACCTCGGCCAGCAGCGGATGTATCCCGGTCAGCCTGCTCCTGATGCGTTCTTCAACCGGCTGCGGCAGGTCTCCCTTGTACAGCAGGTTTATAGTCAGGCTGTTTCTCCCCCTCACTATCTGATAGGTCGGGATACTCTCTTCGTAGCCGACGCTATGCTTGAGGGCCGCCGCATGTATTTTAGTGCCGTCTCTCAGCACGACATAGGAACTCATCCTTCCCTTGACCCGTTTGAACCCCCGCGTGCCGTGGTCCAACCCGCCCTCGAGCGGCTCTATCTCGTCGCCGATCTCGTAGCGCACCAGGGGAAAACAGCGTTCGTACAGGCTGGTCACCCTCACTATGCGGGCACCGCTGGGGGCCTCTTCGCATGCCTCGATGAAATAGTTCCTCCAGAAGACCTTGTACCCTCCGTCCGGATGCGTGTGCGCCATCAGGCCCGCCTCGATGGAGGCGTATTCCATGGCCACCGGGCAACCGAAAAGCTTTTCGATGAGCTCGACGCTGTCCCGGCCGGGGAACCCCTCCGCCGCGCCGATGACCGCCTTCATGCCCAGCGACCTGAACTTTTCCCCCAGGTGCGCGTTCGCCCGCGCCAGCGCGTCCAGGGTCATGCTGTAGCCCAGTACGTAGTCAGGCCGGTGCTCTATAAGCCGCCGGGCACATTCCCTCATCTTGTTCTCACTGATGTCGTAGGTGGATATGCGACAGTCCCCCGCCGCTCTGTCGAAGAGCTTGAACGCCAAAAGGTCGGCCGCTCCCCTTATCCCCGGGCTCAGATGGGGGTCTCCCCAGATCACGAATCCCCGGTCTTGCGGCTGGATGCCGTACCAGGTCCTTGCATACCACCTGTCCGGACGGGTGTAAGAGAGCTCGGAATACCATGCCGGCAGACGTATCGGGCTCGAGGTCGTGCCGCCCGTCGTCCTCACGAATCCGGGTCTCTTCCTGGCGTTGGCCATCGCGGCCCCGTTTTTCTGGATGTCCTGCCTCCGGGTCACGGGGAACAGCGCGAGAAACTCATCCCAACTGGAGAGGGCCTCCGGGATGCCGCGCTCGCGCCGCAGGTCGCGGTAGAAGGGTATCTCCTCCGCCATGGTCCGCCAGCAGCGGTTGAAAAGGGCGAGCTGGATGTCCAGCACTTCTTCATCGCGGTACGGCTTGCCGTATTCCTCCCGCCGCCACGCTATCTCCCGCCGCAGGAGCCTTTCCCTTACCCTTCCGCCCAGGGTCATGAACCCCCCCTGACAACGTGCGCATCCGCTCAATTTGGTGAGTCATCCGTAGCCCGGTGCGGAACCCGCCTTACCTCCACCTCCCGAGACCGCAGGCTTAAGCGTAGATTATTACACTTGCCGGGCTCAGCCAACAGGACCTCGCATTACCAGCCGGAAACGGAAAAGTCCTGGAATGCGAGAAAAAGCCAGGCCCCACGGGTGCGGGGCCTGGCAGTGATGCGACCTCTGACTCAGCCGCGCTTCTTTCGTCTCCTGAGCACGCCGGGCCCTCCGAGGGCGAACAGCCCCATCAGGAGGCCCAACGCCACCACCGAGGCGCTCGCCCCCTGGCCGCAGGCGCTGGTCACGGTGAAGCCGCCCGGCAGCCTTGCCTCCTGCCCGTCCGGGTTCACCAGCACCACGTCGTAGGCCCCCGGCTCGAGGCCGAAGAGGGGGAAGGTGCAGACGGCTTGGGTGTCCGAGAGCACGTTCACGCCGCTGGCCACGCTGACCACGGCGCCTTTCTCCAGCCGCGCCGCGGCGCCGCCCTGAAAGCCGCTGCCCTGCAGGGTGACGTCTATCGCAAAGGAGAGCTGCGAGCCCTCGCCGGGCGCGACGGATGCGATGGTCGGCGCCTCCCCAAGGCCGCCCCCGCTGGTGTAAAGGATCATGCCGTGACTCCCGACCGCCCAGGCGACGTCGGAACTCACCGCTTCCATATCGCGCACGCTTTCCAGGATATCCAGCTGCTGGGACCAGCTGGTCCCGCCGTTGACGGTCTTCCATATCTTGCCATAGCTCCTTGAAGCCAACCATGCCGTCTGGGCATCGACCGCCGCGATGCACCCCAGGTTGCTCCCATCGGGCGGGGGCACGTCCCTCCAGCTGCTGCCGCCGTCGGTGGTCAGAAAACAGGGGTTGTCGTTGATGGGCGGGGAGTAGAAATAGGTCGAGCCGGTAAGCCACGCGACATCCGCGCCCACGGGGGAGATAGAGATCCAGGCAGTGTAGCCCGTCAGCTGGACGCTCCATGAGGCGCCGGCATCGACGGTGTGGAGCACACAACCTACGTTGAAGTCCATGGACCCGGAAGCGTAGAGTATCCAGGCGTTATTCGCATCGGCTGCCGTGATGCTGCCTGGATATGCGGGGTAAGAAACCCCCCAGGTCGCGCCCCCGTCGTCGGACCTCATCGCCACGGGAGTCGGCCCGGAAGCGGCGTACTTGGTCCCGCTCAGCCAGACGTGGTCGGCGTCCACGGCCGAAACGCCCCTCAGGCTGTCTATGACGTCGGTGTCCAGCTCCAGGGGCGCCCAGTTCCCGCCCCCGTCACTGGTCTTTAGCAGGACCGGGTGATAGCCGTCTTCGTAGTAGGTGGCTATGGCGTACGCGGTCTGCGTGTCCCCGGCGGAGACGTCGACGAGATCGTGGGTGACACCCGAGTCCTGGGGGGCCCAGGTGGCGCCGGCGTCGCTGGTCTTGAGGATGGTCCCGTTGTATCCCACCGCCCAGGCGGTGTTCGCGTCGGGCGCCGATACCGCATTGAGATTTTCCGTCGTGCCGGACGCCTGGCGGTTCCAGCCTGTCCCGGTCGGCCCCTCGATGACGAGAGGGACCGCCGGCGAGGTCATCCCGGACACCGTGACCGTCAGGTCCACCGGGCCCGCGGGCAGCTCCGGCACCTGGCAGGTGATGCTGTTATCCGCCCAGGTGTAGATATAACCTGACTGCACCGCCCCGAAAGAGACGTACGAGCTGCCCTGGACGAACCCGAAGTCCGCGCCGTCGATCTCCACCATCTGCCACGGCGTCACCGCGGAAGGCGTGACCGTGGCGATTGAGGGCGGCCGCTGCGCGCCTCCGCCGTCGGTGGTCTTCAGTATCAACCCCGAGTCCCCGACCGCCCACGCGACATCCGCGTCGAGAGCGCATATGTCGTTTATGCAACCGTCCGCCGAGTACTGGTTGAACCACGTCGCCCCGTCGGTGGTCTTGGCGATGTCCTTGCCGTAGGTCTTCCATCCCCAGGCCGTGTTCTCGTCCACCGCGGCGAGGTCGATCCCGTCCGCCCCGCCCGCGACCCAGTTCTCTCCCCCGTCGACGGTCTTCATCACGTCACTCG
>CAYPZH010000256.1:0-3912 GCA_964415205.1 uncultured Actinomycetota bacterium | reverse complement strand
CGAGATCAAGAGCAAGGCCATCCTGGGGCCGTTCCGCGGCAAGGAGGCGGTGGACCGCGACCTGCTGGCGGATATCCTCATCGCAATAGGCGATATCGGTATGGAATACGATGCCGTGAAGGAGATCGACATGAACCCGGTGATCATCCAGGGCGCGAAGCCCGTGGTGGTCGACTCCCTCATCGTGCTGGGCGACGGCTCGAAGTAACCGCAGCAACAAAAAAGAGCGCGGCACCGCCGCGCTCTTTTTGGTTTAAAGGTTCTCAAGATTGCATCGCGAAAGCGACAGCGCCACCCGGAGGGTGGCGCGGCGGTGCCCAGCGCCTTGGCATTTCCCGGTGTCAAGGCCTGGCACGTGTACGTCATCTTGCGAGACCAGGTTGGCATGAAGCCAACGTAACGCAAGAAAAAAGGCGCGGCGGGGCCGCGCCTTTTTTTGTGCGAGGTTCAGCGGCCGATGATGTAGCGGTTCGGGTCGACCTCTTCGCGCAGGATGCGCAACTCGTCGGGTTCCGGCTCCGGGGTCTCGACCACCTCCGGCGCTTTGAGCAGTTCGAAGCCGGTGTTCTTCTGCACCTCGTCGAATGTATACCCCTTATGGATGGATTCCACCCGCATGCGCTTGGTCTCGGGGTCGTAGCCCATGACCGCCATATTGGTAATGACCTTATGGGGGCCGCTGTCCAAAGCCAGGCCGGCCTTCTCGCGCGCACCCGGGCCATCCAGGTAACCAGGCGTGGTCACGAAGCTCACCCTCTCCACGAAACGCCTGGAGTCTTGCGGGGTAATAACCATGATCTTCCAGGCCATGGAGCCGAAGTCATTGGCCCCGCCCGAGCCGGGGAAGCGCACTTTCGGGTTGTGCCAGTCGCCGATGACGGTGGAGTTGATGTTGCCGTACATGTCGATCTGGGCCCCTCCCAGGAAGCAGTAATCGACCATTCCCCGGCACAGGGTCTCCATGACGTCGCACATGCCGCTGGCCATGACCGCCTTGTAGAAGGTGCGTGAATCGCCCACCGATATGGGCATGGTGGGGAGCATGGGGGCGATGCCGCCGGCCTCGAAGATGATAACCAGGTTGGGGGAGTGGGCCTTCTGGGCCAGCATGGCGGCGGCGCAGGGCGCTCCGGTGCCCACCGCCACCGCCGCGCCGTCCTCCAGGTTGCGGGCTGCCGCGCAGATCATCAGCTCCATGGTGTTGTAGTCGGCCATCCCTATCACCCCTCCCGGTCCAGCTCTATGAGGTGTTCCTCGGCGCGCAGCTGCATCAGGCGCTCGATGCCGCCGCAAAGCTCCAGGTACTCGTCGAAATCCTGGGTATTGTTGATATATTTGTCCATGAACTCCTTGAACTCTTCGGGGTCCTTCTCCGCTTCCAGCCACTGCTTGAGGTGGTCTTCGTCCGAGAAATACTCGTAGCACATGTTGCCGGGGTAGCTGCCGAAGGGCACCTCGCAGACCGCGTCCACGAGGTAATACGGGATGACGGTGGCGGTGGGATTGGAACGTATCTCCTCGTTGTGGACCAGGCGCTCGGCGGTGATTATCAAACGCTTGGATGCCCTGGCCAGCTCCAGGTCGGCGATGGAGATGCCGCGCATGCGGCAGTTCCCGAATATATCTGCCTCGTGCACGTGGATGGCGGAGACATCCGGCCACAGGGCTGGGTAGAGCACGAACTGTTTGCCGGTGAAGGGGTCCTTGACCACCTTGGCGGCACTGTGCTTGAAGGTGTCCGTGCCCATTATGTTGCGGGCGGGCATGAACGAGACCCCCGCCGCTGCGGCCTTAAGCCGGCATGCCATGGCGTAGTTGGTCCACTCGCAGGACTGGACCTTGCCGCTCTCCA
Organism: uncultured Actinomycetota bacterium; assembly: GCA_964415205.1. GTDB lineage: Bacteria > Actinomycetota > Geothermincolia > Geothermincolales > RBG-13-55-18 > SURF-21. Next base: position 2,060 of record CAYPZH010000256.1, on the reverse strand, counting down.
TGTAGCGACGGGCATTGGTGGAGAGCCCGCGCGCCTCCAGCCCGATGATGTAGGCGATATCGCAGCGGTCGAATACCTCGCCGGCCGCAAGTATCTGGAAGTCATGTGTGGAGGTATGGCCGGCGAAGATGATGTTCTTCCTGCCCTGGCGCACGATCTCGTGGCATACGGCGGTGGGTATGCGGTTTGCCCCGAATCCGCCTATGGCCAGGTATTCCCCGTCGTGGACGAAGCGGCTTACCGCCTCCTTGACGGTCATGACCTTGCTGACCATGGCCCTGGTCTTGGTGCGAAAGAACTCCCGTGCCTTGTCCGGGTCCGGATCCATGAAAAGCGGCCCGTCCCCTTCGGCGATAACCTCGAACATCTCTATTTCCCTCCCTTGTCTTGACACACGGTCATCATGGCAAGTCGCTAAGTAGAATACCATCTAGGGTTGAAGGTGGCAAACTATTAAGGAGCACTTGCTATTATGGCATAGATGATGTTTCATGGCGTAGGATAGAGGGCGCGGCACCGGGTCGTTTTCCGGCATCAGACCTGGAAAGAACGCGCAGCTCAGCGCAAGGAGGAGACATGGCAGACGTGTGGGACGCGGTAGTGGTAGGAGCAGGAGTGGGAGGCCTGTCCGCGGCGGCGCTTCTGGCCCAGAGCGGGATGAAGACGCTGCTGGTGGAGAAGGACGACCGCGTGGGGGGAAGGGCGATGTCCCTGCGGGGAGAGGAACTGAGCGAAAAAGGCCCTGACTGGTACCGGCGCCTCCTGGCGGGACAGTACAGCTACCTTGCGGAGGCAAAACCCTCCCTGGAGGAGATGGCGCAGAAGGGCCTGCTCGACGGCTACATCCTCGACCTGGGATATCACGGCGTGAGCGTAGCAGGGGAGGGGTATTTCGCGATGTTGCGAGACCTCATCGGGGGATACGGAAGCCATGAGGTGGTGATCAATCCCTGCCTGACCGGTTCCTGGATAGACGGACAGTTCTACCGTGAACCCCCCCTCAACAAGATGCAGCGGCTGGATGACAAGATGTATGAAGAGTACAAGAGGATAGGCAAGAGGTTCTCTGATTTCTTCGCGCCTTTCGTGGGGGCGACCCCGCAGCAGCTGGAGGAGTTGGACCGCGTCTCGATGCACGACCATATGGTAAGCATCGGTTTCGATCAGAGCAAGGCGGTCTACGACTACATGCGCTGTTTCGGTACGCTGTTCACCACCATCAATAACCCCCACGACATATCCATGGGCGACATGGTGCGCTATTCCCTGCAGGTAATCATGCCGGCCGTCATGAAGGGGGAGGCCGTCTACGTCGGCGGCTTCACCAGGAACGGCGTGATGTCCTGGTCGGAGGCCATAGCCGCGAGGTTCCTGGAGTTCGGAGGCGAACTGCGCCTGCAGACCCGCCTGAAATGGATAGAGACCGAGGGCGGCAGCGTCACGGGGATAAGGGTCGAGAGCGAAAACGGAGAAGAGACCATCCCATCGCGGCGCGTGGTCTTCAACATACCCGTGCAGGAGCTCTTCAAGTACGCGAAAGAGGAAGCCTTCCCGCCCGATTTCACGGCCAGGATAAGGTCGCTTTACGGTTACGGCAGCCTCAGCCCGTATATAGGCCTCTCCGGCCTGCCGGTGCCGGAGGACCACGCCGGGCGACTCATGAAGACCCCCTGCGTGGTCCCGCGGTCGGAGGGTTTCGACTGGGATGTCTATATGGCCTGGAACATCCAGTCATATATTGAGCCCAGCTGCGCGCCAGACGGCAAGCACCTGCTGACCGCGTATCTGCCACTCACCGAGGCCGAATCCCACGACCGCGAGCTGGTGATGAAGGTGGTGAGATCCGTTCCCGATTTTCTGGAGAGCGTCTACCCGGGCTTCAAGGAGCACATAGACTGGGAGCTCTACCCGGTCTGCGTCAAGCTGGAAGGTGTCGCGAAGAGCGTGACCCAGGCCGGCAGCTTGAAACCCGACGTCAAGGCGACCGGCCTGGAAGGGCTTTACTTCGCTGGGGACACGGCGCGGGGATACGGCGTGGCAATGGACTGCGCCTGTTCCAG
>CAYPZH010000255.1:0-4052 GCA_964415205.1 uncultured Actinomycetota bacterium | reverse complement strand
TGATCTCGTCCATCATCTGCAAGGCATCGTACTTCTCGATGGGCGCCACGCGGAAGGAGGTGTCCTTGAGCACCTCGGTGAAGATGCCCCCCAGGCCGAACATGACGCAGGGGCCGAACTGGGGGTCCCTGACCAGGCCCACCACCAGTTCCCTCTCCCCCTTGATCATCTCCTGCACCAGGATGCCGTCGTAGGGGTCGGAACCGAGGTTCGTGATCAAAGTATTATAGGCGCGGCGCACTTCGTCCGCGTCGTCCAGTCCCACCTGCACCAGGTCGCGTTCGGTCTTGTGAGCGATATCAGGGCCGCATGCCTTGAGGACGACGGGGTAACCGATCCTGTCGGCAGCCGCCACGGCCTCGTCCTCTCCGACCGCCAGTTCCTCCCTGGTGACCGGTATCTTGTGCTCGCTCAGGAACAGCTTTGCCTCGTACTCCGAGAGAGCTCCCTGGCCTCTGGCCACGGCCTCGTCGATTATTCCCATGAGTTCCTCCGTCTATATACTCTGGTGTCCCTCCGCTCCGCCATGAAATATTATCCCATAAGCCTCGGGGGAGGCAAATCAGCGCACCGCCCCGTTAAACAACGGACACTCCTCCCTATCCCCGCTCGGGCCATAACCCGACCTCGTGAAATCGTTGGGCTTGAGCCGCGCCGGCTCACCGCTGACGAAGGACCCGTGCTCAATCTGCGGGGTATCCCGACGCCACGTGCCCGCCGGAGATGGTGCCGTTGTAGAGGAAATACATGGGGCGCTCCACCACTATACCGCCGCTCTCCGCAAAAGAAGGCCCTTTTTTCGCGAGGACCCGGAAGGAGACGTCGTGGTCCGCGCCGATGTCGGCGTTGACGCTTCGGGTGTAACGCGAAAGCGGCGGGACCGTGAAATCCGCCACCTCGTTGCGCCTGTCCTCCATCATGTAGGTGACCGTCACCTTCTGCTCGACCTCGAGGTGATTGAGGACGCACAGGTAGGTCTCTATGCCGTGCCTGGTTGAGCCCTCCGCAAGATACCACTCGCCCGCCGCATGGTCCAGGGCGGTGTTGCTGTGTCCCCCGTCCCACTTGTACCTGTAGGAGAAATACATCGGCCTCTCCACCACGATGGCCTGGTCCGAGGTGATATGGAACGAGAACTCTCCCATCCCCACCAGGTCGTTCACGAACATGGTGTAGCGGGAATACCCCGGGACGTAATGCACGTAGGTGTCGAGGGGGGCGCCGTCGCCGCGCCTGAAATCGACGCTCACCTCCGCCGTCTCGATCTGCGGGTTGAGGATGCAAAGGTAGGTCTCGAAGCTCCACTCGCAGCACCCCTCTGCCAGGAACCATTCCTTTCCCGGCCGGGTCTCCCCTACCACGGCATGCCCACCCTCCCAGTCGTCCCGGTAGGAGAAATACATGGGGCGTTCCGCGACGATCCCTTGTTCCGCCTGCACCTCGATGCTCACGTCCTGGAAAGGCTCCTCCGGCCATAGACTCGCCACTTCGTGGTTGACGTTGACGGTATGGCGGTGTTGCGCCGCCACGGTGTAGGTCTTTTCCTCGACCACGCTGGGCGTGTAGTATCTGACCTTGACCTCGAGGTCCTCCTGCTGGGGGTTCTGTATGCACAGCCATTCATCGAAACCAGGCCTGGTGGTTCCCTCCGCGAAATACCACCTTTTGCTGGCCTCTGCGACCCCCTCGACCACATGTCCGCCCTCCCATTTCCCCCCGTAGTCGAAGTACATGGGGCGCTCGGCCAGGATTGCGGTCGTGCTTTCCACCTTAACCGATACGTCCCGGCCCGGCGCGATGTAACCTTTCACATATACCGTGCCCCGTGAGACAGGCGGTATGTCGTGAATATAAGGGGGAGAAGGCCCCTCGGCAGTCATGTAAGTGATGGTCACGGTAGCCGTATCGGGGGACGGGTTCAGGAGCGAGATGTATTCGAAGAACCCTTCCCGGGTGGTCCCCTCGGCGAAAAACCAGACCGACGGCAATTCCTGGGCGGCTGCGGTGGTCCCCCGCGCGCACGGCAGAAGCGGGGCGGCGGCCACGACAAATGCTGAGATCACGACCAGCAGTGTCAACCTCTCCCTGCCCACGCCTTTCCTTTCCCGCCCGGCGCTCTCGCCTGCTGTGGTCCCAAACGTTCTGGCCAGCCCTATCATACACCGGCGTGAGCCGCCGTGCGTCCCCGCCGCAGCGAGGCCCCCGGGCGTCCGCAAGGTCGAACGGTGCGTAAGCTGCATGGAAAACGGGGCCGCGCTGGTAGGGCCCTCTTCCGCCCTCCCATGCACGCTTCAAGCCGCGGTCACAGCTTCAGCGGGACCGTCATATCGTCGCCTTCGTAGAGCCGTATCCCGCCTTCCTCCAGGCGTTTCAGGAACTCCACCGGGGGGAGGCACGCCTCGGGAGCGAGCGCGCCCTTGTCCTTTATAAGCCCCTCTCCCACCATCTGCACCGCGACCGACGACGGCAGGCAGGTGATCATGTCCATGTGGGCGACGGCGCCGTAGACCAGGTGAACCCATTTGCCGTCCTTCTTCCCGGTCACGTCGACGCGGCTGGCGGAGCCGGTCTCCGGCGGCCTGCCCACGCTCTCCAGGTAGGGGAGGATCGAGTTGAAGAAGCCGCCCAGGATGTCCTTTTTCTTCACCGTATCCGTCAGCCTCATCTTCACCAGGGCGTTGGTCAGCGCCACCAGGTAGCCCTCCACCAGGCCCCCCTTGAGGCTGACCGTGCGCGCGTTGATATAGCGGGGGATGGTGATGGGCTCGGGGTGCCCGGCGTGGAAGACGTTGAGGGTCCCCACGGGGTCCGGGAAGCGCAGCCGCTCCAGCCCCGAGCCCGCCGGCACCCATGCCATGCGGCCGTCCCTGTAGGTGGGGACCATGCCGGTGACGGCGTGGATATAGTGCAGGGTGACCGCTTTCCCCGCCGTGTCCGCCGCGTGGCTCGCCCAGGCGGTCGCGATTTCGTCCACCTCGTCCAGTTGTTCGGCAGCCAGGCGGGCGAAGACGTTGGTGGTGCCAGGCGTCCATCCCACACCGGTGATGGCGGTCACCCCCGCCTGCTTCGCCGCCCCGTCAAGCTCCATGAACTCCGCCGCGGCGTCGTAGTCGTCACAGATGCTCACGTAGTCCACGCCGGCCTCGATGCACGCGCTGGCCACCTTCTTCTCGTACTTGTAGAAGGGCCCTATGGTGCCCATGGCCACGTCGAAGCCGCGTATGGCATCCACCATCCCGGCGTGGTCGTTGGCGTCGATCTTTACGGCCTTGCATTTTCCGCCCAGCTCGCCCGCTAGCGCCTCCGCCGCCGCCAGGTCGTAATCGGCGATGACCAGTTCCTCAACCGATTCCTTTGAGGCTAGGTCCCTGACCCCGAAGCGGCCCATCATGCCCGCTCCGCCAAGCGCTATCACCCTCATCTTTCCTCTCCTTTCCTCCCGCTAAAGCCGCCAAGCCGGTCCGGCTGTCCTTTATACCCTTAGACCCGCGAGGACGATGTCCATTATCTCCAGAAGCGCGTCACGCATTGACAACTCCTTTTCGTTCTCGAGCCACTCCAGCTCGAGGCCCTCCACTATCCCCAGCAGGATGAACGCCATACGCCCGGGGTCCGTCTTCCTTATCTCACCTTTTCTCATGCCCTCCTCTATCATGTCCTCCAGCGCTTTCCTCATGCGCAGGTAATAGCTGGCCACCCGTTCGGTGTAGTCCTCGCTGAAGATATAAGAGCGGTCGACGCGGAACTTCCACAACAACCTCAGATAGTCCGTCTCGCGGTAATACAGCTCTGCGACCTCTTCCACGAGTCTTTCGAACCTCTGCAGCACCGTGCCCTCGCCGTCCCTGGCGCCCTCGACCAGACGCACGAAATCCGAGAGCATGTCCGCCACGAGGGAGAAAGCGAGCTCCTCCTTGCTCTTCCAGTACCAGTAGATGGTTCCCTTTCCCAGGTCCGCTGCAGCAGCTATCTGGGTGACGGTGGTGTTGTGAAAGCCCTTCTCGGAGAAGAGCTTGAGGGCAGCTTCCTTTATCTGCTTCTCCCTGAGCTCC
>CAYPZH010000254.1:1278-4094 GCA_964415205.1 uncultured Actinomycetota bacterium | reverse complement strand
CAGGAGGTCGCGTGGTACGCCGCGCGAAGCTAGCAGTCCTACCCCCTCCTCAAAACGCCGGGCGAGGCTGTCCACGTCCTCTTCTTCTATCTCCGCTTTGTTCACGGCCAGGCCCCAGGCGAGCACGCCTCCCCCGCCCAGAAAAGCTGCCAGCTCGTCCGGGTAAAGGGCCATGCTCTCCATGTAGCCGAAGGCGTCGAAGTTCACTACCTGCACCCCAGCCCTGAAGAGAAGGGTCCAGTCGGTGTTCCCGCAGCAGTGGGCTCCGGTCAGGCAGTCAAGCCCCTCCGTGCACTGCCGCAAGCAGTCCACGACCTGCTCCGGACTGACGCTCACCAGGGCCGAGCCCACCGATACCAGGTAGGGTTCGTCGAAGAATATGAGCACCTCCTCGCCGGCCCCGGTATCCCTTAGAAAAGCCTCCATCCACCGCGCCTTGAGGTTGAGCAGTTTTACCATGGCCCCGGCGAGCTCGTCGTTGTAGAGGATGGGGCGGTTGTTCTCATCCAGGACGGTCAACCCGAAACTGATAGGCCCGGTCACCTGCCCCTTGAGGACTGGGTATCTCTTCCCCGCCTTGCTCACCCTCTCCGCGAAAGCATGCAGCCCCGCCGCATATTCCGTGCCGATGGGCACGGCTGCGAGGTCCCCGTCGAGAAAAGCAGCGTATACCTTCTCAATCTCCGGATGCAGGTCGCGGGCGGTGTCGCAGTAGACCTTGAGCCTCTCCCCGTCTAAGACCACACCCGGCAGCCCCTCGCTGTATTGTGCGTACATGTTCTCCCGGAAGTCCCTGTGCGGGAGCTGAGGCCAGGCCGGCGCTTCGGTAAGGCAGCGCAGGGTCAGGTCGCAGGCCTCTTCCGGATCGGTGTGAGGAAGGCTGCCTATGGCCGTGGCCATCATCCGTGGTTCCCAATTCGCCATTACTACCACCCACGCCTCGATACTAAAGCCGCCCGTCTGCTCACCCTCGGCCTATCTTTAACCCGCTGGGTGGGTCAGCATTGCGTTTCGGGCCTCAGGCGAGGAATGTCAAGCCTGACCCATATCCGACGCTCGCGACCAGTGACGCATAGCGCTTAGGCAACGACTTGTCCCGGCTCCATCCGCCGTTGCGTCAGCCTGCCTCCAGGTCTATCCAATCCCGGAGCGTCGGATCAAACCCGACCCAAAAGGGCCTACGCCCCAGGACCTGGCCCCGACACGCTTAACCTCAGGCTGCCACCAGCTCTTTTCCCCGTAGGCTGGGGCCAGCATCTAAACTGACCCCAGCCGCCATCACGAAAAGCCTGCCGTCAGGTCCATCCGGTCACGGAGCGGCTGATAAGACCCGACCCGCCAGTTCCGACGCCCCAGGACCTGGCTCCGACTCCCACCGCCTCAGACCGACGCAAAGGTCCGGGCCAAGGCTACATCTTGGAAATATCCACTCCGGCTTCTTCGAGGATCCGTGGCACCACGGCCTCTTTGCCGATAGCCATGATGTGCACGCCGTCGCAGAGTTTCTCGTCGATGCACTGGCGGATCTGGCGGGCCATGATCCTTATCCCGGTGTTGAGCGCTTCGCCCTTGGGGGCGTCCGCCATCTCCTGCACCAGGTTGTCGGGAACGAACACGCCAGGGACGTTGGCGTTCATGTACTTGATGGCGCCCATGCTGGTGAGCAGCACCAGGCCCGCGCAGATCTTCACCTTGTCATCGATCTTGCGCGCCTGTTCCATAAAGCGCTTGAAGTTGTCCATGTCGTACACGGCCTGGGTCTGGAACCACTGTGCTCCCGCCTCGATCTTCTTCTCGAACTTGAGCATCTGGGGCTCTATGGGATGGGCCTCCGGGGTGACGATGGCGCCCTTGTAGAACTCGACGCCTCCGTTCATCTCGTTGCCGCCCGAGTCCTTGCCCTCCTCCATGTTGCGGATGATCTGCAGCAGCTGCACGCTCTCGCAATCGAACACCGCCTTGGCCTCCTTGTGGTCCCCCACCGGGATGGAGTCGCCGGTAAGGCAGAGCACGCTGCGGATGCCCCGCGTGTATGCGAAGAGCAGGTCCGCCTCTATGGCCAGCCGGTTGCGGTCGCGGCAGGTCACCTGGAGGTTGGGCTCTCCCCCGTGCTCCTTGATGATCAGGGCGGTGCCCAGGGAGGGGTAGCGCATCACCGAGGACTGGTTGTCGGTGATGTTCATGGCGTGGACCTTGTCCTTGAGGAGGTCGATGTGCTCGATCATCTCGTCTATGTCCGTCCCCTTGGGAGGTCCGATCTCGCCGGTGACGAGGAAGGTGCCCGACTCCATGATCTCCTGGATGCTGGGCTTGACGTGCTTGTCGATGAGCAACGTCATCTCACTCACCCCCCTCGCCCCTGGCTTCAAAAATGACCCGGCCAGGCTTCATGTTCGCCTGCCAGTTCTTGAGGCCGTAGATACGCTTGAAGCGATCGAGCTTGCCCAACTTCTCCAGCTGGTTGTAGATGAGGGTCCAGCCGCAGTCCTTCTCCTTGTCCGTCTCGCACTTGCCCTCATCGGTGCCGCCGCAGGGGCCGTTGAGGATGCCCTTGTGGCAGCGCGTTACCGGGCAGATGGCCCCGAAGTCCTCCAGCACGCAGTCGCCGCACAGGGAGCATTTCTCCACGAACTGCCCGTGCCGCTGGATGTTGCCGAGGAAGACGGTGTTGGCGGCTGGGTGCACGGCTTTCTCCGTGGACTCGCGTACCGACTGAACGCCGGCGCCGCAGGTCATGACCAGGAAACCGTCGGCGGCCTCCACCGCCTCCTTGTTCTCCCTGAACTTGCGCTTGGTATTGAGCTCGTGACAGACCT
>CAYPZH010000254.1:0-1268 GCA_964415205.1 uncultured Actinomycetota bacterium | reverse complement strand
CCATTAACCCCGGGGCCCCCGTTAATTCCCCTGAAACCGGGGGGGGCATCCCCCCCAACATTTTTTACCATTACATTGGGTTTGTTTTGTGCTCGTGTCAGACCTCGTCGAAGACGATGGTGCCGGTGACCGTCTTGCCCTCGGCCTCGAGCTTGGCCTTCATCTCGGCTACCTGCTCTTCACCGCCCGTCTCGCAGGTGGTGGAGCAGAGGCCGCAGCCGACGATGAACACCTTGTCCTCGCCCTCGAGTTCCTTCAGGACCTCCTCGAAGGGCTTTGAAGTCGTGATTATCATCTCCTATATTCCTCCTCTTGCTGCGATCTATGCCGCATATTCATTCTTACTAGCCCGTGCGCGAGCGCCGCGGGTTTTTCCCGGCATGCCGACATTCGGCCTTCACCCTAGGCGGTGGAGAACTGGCGCAGGAAGGCCGGTATGTCCGCCGCCTCCCTGGTGCCGATGACAATCTCCCAGTCGGGGAGTTCCTCCTCCAGCTCGCCCGAGATCTGTGCCACGTAGCCGGGGATGATCAGCTTGCGGTGCTTGACCTTGTCCGCGATGCCCGAGGTGTTGACGAACTTGGCGATCGCCTCGGGCACGAACTTTCCCGCCGCCCAGGCGGTGAGCACCGACTGGCCGTCCACGTCCACGATACCCAGCCAGGCCGGGATCTTGCTCCCTTCTATCTCGCCGGAGACGATGAAGTAGGTGAGGGAGAAGTTCGTGGTCACCAGCACCGGGCTGTTCTCGTCCGGTCCCCCGATCTCGTACCATTTGGAGTCCACGGCCATGGGGCGCTGGGGGTCAGTATAGACGTTGAGACCCAGCACCAGCAGCGGGTACATCCTCCACTGCTCGGCATGGGAGAGCACCACGATGCCGCCGTACTTGCAGATATACATGCCGGCAAGGGCGGTCTCGTAGAGCTCGTCGTCGGTCTCCTCGCAGGGGAAGGTGATGGTCGGGAAACCGAAGGCGGCGAACTTCTCGTTGAGGGCCGCGCGACGTATGGCCACCAGGTCCTTGAAGGTCTCCCCCGCCTTACGCGGCGCGGGGTCCAGGATAATGTCCTTGAGGCCCATACCGGTGAGCTTGTCCGAGAGCTCGGCCAGCTTTTCCAGTTGGACCCCATGGCCCCCCTGTGCCGGGACTTACCATTGGCACACCCCCCCAGGGGTCGGCCTTTGGGTAAACCAGCGGCGGCGCATATTGCTGCCAGTTCTGTGGCCGGGACCTTTCTCATCTTGGGTGAGGGTAGTGCTCGCGG
>CAYPZH010000253.1:0-4116 GCA_964415205.1 uncultured Actinomycetota bacterium | reverse complement strand
GAGTCGAACTCGAAATGCACCCCGAGTCCCCGCGCCTGGGCGTAGAGGAGGGAGTCTAGGCTGGTGGGGCGGTTACCGCGTTCCACCGTGTACATGTCCATGGCGTGCAGAGGCGGTTCCAGCACCGTATCGTGGAAGTAGAAAGGGCAGCGGCGCAGGGGGTGAAATACGGGCGAGAGGTCGATGCCGACGTACTCGGACGTGCGCTCCACGTCGATGCCGGTGGTGTGGGTGGAGGGGTTGTAGAGGGAATCGCCCCCGAACCCCTTTTCGCGCTCGTGTACCACAACGTCGTACCCGTGCTTCGCCAGGTCGATAGCGGCTATGAGGCCTGACATGCCCGCCCCGTAGATGGTCGCGCTGTTGTTTTGCGGCAAGATCTCCCTCCTTTCGCTCGCCCCCCCAGGCTCACGCTTATCTGCCGCAAGATATAGTAACATCTTTTTGCGTCCGGGAGTTGCACTACAACCACTGAAGCCCGCGGGCAAGGCCACCCCCGGTGGGTTGAGGCTATAATATTCGGGACGGCACGAGAGGAGGCGCCTAAATGGTCCTGGAAGGGGAAGAAGGCGAATACAGGGTACCGCAACGCCGCGAGAGAAAAAAACTGGCCGAGGAGATATCCCGCTTCTCCCTCTGTTACGCCCTCTCCGAGCACCGGCGGGCGGTGGACGGCAGGGGCAGAGACAAGCCCCATACCGGCATGGATATCGCTTCCATAAAGGCGGGCATCCTGGCCGATAGGATACGTGCCGGGGACGAGGTGGAGGGGGAGGCCCAGGCCAGCTTCTTCACCGCCGTTTATCAGCCTCGCGCATACTATCCGCCCTACCTTCTTGGGGAGATGAGGGCGGCCCTACGGCGTGGCGAGAGCCCGCCGGACGCCTCACCCCATTACCTACCGGTGAGCGCGCTGCCGCCCCTGCCTGATGGCACGCGCATCTCTTTCCTCTACCAGGCGGACAAGGCGGCGTTCGAGAAACCGGATTTTCCCGCCCACGTGCGCGACGTCTTCACCCGTGACTACCCGCGCCTGCCGCTGCTGTTGCCGCAACAGCAGGAGATGGGCCAGGGGAAGGTGCGCTTCCGTGCCCGCCTGCTGCGCCTGGACAGGGATGCGGCCTACCGCATCGCCGGTCTAGGGGAGGAGGCCTACGAGAGCTTTACCGCCAGGGGGTTGACCTTCTTCCTGCGACCGCTGGAAGTAGAGATGGCGGGGACGGAGTCCAGCCTGCGTGGCTCGCTCTTCGCCGAGCTCTCCCTGGCGGACGGTCCGGGATGGGAAAGAATGGTGGAGACTGTGGAAAAAGTGGTATGCAGCGTGGTGGAGAGGGCCTTCCCGCCCTGCACCCGCGGCGAGCGCGAGGAGCACGGTTGTTACCTCCCCCACAGCGGGTTCCACGTCACCCGCTTCCGGCGACGGCTTTTCGCCCTGGTGTACGACCCCGTGATCGTCGTCTTTCGCGCCCCGCTCCTTTTGGGGCTTTACCTGCCCTGCGAGCTGACGGGAGGGCTGGACGAGAGTGCCGCCCTCTTCGAGGGTTTCGTCGCCGACATGTCATCCGCCCTGCGGGAAGCCCTGGGGATGAGAGAGCATCTGCGCGTGGAGACGGCCTACGATACCCGCCTACCCTGGGCCCGGGAGGGGGGCGACCTTCGCGGGCCCTCCTTCCGGATGCTGTAGGAGGAGTATCCCTTCCTGAGGCAGACCCTGGACTGGCTGAGGGGGGACGCGGAATAGGCCCGGGACAGGCGCGTTTATCATTTCGAGCGCAACTCGCGTACGCGGTGAACCGGGGAGCGCTGCGGAAAAACTCCCGCGAGACGGAACATGGCAACGGCCAGCGGGGCGCTTCCCCGCCATCACGATGCCCTAGTCCGTGACGACCTCTTGCAGCGCCTCATTGCCGGCGGCGGCCCTGCCCTTCTTCTTCTTGCCCTCTGGGGTCACGAACTCACCGCCCTCGGGATGGCTTTCATCCGCTACCCATACCTGGATGGTGTCGGTGGGGCAGGCCATGGCGCATTCCATGCAGCCGGTGCACTTGCCGTAGTCGATGGTGGCGAAGCCGTTGTCCACGTGGATGGCGTCCTCGGGGCAGACCTTCTCGCATTTCTTACACCCGATACACGCAACCTTGCAGGCGGCCAAGGCCTTCTTGCCCGTGTACCGTGATTTACAGCGCACGAACACCTTGGCGTCCGCGGGGACCATCTCGATGAGGTCGCGGGGGCATACGTCAGCGCACAGCCCACAGCCGGTGCACTTCTTCACGTTGACGCGGCGGATGCAGTCCTCGTCGAAGGTGATGGCGTTGACCGGGCATACCTTGGCGCAGTCCTCCAGGCAAAGGCAGCCGAAGGGGCAGGCCTTGCCGCCCCCCATGGCCGTCTCCGCGGCGCGGCACGAGTTCACCCCCTGGTAGATGGCCCGGATGGGGGAGAGCGTGGCGCCGCCGCGGCAGTGGATGTGGGCCACCATGGGGACGGCCGGTCCCGCCTCCACCCCCATGATCCTCGCCACCTCGGCGGCAGTGTCCGGTCCGCCGGCCTTGCACAACGTGACCGGGGCCGCTCCCCTGACGATGGCCTCCGCGGCGGCCTCGCACCCCGGCAGGCCGCAGGCGCCGCAGTTGGAGCCGGGCAGGGCGTCCAGAACCTCCTCCACGCGGGGGTCCACCTCGACGTAGAAGCGCCTGTAGGCGACGGCCAGGATGGCGCCCAGCAGCAGGCCGAAGCCCGCCAGGGCGATGGCCGCTTTCCACACCAGGGACCAGTCCATTGTCGTCTCCTCACAGATCGAACATGCCGGCGAAGCCCATGAAGGCCAGGGAGAAGAGGGCGGCGGCGATAAAGGCGATGGGCACTCCCCGGAAGAACTTGGGCACCGGCGCCATGTCCAGCCGCTCGCGCAGGGCGGCGAAGATGATGAGCACCAGGGAGAAGCCAACCGCCACCCCCAGGGTGTAGACCACCGATTCCAGGAAGCCGTAGTGGTAGGGGATGTTCAGCTTGGTGAAGTAGCCCGGCTTCACGCTCTCGGTGGCCGCCGCCAGCACCGCGCAGTTAGTGGTGATGAGGGGCAGGTAGATGCCCATGGCGCGGTAGAGCGGCGGGCTGGTCTTCTTGATCACCATCTCCACGAACTGCACCAGGCTGGCGATGATGAGGATGAAGGCGGGTATGTATAGGAACTCCCCCACCCCCAGCGGCTCCAAAACGTAGTTCCAGGCCACCCAGCTTACCGAGGACGCCATGACCATGACGAAGATGACCGAGATGCTCATGCCCAGGGAGGTCTCCAGGCTGCCCGAGACCCCGAAGAAGGGGCAGAGGGCGATGAAGCGGATGAGCAGGATGTTGGCGACGATGGCGGCGCCGAAGAAGAGCAGGAAGAACCTCCATGCCTCGTTCATCTCATCCCTCCTTCCCCGACGGCTTCTTGCGCTGCTGGTACCACTGCAGCAAAGCGGAGAGCATGGCGAAGGTGATGAAGGCCCCGGGGAAGAGGATGAGGATCGCCGGCATGCTCTTGCTGCCCAGGCTGACGATGGTGGTGCCGAACATCTCTATCTTCCCCGAGCCGAAGAGCTCGCGGAAGACGCTCATGATGAGCAGGACGCAGGTGTAGCCGAGCCCGATGCCCAGCCCGTCCATGAGAGCGTGTGACACCCTGGCGTCTGAGGCGTAGCCCTCGGCGCGCGCCAGGATGAGGCAGTTGACCACGATGAGGGGTATCCACACCCCCAGCTGTTTGTGGACAGCCTCGAAATATCCCTTGAGGGTAAGGTCCACGATGGTCACGAAGGAGGCGATTACCACGATGTAGATGGGGATGCGTATCTGTTCGGGGATGAACCTGCGGATGAGGGAGATGATGACGTTGGAACAGGTGAGCACGAAGATGACCGCCATGCCCATGAAGATGCAGTTCTCCACGCTGGTGGAGATGGCCAGAGCCGAGCACAGGCCCACCATGAGCACCAGCAGGGGGTTGACGCGCACTATCCCCTTGACGAACTCCCCGAACAAAGTCTCTTTCTTGTCCATGACCTCATGCCCCCGTTCTTACGGCAATGACTGCCATATCTCCAAGGCCAGGTTGACGCCGTTGGT
>CAYPZH010000252.1:0-4131 GCA_964415205.1 uncultured Actinomycetota bacterium | reverse complement strand
GCTTTCAGAACGCGTTTTCCACCTTCCAGACCTTCCACACCTTGCCCGCCAGGTCCGGCCCCGGCTTCAGGGTGGGCTTGCCCGGCTGCCATCCCGCCGGCATGACCTCGCCGGTCTTCGCCGTGTGCTGGTACGCCTTCACCTGCCTGATCAGCTCGGTTACGTTGCGTCCCACGGGGGGAGACATCACCTCCATCGCCTGGATGATCCCCTCCGGGTCGATGAGGAAACGGCCGCGGATGTTCACGCCCGCATCCTCGTCGTAAACGCCGTAAGCCCGCCCGATGCGCCCGCCGGCATCGGTGAGCATGGGGAACGGGACGCCTCCTTTGACCATCTTGGACAGCTCCTCTTCCTGCCAGATCTTGTGCGAGAACCTGCTGTCCACGCTCATGGAAAGGACCTCGACACCCAGCTTCTTCAGTTCCTTGTACTTGGCGGCAACTGCCGAGAGTTCCGTCGGTCATACGAATGTGAAGTCGCCGGGGTAGAAACACAGCACCAGCCACTTGCCCTTGTAATCCGACAGTCTTACGTTCTTGAACCCGCCCCCCACGAAGGCGCTGGCCTCGAAATCGGGGGCTGGCTTTCCCACTTGTGCGGTCACGCCTGCACCTCCTTCGGGCGCGATGGGCTCGCTCGCTTTCGCGGCGCCGCTCCCGGGCCTGGCTATGATGCCCTTCGCCGGTTCTACGCATTTGTCTTTCGCTTCCGCTTTTACCGCTGCCAACAGATCACCTCCTCTTCGTCCGTAAGGGCTCTGCGCTTGCCGCATCCCCGCATAAGCGCGCAGGGGTCAGCCCTTCATCTCCTCGACCTCTTCCCGTCCTTCCTCCAGTTCCTTGACCTGCTCCTTGTCCTCCATGAGCAGCAGGGCCTGGAACTCGCCCACGTGGGTCTTCTCCTCCTTGGCGATGTCTAAGAGCACTTCCTTAATGATCTTTTTGTCCGTCATCGCCGCCAGCTGCTCGTAGAGGTTGATCGCATCGAGCTCCGCTATTATGCCGGCCCGGCATATCTCCTTGTTCAGGTCTTTCTTGCTCACCTTGGACAGGTCCCTGGGGATCTCAGAGAGCATACACTTACCTCCTTTGTATTCTCCGTCCACCCGCATCGGGCGTAGAGCCGATTTCCGGCCTATCCCGCCCGACCGCGGCCCTCCCGGCAGGGAAAAATCCCCGCTTTTCGATATTATTCCCGGAAGTTTCGGCGTGATAACCCCTTTCAAGAGGTTTTACTATTGCCCGAAATGTCCGGGGCGGCCGCGCCCGGCTCCGGGTAGCGGTATTGACTGCGGTCCTATTTATGGTATTTTGGTACTATAATATTATTTTAACGTTACTTCACGGGAGGCGGAGGATGAAGAGCATACTGAACATATCGGAAGCTTTCTCCCTGGCCCTGCATGCCATGTCCATGATCGCGGCGGAAAAGGACGGAAAACCCGTGACCGCCCATGCCGTGGCCTCCAGGCTGGGGGTGTCGGAGGCCCACCTCTCCAAGGTGTTGCAGCGGCTGGTACACGCGCAGATCCTTGATTCGTCGCGGGGGCCCGGGGGCGGCTTTACCCTCAGCCGGCCGGCCGCGGAGATAACCCTGCGCGACGTCTACGAGGTAGTGGAGGGACCGCTCAAGTTGGACGACTGCCTCATCGGCACCCAGATATGCGGCGGGAAGAGCTGCGTGTTCGACGACCTCATCCACAGGGTCAACAGGGAGTTCGAGCATTATCTTGAGCACGCCACGGTGGAGAGGATAAAGGAAGCCATTAAGGGGTGAACGCGGCCATGATCAGGAATATTGTACAGATAGACGAGTTGAGATGCGACGGCTGCGGGCTGTGCGCCTCCGCCTGCGCGGAGGGGGCCATCCGTATCGAGGGCGGCAAGGCCAGGCTGGTAAAAGACTCATATTGTGACGGCCTGGGCGCCTGCATCGGGAAGTGCCCGCAGGACGCCATAACCATTGTGCAGAGGGAGGCGGAAGAGTTCGACGAAGCCGCAGTACGGCAGCACCTTACCGCGGCGAAAAGAGATCACGATGAAAGCCGTGGGCATGCCGCGGCCGGCGACACCCTCGCCCGCGGCTGCCCGGGCTCCTCGGTAAGGGAGCTTCCCGCCGGTGCAGCAGGGGCACCTTCCCGTTGCGACGATTTAAGCGTCCCGCCCTCCCAGCTGCGCAACTGGCCGGTGCAGATGCACCTGGTGCCGGTGAACGCCCCTTTCCTTGCGGGGGCGAGCCTGTTGCTCGCCGCGGACTGCGTGGGTTTTGCCTCCCCTGACTTCCACCGCAGCCTGCTTGAGGGGAAGACCCTTATCGTGGGCTGCCCCAAGCTGGACGACGCCGGCTTCTACCGTGAGAAGCTCGCCGTCATCCTGCGGGAGAACGACATCCGCGACCTCACCGTCGCCATCATGGAGGTGCCCTGTTGCTCCGGACTGGTCGAGCTGGCCCGGCAGGCCGTAGCGGCATCGGGCAAGGATATCCCCTTCTGCACCGTCAAGGTGAGCATAGAGGGGGGCTTCCTGGAGAACGAAAGGCCCTCGCCCGCCATGCGGGTATAATGTTCTTATGGATGAGAGCAGAAAGAAAAAAGTATGGCTGTATGCCGTTTACGCCCTGATAGCCTTGGCCATCATCCTCAGCATACAGTTCGCCAACCCCTTCGAGGCGCCGGAGATAAGCTACAGCGAGTTCCTGGCGCGCCTGGAGGCGGGACAGGTGACGGAGGTGACGGTCACCGACACCCGCATCGAGGGGAAATCGGTGGTGGAGGGGGAGGAGAGCAACTTCTCCACCAGCCGCATCCCCAACACCGACGACCAGGACCTCATCCAGCTGCTGGCGGAAAACGAGGTCGAGTTCTCCGGCCGGGTGGAGAACACCTTCTGGCGTGACTTCCTCATCACCTGGATGCTGCCGCTCCTGCTCATCCTGTTCATCTGGTTCTTCGTCTTCCGCCGCCTCTCTCGCCGCATCGGCGGGGCCAGTCCCATGTCCTTCGGGCAGTCCAAGGTGAAGCTGTACGACCGCAGCATCGACCGCGTCACCTTCGACGACGTCGCCGGGCTGGACGAAGCCAAGGAGGAACTGCGCGAGATCATCGACTTCCTGCGCAACCCCCACAAGTACCGTAGCATCGGCGCTCTAATCCCCAAGGGAGTGCTGCTGGTCGGAGCCCCGGGCACGGGCAAGACCCTCATGGCCCGCGCCGTGGCGGGCGAGGCCGACGTGCCTTTCTTCTCCATCAGCGGCTCGCAGTTCATGGAGATGTTCGTGGGCGTGGGCGCCGCGCGGGTGCGCGACCTCTTCGAGCAGGCCAAGGCCAAGGCGCCCTGCATCGTCTTCATCGACGAGATCGAATCCATCGGCAAGGTGCGCGGCGGCATCATCGCCAGCGGGGGCACCGAGGAGCGGGAGCAGACCCTGAACCAGCTCCTCTCGGAGATGGACGGTTTCGACCCCCAGACCGGGGTGATCATCCTCGCGGCCACCAACCGCCCCGAGGTCCTGGACAGCGCCATCCTGCGGCCGGGGCGCTTCGACCGCCAGATAATGATCGACCGCCCGGACATCAAGGGGCGCGAGGAGATACTAAAGGTTCACGTGAGGCGGGTGAAACTGGCGGACGACGTCGACCTGAGAAAGATAGCCGCGCGTACCCCGGGTTTCGCCGGAGCCGAGCTGGCCAACGTGGTCAACGAGGCCGCCCTGCTCGCGGCGCGCAAGGACAAGAAGCAGGTGTTCGAGGAGGATTTCGAGCAGGCCATAGACCGGGTCATCGGGGGCCTGGAGCTCAAGAGCCGGGTGATGAGCGACAAGGAGCGGCGGGTGGTGGCATTTCACGAGGTGGGCCACGCGCTGGCCGCTTCCCTGCTGGAACACGCGGACCCGGTGCACCGCATCACGGTGATACCCCGCGGCATCGGGTCTCTGGGCATGACCATGCAGCTCCCCGAGGAGGACCGCTACATCATGACGCGCCCCGAGCTGGATGACCGCCTAGCCGTTCTCCTGGGGGGGCGCGCCGCCGAGGAGATCGTCCTGGGGCAGATCTCCACCGGGGCGCAGAACGACCTGGAGAAGGCCACCATACTGGCGCGCAAGATGGTGGAGGACTACGGCATGAGC
>CAYPZH010000251.1:0-4216 GCA_964415205.1 uncultured Actinomycetota bacterium | reverse complement strand
GGCCTGCAAGCCGAACGCGTCGATATCGCGCGGCGCCACGCACGCGAACGACCAACCCAGAGCGGTCGCCGTGATGCGTGAGAAGAGCTTTTTCCTCGCCAGCGGGGTTAGCTGCTTGGAATCGGTGAGGCCGCTCAGTCCCTCTATCTCGTCCAGGGCGGGGAGGATGACCGCCGCCGCCACCAGGGGTCCTGCCAGCGCTCCCCTGCCCGCCTCGTCGGTGCCCGCCACCTCGCGGTATCCGATCCTCCACGCCCATCTCTCGGCGGCGATGCCGGCCATGCCCAATCACGCCACCCGCCTACAAGGTGGCCCACCTGCTCGGGGGCCACCAGATCATCACCCCACGGCCGATCACCGCCTGCAGGGGGACGAAGCCCCAGCGCCTGCTGTCATTGGAGTTGGGACGGTTGTCGCCCATGACCATCACCGTCCCCTCCGGCACCTCCCGGGGACCATAATCGGCGTTGTCCTTTATATATTCGTAATCCGCCTCGTAAAGCTCACCGTTGATGTAAAGGTCACCGTCGCGCATCTCGACGGTATCGCCCCCTATCGCCACCACCCGCTTGATGAACGGCAGGGACTCCTGGTGGGTGATGTTGAGTATCTCGGCCATGAGGACGAGGGAGCGGGTGAAGCCGTTGCCGCCCTGCGTCCAGTTGGCGGTGTTGTTGGGGTCGAAACGGAAGACGATGACCTCGCCGCGGCGGGGCGCGCGGAAATGATAGGTGGCGCGGTCCACCAGCACCCGGTCTCCCTCCTGCAAGGTGGGCTCCATGGAAGGCGAGGGGATGATGAAGGGCTTGATAGCGAAGGCCTGCAGATATATCGCGATGACCAGGGCGATGATGAAAAGTACCGCGAACTCGAGGACAAGGGCTATCCAGTGGTCCCGCGAGCGCTTTTCCCCTCCGCCCCCGGGGGGCCCGCTTACTCCTTCGCCGGCCTGCGACCGCGGCCAGACGCTCTCGTCCGGGGCCCGGTCACCAGCAGCTCCCTCGCGGGGATCATTGGACATGGGGTCTCGCTTCAGGTCCTGCGCTTTTCCTTGACCTTCGCCGCCTTGCCGACCCTGTCTCTGAGGTAGTAGAGCTTGGCGCGCCTGACCCTGCCCTCGGTCACCACCTCGATCCTGGAGATGATGGGTGAATGCAGGGGGAAGGTGCGCTCCACGCCGATCCCGAAGGAGACCTTGCGCACCGTGAAGGTCTCCCTCGCGCCGCCGCCCTTGCGCGCGATGACCACGCCCTGGAAGACCTGTATGCGCTCGCGGTTCCCCTCCACCACCCTCACGTGGACCTTTACCGTGTCTCCGGGCCGGAAGTCCGGTATGTCATCCCGTAGGTACTCGCTCTCTACGATGTCCGTCTTCTGCATCCTCTTTCCTCCTCTCGGCTATATTACAACCCATCGCCGCACCGTCCCGCAAGGCCGTGAAGCTCAGGGCACAATAAGCTATTGTACTCTAAATGAGCCGGTCTCACACCTCCAGGCTGGACATCCGCTTCGGGCCTCTGTCCTCCTCGCCCTGTTGGCGGAGTTGCCGTCCAACATGTTCTGAAAAGAGCGGCGCTCGCGGTTATGCGTGTAGGGCACGGTCCTTTGCCGCCGGAACCCGGAACGGGGCTGCCTGGATGTTTGCGGCGGCTTTACCCCCACCCGTTGCCGTCATCATCAAGACGGTCCTTATCCCCGCCGCTGAGTTCGGGGCGCGTCCTCTCCGTCCATTTCCTGGCCTGCTCTCTCCGCCAGGCGTCCACCGCGCCGTGGTCCCCGGAAAGCAGGACGTCGGGGACGCGCCAGCCGCGGTATTCCGCCGGCCGGGTGTACTGGGGGTACTCCAAAAGGCCGCGGGAGAACGATTCCTCCCGCAGCGACTCCTCGTTGCCGATGACCCCCGGGACGAGGCGGGCCACCGCCTCGATGACCACCAGGGCGGCGAACTCCCCACCGGAGAGCACGTAGTCGCCGACGGAGATGGCGTCGCCGCACAGGTGCTCCAGCACCCGCTCGTCCACGCCCTCGTAACGCCCGCATATGAGGGCGATATGGGGCAAAGAGGAGAGTTCGGCCACCACGGCCTGCTCCAGTCTGCGCCCGCGCGGCGTGAGCATGATCACCCGCACCTTTTCCTTCAGCGCTTCCAGCTGGTCCATGCCGTAGCCGAGGGTGGAGGTCACCGCCGCGAACACCGGCTCCGGCTTCATCACCATGCCCGGCCCCCCGCCGAAGGGGGCGTCGTCCACCTGGCGGTGTTTTCCCTCCGCGTAGTCCCTGATATCGTGCACCCTCACGTCCAGGATGCCGCCCTGGATCGCCTTGCCCAGCAGCCCCTCCCGCAGGGGCGACGAGAAGATGTCCGGGAAGATGGTATAGACGTCTATGCGCACGGCCTCATCCCTCCAGCAGGCCCGGAAGGGGGTCTATCACGACCAGCCCTTCCTCCAGGTCTATCTCTGCGATCACTTCCCTGGTCATGGGTATCAGGTACTCCCTGTCTCCCCTCACCACCAGGACGTCGTTGGCGCCGGTCTCCAGGACCTCGGCCACCTCTCCCAGGTCCGTACCCCCGCTGGTGCGGACCTCAAGGCCCAGCAGCTGGTGTTCCCACACCTCGCCCGGTGGCGCCTCCCCCACCTCGTGCGGCGTCACCATGAGCATGCAGCCCGCGATCCTCTCCGCGTCCTCCCGGCTCTCCAGCCCCCGGAACTTCAACAGCAGCGTCACGGGACCCTGCTCCACCTTCTCCAGCAGCAGGCGCTCCCCCCGCTCCTCTCCCTCCAGGATGAAGGTATTGCCGGGCTGGAACCGCCGCGGGTTGGCGCTGAGCGGTTCCACCTTTACCCAGCCGAGGACGCCGTAGGGCTTGATGACCCTGCCGGTGATCACGAGAGCGGGCTTTTCCGGGAGCGGAGGCATGGGGCTCAGTCTATGATCTCGACGATGGCGCTGCGTCCCTCTTTGGTCGCCGAGGCCTTTACCAGGGTGCGCATAGCCTGGGCGATGCGCCCCTTCTTGCCGATGACCTTGCCCACGTCGTCGGGGTCTACGCGCAGCTGGAGGATGACGGACCTCTCCCCCTCCACCGAGGTGACCTCGACGCCATCGGGGTTGTCCACCAGGGCCTTGGCCAGGTATTCCAGCAGGTTCTTCATGTCGGCTTCCGAGCCGGCCGCTTGATCATTTACCACTTTTTTCCTCCTGGAACTTTTGCCATATCCCCTTGATCTGCAGGAGCTTGCGCACCTGATCGGTCGGCTGCGCTCCCTTGCGCAGCCACTCCAGGGATTTCTCCTCGTCCAGCTCGATCAGGGACGGCTCCGAGCGGGGATCGTAACTCCCGAGGGTCTCGAGAAACCTGCCGTCCCGCGGGCTGCGCGAGTCCGCCGCCACCACACGGTAATAGGGTTTCTTCTTGCCCCCCATCCTCCGTAGCCTTAACTTCACCAATTAAACCGCTCTCCTTTCGCTCGCTGTCTCCCGCATATTCCCGCGGATCCGCTACAACTGGAAGGGAAACGCCTGCCCCATCCTGCGGGGGGACATCTTCCCGAATTGTTTCACCAGTTTCTGCATCTGCCCGAACTGCTGCAGCAGGCGGTTGACGTCCTGCGTGGTGGTGCCGCTGCCCCTCGCGATGCGCTGCTTGCGGCTGGAGCCGATGATCTGGGGCTTGCGCCGCTCCTCCGGGGTCATGGACTGGATGATGGCCTCCACCTTCCTTATCTGGCCTTCGTCCACCTGCAGCCCCTTGAGCTTGGAGGCGGAGATGCCAGGGATCATGCCCAGGATCTGGTCAAGCGGGCCCATCTTCTTCAGCTGCGCCATCTGATCCAGGAAGTCCTCCAGGGTGAACTGCTGCTTGCGCAGCTTCTTCTCCAGCTCCTGCGCCTTCTGCTCGTCGTATGTGGACTGCGCCTTCTCGATTAGGGTGAGCATGTCACCCATGCCCAGGATGCGCGAGGACATGCGGTCGGGGTAGAAGGGCTCCAGGTCGCCCAGTTTCTCGCCCACGCTGGCGAACTTCACCGGTCTGCCGGTTACCGTCTTGATGGAGAGGGCGGCGCCCCCGCGGGCGTCGCCGTCCAGCTTGGTGAGGATGATGCCGTCGAACCCCACTTCCTCGCCGAAGGTCTGGGCCACGTTCACGGCGTCCTGCCCGGTCATGGCGTCCACCACCAGCAGGGTCTCGTTGGGCTGGTACTGTTTCTTT
>CAYPZH010000250.1:0-4270 GCA_964415205.1 uncultured Actinomycetota bacterium | reverse complement strand
ACCTTCTCCAGTTTGGCCTTTTTTTCCTCCGTCTTGGCCAAGGTCTTCTCGGCCGTCTTCAGCTGCTTAACCTTACCCATTCCCCACGTCCTCCTTTCATACAAGCCGGATTCATAGCGACGTACCAGAGAAGTATATCATCCCCGCTTCTCTCCCGAGAAGACGCGCCCGGTATCCGGCGCAGATCATCTATGCAGGGCGATGCATGCGGCGGTCATCGCGCGTTCCCGTCCCCGCTTCTCTCCCGGGAAGGCGCGCCGGATATCTGCTATGCTTTTGTTCATGAAAGCGCTGGGCCTGGTGGATTATCACATGCATACGTCCCGCTGCGGCCATGCCGCGGGGGGCATGGACGAATACGCCGCGAGGGCGGCGGAGATGGGCTTGCGCGAGATAGGCTTTTCGGACCACATGCCCCTCCTGCATACGGAGGACGCGGCCCTGACCATGGGCCTGGACGAGCTGCCCCTCTACGTTCAAGAGGTGGTTGATCTGCGCGCACGTTTTCCCGGCCTTCCCATCCGCCTGGGGATAGAGGTCGACTATCTTCCCGAGACGGCGCCGCTGTTGCCGGCGCTGCTCGAGGCACATCCCTTCGACTACGTCATGGGCTCTTTGCACTTCGTTGACGGGTGGGCTTTCGACGACCCGCGCAACCTGGGCGGATATGAAGGGCGTGACCTGCGCGCCCTGTGGGAGAGGTACTTCGATCTTCTTGGCGAGGCGGCGGAGAGCGGGCTTTTCGACGTGCTAGCCCACCCCGACCTCATCAAGAAGTTCGGCTTCCGGCCCGAAGGGGACGTGCACCACCTCTACCGGGCCTGCCTGGACCGTATAGCCGGGTCCGGGACCGTGATGGAGGTCAACACCGCCGGGTTGCGCAAGCCGGTAAAAGAGATCTATCCCGGCGAGGACTTCCTCCTCATGTGCAGGGAGCGCGACATAGCGGTGACCCTGGGCTCGGATGCCCACCGGCCCGTCGAGGTCGGCGCGGATTTCGGGCAGGCGCTCTCTTTGCTGCGCCGGACGGGATTCCGCGAGCTGGTCCTGTTCAGCGCGCGCCAGAGGTCTTACATGCGGCTTCCAGCTTGAGGCGATGGCGAGAGAAGGCGGCCCCGGCCCCACCGCTATCCTGCGGAGAGCACCTCCATAGTGATCCGCTCCACCTGGTCCTTGGTGAAGGGCTTTTCCAGGTAGTCGTCGACTCCCTCGCGCCGTGCCTGCGCGATGGTCTGCGGGGAGGAATAGGCGGTCATGAGGATTATCTTGATGTCGGGGTGTTCGTTCTTGATGATGCGCGCGAGTTCGATGCCGTCGATCTTCGGCATGCGTATATCGGCGAGTATTATATCGGGGGGGCTTTTCTTGACCATCTCCACCGCCTCCGCGCCGTCTTTCGCCTCCGAGACCGCGAACCCCGCCCGCTCCAGCCAGCGGGACACCAGGTGGCGAACCCCCTCGTTGTCGTCGACGATAAGAAGCTTGGCGTCAACCCCGTTCATGATCGACTCCTCGCGTAGGCAGCTTAAGGATGAAGGTAGTGCCTAGATCCTGCTGTGAATGTACATCGATGTCGCCACCGATGTCCAGGAGGATTTTCTGCACTATGGACAGTCCAAGGCCGGTGCCGCCCTCCTTGGTGGTGAAGAAGGGATCGAAGACCGAGGGCATGATCTCCTCGCCGATGCCCTTTCCGGTATCCTCCACCCGCATCTCCACGAACCCGTTGCCCGTGTTGTGCGCCCTCACCGTTATGATCCCACCGTCCGGCATGGCCTGCACGGAGTTCTCCAGCAGGTTGAAGAGGATATGGCGCATATTGCCGCTGCTCAGCATCACCGGCGGCAGCCCTTCCTCGAAATCCTCGACTATCTTCACGTTTTCCTGCACGTGGGTGCGCATGAAATCGGCGATGAGCCTGGGGACGACCGATTGCACGACGAGCTCCGCCTCCTCTCCCACGGGGAAAGGCGACTTGCTGAAAGTGAGCATCCCCGATATCCACTGGTTGCTGAGTGTTGCCTCGTGCTGGATCATGGAGAGCAGGTGCTTGCGGTCGGGGTCGCTCTCGTCCTCCGCGAGTTCGTCCGCCAGCCCGATGATGGCGAAGAGGGGGTTTTTGACCTCGTGCGCTATCTTGGCTGCCATCTGCCCCAGGATGGAGAGATGGTCCTGCTGCCGCAACCGCGATTCCATGTCCTTTATCGCAGAGACGTCCACGAACACCACGGCAGCTCCAAGATGATCTCCCTTGGAGCGGTGGAGCGGGAAGGCGTTGAAGTTAAGGACCATCTTCCCGCCGTCGGGGCCGGTGATGGTTATTTCGTGGCGGCGGAAAGTGCGGTCCTCTTCCATGCACAGGCGGAGGATGGGCTTGAGGTACGAGATGGAGCGGAACTTCTCCCTCTCCTCCACCAGGTCCTCGTAGTTCACGCCGATGATCTCCTTGGCGGCGATGCCAAGCGTCGCGGCAGCCTCGTCGTTGAAGTAGATGACGTCTCCCTCGTCGTTGACGACCAGGACGCCAGCGAGCATCTCCCGGATGAAATGCTCCGTGTATTCCTGGGTGTCGGACAGCCATTCCAGGGTCTTCTGGCTCTGCTGGTAGAGGTCCACGTTTATCATGGCCACCGCCAGCTCGTGGCAGAGGCTTGAGAGCAGCATGACCTCGTCGGAGGTGTATTCATGTTCGTCGGTGGAGGCGGTGACCGCTATGCCCACCATCTGCCCCTTGGCCTTCAGTGGCAGGATGATCTGTGACTTGGGGCTCTTGCCGTCCGAGTAGGTCTCGATGGCCTTGGGGTCATGGGGCAGATCCCTGCGGATGACGGTCTGTCCGCTCTGGAACGCCTTGCCCACCGCCCCCTGGCCCACCCTTATCTTGAGGCCGCGCACCGCCTTTTCCTGGAATCCGCGGTACGAGAGCACCTGCAGGTATTTGAGCTCTTCGTCGGGGACCAGGACCACACCGATCCGCGAGTTGGTAAGGGTTAGCATGACCCCGAGTATGTTCGCCACCAGTTCCTCCAGGTCCAGCGTGGAGCTCACCGCGCTCACGGCGTCGGCGAGGATGCCGAACCTCAGGTTGAGGTCGGTGATCTCGTCTATATATTCCTTGTTCTGCTCGCGGAAGTGCCACCACTCCAGGCAGAGGTAGGTCCCCAGGGCTATGATGCAGGTGCCCAGCACCCCGCCGATGATGTAGACCAGCGGAGTGTCGAGAAGTGCGCAGACGACGATCATGCCGCCTACCAACAAGACGAGAGTGCCTATGAGGAGGGGTATGAGATAGCCGATCGGCTTGCGCGGCCTCGTCTCCTCCTCGTCGACCACCGGCGATTGTTTTTTCTTCATGGCCAACCTCTGATGGGATGACCGCTGCGGTCAGGCCACCCCTTCCTGTCCCTACTCAGTCTTTATCGGCAGGAAAACCACGGCTTTTAGCAGATTATAGAAACCTCGTCGCAAACGGCGGAGGCGGGTGGATACCGCGGCAGCAAAGCCTTTACGGGAAAACGCGGTCAACATCCAGAGCAGGAGGAGTAAATAAAAGGGCATCTAATAGTATGTATCCCGGTGTCGGTCCGAAGCGGCCTCGTCTGCGCAACCCCTAGCCCGGGGAACTGCGGGTCGGTCGCAGCACCCATGCGTGCATAGCTGTCGCCGCCAGGATCGGATACCGCCCGGGTGTCGCTTGATATAAAAAACACAGCCCGGACGACATGGCGTTCGGGCGACCCTACATCTGCGCAGCCACTTGACCAGGGACTACCAGGTCGGTCGCAGCACCCATGCGTGCATAGCTGTCGCCGCCAGGATCGGATACCGCCCGGGTGTCGCTTGATATAAAAAACACAGCCCGGGACCCGGGGCCGGCCTGGAAGATTTCTTCTGTACTATCCCTAGCCCGGGGAACTGCGGGTCGGTCGCAGCGAGCGCGCAATCCCCGGGTTTCTTCTGACCTGGAGGCAGG
This sequence comes from uncultured Actinomycetota bacterium, assembly GCA_964415205.1. GTDB lineage: Bacteria > Actinomycetota > Geothermincolia > Geothermincolales > RBG-13-55-18 > SURF-21. The sequence continues at coordinate 297 of CAYPZH010000250.1, read as the reverse complement.
ATGCGCAGCCGAGCGAGACCGTTACCCCAGGCCCCGGGCCGGAAAAGTTCAATGGAGCGAGGACCTCATGCCCCGGTCTCGGGCCTAGAGGTGCCTGCCCAGGCGCTCCAGCATCTCCTCCGGCCGGAAGGTGGAGAGCTGGCAGTATTCCGCCCCCATGGCGTCTGCTATGCGCTTTGCATGCGGCTTGGCGGCGCGGCCGGCCCCGTTGAGGGCCGCGACCGGGGAGGTATCGAATACCAGGCAGGTCAGCCTCTGCTCGCGGATCTTCTCGGCCAGCACGAGGCTCTCTCGCAA
>CAYPZH010000249.1:1445-4331 GCA_964415205.1 uncultured Actinomycetota bacterium | reverse complement strand
CCTTGCTCGCTCTTCAAACCGTAGACCAATCGCTTAAGAGGCCCATCCGCCTCGAAAGGCGCTGCGCCATGAAAGAAACCCGGCGTACCTGCGCTCCTTGTTCTCCGCTTATCCATATTTTAAGCTGCGTTTTTACAGCAAAAGGTTGCTATGAATGAAGGAGTCGGGAAAGGGTCAAATTCTCTAATGTGTCCAAATCGCGCCTATTTGTAAACTGTATAAAGCATGAGGGCCTGGAATGATACGTAGGAGCCGTCAGATATATACAACTTCGGAGAGAATACGTTCGCCGATTCTCGGCCTCAGCGCTTTCTTCATGACCAGGTCCACTTCAACATCGAGGATATCGCTCAGCCTGCGTTTCAGGTTGACAAACCTCAGCATGCTTATGGGTGACATCGAGCCGTGGGAATCGAGCGCGTACCGATTCCTCATTCCATGATACGGAGCGTCGAGGGGACATCGATCCTGCGTAGTCTGCGCACGTTGAAGAGCGGTGCGACGGCGGTGGCGACAACGCCCACCAGCAAGACAATGATGGTGGTGGATGGTTTTCAGGTGGCAATCATCTGCAGGTCCGGCATGGTCCTGGCCGACAGGGTCAGTAGCCAGCCGAGCGCGAGGACGCCGATACCGATTCCAGCCAGTGTTCCAAGGATTCCTATCATACCCGACTCGATCACGGCAATCATTATCAGGGTCCGTACGCGAACGCCGTAGGCTTCCATGGTCGCGTGCTCGCGGCGGCGCTCGTCAGCGCTGATGCTGGCAGCGCTGAAAGCGATGAGCAGCGCGAGCAGGAATACGAAAGCCCCCACGATCTGGAATAACGAGTTGTATTGACGGAGCATGTCCCTTGAGGCATCGATGGCCACCTTAGGATCCTGCGCCAGGGCTACGCCGGGGAGGCTGAACATAGAGCCCTTGACGTCGGCGATGGAGTAACCGAGGGCCGGTGTGACCTGCAGTTCGTTCGTGTACCCGGCCATCCCGAAAAGCCCGGCGTTGGAGATGTCGGTATAAGCAAGGACGCGCAAGGGATTTGGGTGCACGCCGATCAGGCGAATGCCGGTCTGCTGCACCCCGAAGGTTGTCTCGCCGGTGCGGACGATGTGGGTTAAGGTAAACTCGTCTCCAGGCTCGATGCCCAGGTCAGAGGCGGCTTTCTCCGCCAGTACGATGCCCGGAAGGCCGTCGGCATCCACTGGCGATGCGATAGTCGGATGCCATATCTCGCTATCGAAGTCCAGGGCCTGGAGCTGCAGGTCCAGTTGCTCTTCGCCCTGCGAGATGCTGGCGCTCACGATCAGCGTTGGCTCGGCCACGCCGACTGGCGGAGCGTTCTCGACGGCGAGAACGAGGTCGGAGTCCACCGGCTGGAAGTCCGCCAGCAAAACCGTCAACCGCTGGGTCACCCCCTGATCCAGCTCCGCCGACATGCGATCGAACACCCCGCTGAAGGAGTCGAGGGCACCCAGGACCGCGACCAGCACCACAATGCTGGCGCCTATTCCCAGGGCGGTCATTATGGTACGGCGCGGTGCGCGCAGCATGTTGCGCAGCGGCATCTGGGCGAGGCTCTTGCCCGGCAGGCGAAGCCGCCTGAGCAAAGGCGCCAACCCCCCACCCTTGGATGCCAGGTGGCCCGTCCTGATTGCCTGTACTGGCACGACGCGCACGGCACGCCATACAGGCCAGGTTGCCGCCAGGAAGGGGATTAGGAATCCGATGGCGGCGGCCTCGAAGAAAGTCCCTGCATGGAACGGCGTGCGCCATACCGGGAGCGGGTACAGACTCGACAGCACAGTCCTCATCAGGGCGCCCATGATGAAACCTATCGCGATACCGAAAGCCACACCCATCGCCGCGACCTCGCTGCCAACCAGCATGGGGCGCAGAGCGATGATCCTGCGCGGGACCCCCAAAGCCATGCTGATCCCGATCTCCCTGCGCTCCGCCTCGACAATGCGGCTGATGAGGTTGAAGGCCGCGAAAGCCGCCCCGATCAGCACCAGGAAGGCCATGGCGATCATCACGCCCTCATCACCGTCAAGGTCCTGGTAGAGGAGGTGATACGCGGGATCATCCTCGATAGTCTTGACTTCGAGGCTGATGTCCGGGAGCTGGCTCGACAATGCCCGCTCGACCTCGGCTGCCGCCGCGCCGCGATCGACCCCGGATCGAAGCGCTATCACCATGTCATTGACCTGGCCAGTGCGCCCTACAATATCCTGGACCACTTGGAGCGGCATGAAGACCACGGCGAAATCGGCCTGGGCATTGATGTCTCCCTGGCCTGTCGTCACCATGAAATACTCCGGTGAAAAGCCCGTTCCGGTGTATGTGATCTCGATTTCTCCCGCCAGTTTGACCGTTCCAGGCGCGGGCAGATCGTATCGCTCGGCGAAATGGGCCTCCAGCACCGCGCCAGAGCCGTTGGAAAGGCCGTTACCCGATATCAGGTATAAGGCGTCTATTAGCGGTCCGCCACCGTTCGTGGGTACACCAACGATCCGGCCGGGGACCAGCAGCGCTTCATTGGCCCCGGATGCCGCGATCTGCGTAGGCTGGATGAGCCGCTCCTCCGAACTCTCGACCCATTCCGGGTCTTCCATGGATCCCAGGGCGTTTGAAAGGTCGCCCTGGTCTATATAACCGCCCTCCGAGAGGGTGACGCGCAGATCGTGGGCGTTGAGTACCGCGTAGCTCTCGTCATAGGAGATGCGGCGCCATTCGGTAGTGCTTTTTAGCGACGCGTAAACGCCCGTCCCGATGGCGATTACCAATGCGATGACGGCCACATGGCCCAACCGAAACGGTACAACCCCATGTAACCCCCCCACCAAGGGAAATGGTTGACAAAAACCCACACAAAACCCCCCAAAA
>CAYPZH010000249.1:0-1435 GCA_964415205.1 uncultured Actinomycetota bacterium | reverse complement strand
CGCGCAGGGACCAGCGCAGCCAGAGGGAAGGGTGGCGCATAACCGCTCACCTACCAGCGCAATTCCGAGATGGGCACCTGGCCGCCCTCGGGAAGACCGTCCGAAACGATGCGGCCGCTCGAAAGCTCGACGACCCGGTCGGCCACGCGTGAGATCTCGCGATTATGGGTCACCACCAGTACGGTTTTTCCGGCCTCCGCCTGCCTCCGTAGCAACTCGAGGATGGCCACCCCGGTGCGGAAGTCCAGCTCGCCTGTGGGCTCGTCAGCCAGGAGCACCGGGTTGCCGGTCGCCAGGGCTCGCGCGATCGCTACCCGCTGCTGCTCCCCTCCCGAAAGCTCGTGCGGGAAATGGGCTACCCGTTCGCCTAGACCAACCTCGTCCAGCACGCGGCGGGCCTCCTCGTGATCGAGCCCACCGGTAACGTCGATGGCGAACTGTACGTTCTCGAGGGCGGTAAGGCCGGGGAAGAGGTTGAACGATTGGAAGATAAAGGCTACAGCCCGCCTGCGGAAGAAAAACAGGTCCTTTTGCCGGGCGCCGGTCACCCGTATACCGGCCACGGTGATGTCGCCGCCGGTCGGGGTGTCCAACGCACCGATCATGTTGAGCAGCGTAGTCTTGCCGCTTCCCGAGGGGCCCAGGACCACGACGAACTCCCCTTCGTCCACCCTCAAGTCCACGGCATCGAGGGCGGTGACGCCCACGGAGTCCATGCGGTAATGCTTCGAAACCTGCTCCAGGAGGATCATGGCTGCTTTATCTCTAGATTCTCCGGATTGCCCATCCTCTTTGCCTGAGACCGGGACTGCGGCAATCATCGCCCTCACGCTCCTTGGTAAGGTTTTCAATAATTTCAGAATATTCTAATAGTTATGAGTTTGTCAACAGATATGTGTATAATTATTTGAAAGAGAGTACTTCTTTACAGATCGAGAGGAAGTAAGATGGGCACCAGGAAGCGATTCCCGATCACGGAGCGCGAACGCCAGTTCATCGAGGACCTGAGCATCTTCCTGGAGGAGGTAATGCCGCGCATGTCCGGCAGGGTATTCGCAACCCTCCTGCTCGCCAACCCGCCCGAGATGTCCTCCTCGGAGATCGCCGCCAGCCTAGGGATCAGCGGTGGCTCGGTCAGCATGGCGACCCGGAACCTTCTCCGCTATGGGTTGATAGAGCGCGCGGGCAGACCCGGGGAGCGGCAGGCTTACTACCGCGTAACCCTCGGACCCGGCGGTTTCGAGCGTGTCATCGTCGATAAAAACAGGCAGATATCTGGCATATTGGCGCTCTTGGAGAAGGGGCAAGATCTAGTGAAGGATAAGAACCCCACCGTTTACCAGAGGATAGAAGCCATATACCGTTTCTACGCTTTCTTCGAGAAGGAGCTGGATGGGATTCTGGAGCGATGGGAGAAATACAAGCGTGACGAGAT
>CAYPZH010000248.1:0-4342 GCA_964415205.1 uncultured Actinomycetota bacterium | reverse complement strand
GGCAGGACGTGGTCGCGGCCTTCCAGTCCACGGCACTTCCCAGGCTGGGATTGAGCAAGGAGAACCAGCGGGCACTGCTTATAGTCGCCGACCTCTACCAGCGCATCGGCGGCGGGGAGGCGGAGGCGGACCCCGTGACGGCGGCCGCCTGCCTGGAGGACGCCAGGTCTTTCCTGGCCGAGCTGGAGGACAAGGCGGGGGGCTGACCCGCGCTCTTCTCCCCCAGGGGGAACACCGCAGCCGGAGAAACGGGCGAACCGCGGTTGAGCCGGTTAGAGGTTAACCCGTGCGCTTCCTCCATATCTCGAGGAAACGCTGTGAATCCTCCCACATGTAGATGTTGTTGAAGAGGACGTAGGCCTTTTTCTTCTTGCTCTTACGCAGTATGGTCACCAGTTTTCCCAGTTCCTGGTCTGTATAGCGGTGCCGGAAACCGCCGATCCCGTGCAGGCGCCAGTAGATGAAAGAGCCCGCCTTTTCCCTCCCCTCGAAGGGGTCGACGACATGCAGGAGGTCGAGTTCACGGCAGAGTTTGCCCGCGTCCTCCGGGCTCCACTGCCCCCGCGGCTCCCAGGCCAGCTGCAGCCCGTCCCGCTCGATGGTCGAGAAGAACTGGCGCATCTGGGCGATGTTCTTCGGCCCCGGCCCGAAACTGGGCTGGGATTGGAAGACGACTATCTCCGCCTCCAGGGCCCGGGCCACCTCCAGGGTCTCCTTCCAGGCCTTGAAGTTCTCCGGCGTGGGCTTGAAGGAGCCGTAGGCGTCGCGGTGCTCCTCCGCTATGGGGTGCGAGAGGCGGCGGTAGGTGGGGCTTGAGGGTAGGTGGGTTATGAGCTGCCAGGCCTTGAGGGTGAACTCGAAGTGCGCCGGCGATTCCTGGCGCCACTTCAAGGATGTTTTCACCCTGGGCAGCTGGTAAAACGTCCTCTGTATCTCCACCAGGGGGAGGGTGCGGTAATATATCTGCCGCGCCTGGGGGAAACCGCAGCAGCCTACCTTGAGCTCCAAGTCAGCACCTCAGAACAGCGATCTTAACCCCCGCCATGCGGGCCTCTCCTCGGCCTTTCCTTTCATCCATCGACCCCGCGAGCACGATCCTATATATAGAATTCCAGAAAAAAGTTAAGCTTCCTCCCCTTGGGATGCATAATGCCTGCAAAGCGCCTGTTTACGGCGGGGTAAGGGCTTTCTAACAAGGATTCAGGCTTCGCCTTCGAGGCCGCCGAGAGGATGGGCGGGCCGCTTAGCCCCCACGTGTAGGCGCATCAGCTTGAGGTCCTTTAGGAATTTCTTGTTGCGGGCGCAGAACCGGGCAATGTTGTGGTGGGCATAGACGTAGATGACGAAATCCCACCAGCGGAAACACAGCCCCAGTTTCCAGCACTGCCACAGCGAGTAAAACCGCCGCATGGAGCGGATCGACCCCTCTTTCTGCAGCTGGTAAGGGGTCATCTTGAGGGGTTCGAAGACCACGTGGTGGCCGCTGAACTTCGACCAGTCATCTACCAGGATGCGGCCCTGATCTACCAGTTCGTCGTAGGTCTCCGTTCCTGGCAGGGGGGTGAGCACCAGGAACTGCACCGTGTCTATCTTGAGTCCGCGCGCGAAACGTACCGTCTCCCTGATGGTCTTGATGTCGTCCTCGTCCGAACCCAGCACGAACATGCCGTGGACCTTGATACCGTTTGCGTGCAGGATCCTGACCCCGTCCGCGATGTCCTGCACCGTCTGCATCTTACGGTAACTCTCCAGGGTGCGGGGGTTGATGGACTCCAGCCCCAGGTAGAGGAAGGCGCACCCGCTTTCGCGCATGAGCCCTAGGAGCTCTTCGTCCCTTACCACATCCACCCTGGCCTGCGCCGTCCAGCGCAGCCTCATACCCCGGTCTAAAATGCCCTGCAGCAGCTCCTTGGTCCTCTGCGGGCGGGCGGTGAAGTTGTCGTCGTAGAAGAAGATGCTGGCGCGGGGGTTGCGCGCATGCAGGACCTCCAGCTCGTCCAGCACGTCCTTGGCATCCCGGAAGCGGTAGCGGCGGCCGAACATCTTGGTCACGGAACAGAACTTGCAGTTGTAGGGACAGCCGCGGCTGGTCATTATGGGCACGATGCGCAGCTTCTCGTGCCCCTCGATCATAGTTAGGTCGGGCCAGGGCAGGTCGTCCAGGTGTTTTAACTGGGCGGATTCCTGGTTGTGTACGAAGCGCTCTCCCACGCGGTACGAGAGGTTGGGGATCGAACCATAGTCATCGTCCCCGGTCATCAGCATTCTCACCAGCTCGCGCATGGCGTATTCGCCCTCCCCGCGCACCACGAAATCAGCCCCATTCTCCAGGGCTTCATCCGGAAGGAAGGTGACGTGGGCTCCGCCCATGACCACCGGGATGGAAGAGGCCTCCTTGATGCGGGCGAGGATCTTGAAGGCTTCGGGCGCGGTGGTGGTGATGGTGGATATCCCCACCAGGTCCGACGTGACGACCTCGTCCCAGTCCATGTTGCCGAGTTCCTGGAAATAGATCTTGGGCTTTATCCCCAGGTCGCGCTGGAGTACGGCGGCCAGCAGGGGAAGACCCAGGCGGGGCATCTTGAACTTCGCGTATACGTGTATCCCGGGCGCCTTTGGTTCGATCAGGGTGACTTTCAAAATCAGTCCTTTCCTTTTGCCCCAGTATGAGGTGGCATATCTTACTTAATAATCTACCCATGTTCAACAGTCTTCAAAACATCGCTGGCGCAAAAAGGTTACGGTCAGCGTGCGATCAGCCCTGCTGCCGGCGGGATATTATGGCCACGGACCCTTCCTTCAAGCCCTGCGCCCTTACACTTGCCAGTAAGGGAACGGTGAGGAGGAAAGCGATATAATGCACGATAAAAACGCCGGCCTGGTTTATAATGTTGCCTACCGGATATCCTGTCCGCTCCCGGGGCTGTGAACATGAAGGTGCAGGTGAATGAGATGAACGGTAAGATCCTGATCGTCGACGACAACGCCGCCATCGTGGAGATGCTCCAGCGCAAGCTCGAGAGGGAGGGTTACAGCGTGGTCGGCTGCGTGGAGAGCACCGATGCCGTGAGCACATGCCTCAAGGCCAAGCCAGATCTCATCATCCTGGATATCCTCATGCCCGGCAAGAACGGCTGGGAGATCATGGATGAACTGAAGCAGGACGCCGAGACAGAGGACATCCCGGTGATCATCTCGACGGTGAAGAACCGCCCCGAGGACATCGAAAAAGGAAAGAACCTGCAGGCCACGGACTATATAGCCAAGCCCTATGTCTTCAGCGACCTCCTGGACAAGGTGCGCGCCATACTTGGCGAAGGCTGAGGCCCCCTGACCGGGATACCCCGCGAACCTCTCGCGGCACCACCAGCGCGGGCAACCGGATACGAGTAAGCCGGTCCCCGCCTCTTCAGCGATCTCCTGGACAAGGTGCGCGCCGTACCGGGTTGGGACCGAAATCCCCTAACCGGGATACCCCGCGAACCTCTCGTGGCACCACCAGCGGGGATAGCTGTAGCTCTGGCGGGAGCCGTCCGCGCTGGACACCACGTCCACCGTTATCTGCTCGCCTTCCACATAGATGAGGTTGAATGAAGGAGGTGTGTTCCCGCGTGTGCGCCAGGTCGATGCCGTGCCGGAGGTGATGAGGTACATGCGCGCGAGCGGCCAGGTATAGGGCACATGCTTGTGCCCGCTGAGCACCATGTCCACATGCATTTCCCGCAACACCTGCAGCACGTCACCGGCGTCCCACACGATGTTCCTTTCCCTCCCCGTGCCCGGGATATGCACGAGGTGATGGTGCAGCACGAAGATCTTGAAGGTGGCAACGCCTGAGAACTCACTGGTGATGAAATCGTAGTTATGGCGGCCGACCTCCCCGTCGTTGACGTCGGGCTTGTTCGAGTCCACCGCCACCACCTCCACGTCCTCGCTGAGGTCCTTGCCGCAAGCGCCACTGTGGGAAAAACGCAGTTCGGAGCTGCGGGGTCCGATAAGCTCCTCGAAATGCAGATAGCCGACGTTGCGGCAGTCGTGGTTGCCGGCGACGATCATCTTGCGCGGGCATGAGATGAGTTCGATGTACCCCCTGGCTTCCTCGAACTGCTCGCGGTACCCCTCTACGGTGAGGTCGCCCACCACAGCCACCAGGTCGGGGTCCTCGCCGTTTACGACTTCTACGCAGTTATGTATGAGCTTGCGGTCGAAACGCAGGTCGCCGCAGTGAAGGTCCGAGATCTGGGCTATGACGAAACGCTTCTTATTCATCGCCACCGTCGCGCTCCTCTTCCTCTGCCGCTCTCCTCTTCCTGCGTCCGCGCAAGAGTGGGAGCCTCCCTTT
>CAYPZH010000247.1:0-4345 GCA_964415205.1 uncultured Actinomycetota bacterium | reverse complement strand
TGCCCGGAAACATCTCGAGCGGCTTTCGACTTCCTCGGGGAAGGGGAGGATGTCCGTGCCCGGCACGGGTAGGTAAGCGTTTCAGGGGGGGTTTACTCCCAGGAGCACATTGTCTATCAGGCGTGCCCTGCCTACCCTCGCCGCCAGGGCGATGAGCACCTCGCCGTCCAGGCTCGCCGCCGGCGCCAGGCTCTCCCAGTCCACTGCCTCTATGTATTCGGTCCGCACCAGCGGTTCCGCGTCTATGAGCCTCTTCATCTCCGAGATCACTGCGGCCGCGTCGCGCTCCCCCGCCGCTACCAGGTCTTCCGCCAGCCGCAGCGAGCGGTTAAGCACCGCCGCGGCCCTGCGCTCCTCCGGCTCCAGGTAGGTGTTGCGAGAGCTCATGGCCAGTCCGTCGCTCTCCCTCACCGTAGGGCAGGCCACGACCTCGATGTCGAAGTCCAGGTCCCTCGCCATCCTGCGGATCACCCACACCTGCTGTGCGTCCTTGAGGCCAAAGTACGCGCGATGGGCGGGCACGATGTTGAACAGCTTGGCCACCACCGTCGCCACGCCGCGGAAATGGCCGGGGCGGGAAGCGCCGCACAGGACGGCGCCGGCTTTCTCGACCTCGACATAGGTGAGATACGGCTCGGGGTACATCTCGCTCGCCCCGGGGTTGAAGATGCAATCGACCCCGGCTTGATCCGCCATCTTCACGTCCCGCTCGAAGTCGCGCGGGTAGTCCTCCAGGTCCTCCCCGGGACCGAACTGGGTGGGGTTGACGAAGATACTGACCACGACGAAGCCGCACTCCTCGCGGGCGGTTTGCATGAGCGAGATGTGGCCGGCGTGGAAGAACCCCATGGTGGGGACCAGCCCTACGGTAATGCCGGCGCGGCGCTGCTCGAGTGCCGCCTTCCTCATCTCGTTTATGGAGTTCAAGACGAGCATCTGCGCCTCCGCGTCGGTAAAAGGCTGTGGCTGACCGTCCTTACGAGAAATGCTGGAGCAGTTCCTCTATCTCCTCGCAGCGCGCCTTGCTCACATCGCTTTCGGCGAGATCGAGGGCGAAAACGGAAAGGGCCGTATACACTTTGAGCAGCCGTTCCTTTTCCTCCCGCTGCATGCATTCGAGGTGGCGCCGCAGCACTCCTATGTCGCCGCGCGCCACCGGTCCGGTAAGGGCCTTCTCGGTCCCCAGCCTCTTGAGGTTCTTCACCGTCCCCTCGATAAGCGGCATGAGGGCTTTGAGGGCTTTTTCATGCTGCAGCCCGATCTCCTGGTAGACCAGCTCGGCGGCATGCTCCAGGGCCACCAGCAGGTTGCTGGCCACCACGGCCCCGATATGGTAGAGGGTCTTGTTCTCCTCGGCCAGTGGCACCGGCTCTCCGCCCAGCCTGGCCACCAGCTTCTCGGCCCACGCCTGGGTATGCGAATCGCGCGCGGTCACCGCGAAGACAGAGCCGGGGATATTCCTCACCGCGCCGCGCACGTCGGCGAAGGTCTGCAGCGGGTGCACGCAGGCCATGTGGGCACCTAGCTCCCCTGCGGGCTCGAGCACGTCCAGTCCGAGGGCCCCGCTCATGTGCACGATGTGGTCGCCCTTTTGTACCGCTTTCCCACTCACCAGGCTAAGGCAGGTGTCGGCGATGAGGTCGTCCGGAGTGGTGATGATGATGACGTTTCCCTTGCCGCCCGCCTCCACCACGTCCGTGGTCAGAAAGGCCCCTTTGATATGCTGAGCGACGGAGCGCAGGGACTCATCGCTGCGGGAGGCGACGGCCACCACCCGCTCCCCTTCACGCTGCAGGATCTGCGCTACGGCGGTCCCGACCCTGCCGCCGCCGATGATCGCGAAGCGGTCAACCCTCTTTGCCATGCCATTCCTCCTCGCCATAACGGAAGGCAAGCCGCACCCTGTCGCGGCCCGCGTTATCGCCAGGCCGGGGCGCTCGCCCCAGTCCCGGCAGCGATATGTCCGGCTGGAGCTCCAGCAGCGGGACGAGCACGAATTCCCTCTCCAGCATGCGCGGGTGGGGTATCACCAGGTCCTCCTCCTCCACCCTGATATCGTCGTAGAGGAGTATGTCGACGTCGATGACGCGCGGACCCCAGCGCTCCTCCCTCACCCGGCACAGTCTCTTCTCCACCTCGCCGCAGGCCGCGAGCATGGCGCGCGGGCTGCGGCTCGTCGAGACCACGGCTACCAGGTTGAGGAAATCAGGCTGCTCCTGCACGCCCCAAGGCTCCGTCTCGTATACCGCGGACACCTCCGTCACACGCACGCCCTCCATGCCGTCGAGGAGGCGCAGGGCCGCAAGCAGGTTTTTCCTGCGGTCGCCCAGGTTGCTCCCCAGGCCCAGATAGACCCGGTGCTCTCCCTTATCGTACATCTCTTTCGAAGACCATCTCCACCGCCACCCCGCCGACCTTGCGGCTCATGGGGGCCCGCGGCTTGCTCACCCTCACCAGCAGGCGCGAGGCGGGGGTCATGCCCATGACGTGCTCCCCGATGCGGGCCGCCAGGGTCTCGATGAGGTCGTACCTCTCCCGCGTGACCAGCTCGTGCACCTCCACGGCCAGGGAATCGTAGTCGACCGCCTCGCCCAGGTCGTCGGCCTCCACCGCCCGTGCGGCATCGTATTCCAGCTCGATGTCCACGAGAAATTCCTGCCCCTTCCTCTTCTCCCCGGGCGTGCACCCGTGGTAGGCGAAGGCCTCGATGCCGGAGATGACGACCTTTGCCACGCCGTAACTCCCTTCGCGCGATCTCTTAGAGGTCGCCGTCAGTCGTTCCCTCCTCCACCGGAATCTCGCTCACCGGTTGGGTGGACAATGATCTTGCATGACTGCCGGTCTGCACCACGAAATCCTCCACCCGGTACCACTTGAGGTCGTTATAGAACCCCTGCCCCGTGAGGTCGATGATGTGCTGGGTAGTGAGGGGTGCTTCTTGTGTCAACAGGCGGACCACTATGGTCCCCTTGCTGGTATTCAGTATCCATTCCCTGGCCGGTTCATCCCCTTCCACCTCACGGACCTCTGAAGCCATCAGGTAATCCTCCGTGGTCAGGGCATCCACGATATCCATACCCTCTGTGACCTGTCCGAAAACGGTGAAATAGGGGTCCAGGAAGGTGGAGTCCTGTTTGAGGATGTAGAACTCGTTCTGCGCTGAATCCGGCAGTGGTTCCTGCGTCTCGGGATCGCTTGGTTTGGCCATGGCCACCCCGCCCCGCAGGTTGGAAACACCGATCTCGTCAGGAACGTTGGGCACGCTGGCATCCAGGGCTTGCGCCTCTTCTAATTGTTGTTGATAATCGCCCGCTGCCGGCTCTTCGGCCTCTTTCTCCTTCAGGTAGTTGACCAGAAAGATGAGGCCCACGGTCACGGCGATGGTGGCGATGCTGGCTATGACGATGATGACCGTACGCCAGGTCTTAGCCCTTTCCTCTCGCTTCTTCCTCTCCTCTTCCATTTTGCGCTGCTGTTTCAGTTTCTGTGCCTTGCCCAATGTGCCTCTCCTTATCCCTTGCCCAGGATTGCGTCGCTCACCCTGGACACGCGCACCATCTCCTTCACGTCGTGCACGCGCACTATATCCGCGCCGCCCATGATGCCCAGCGCGACGCTGGCCGCCGTCCCCTCCACCCGTTCGCCCTCGGGCAGGTCGAGAATCCTGCCGATGAAGCTCTTGCGCGAGGTGCCCAGGACAAGCGTGTAGCCCAGGGACTTCAGCTCGCCGAGGCGGCGGATGATCTCCAGGTTGTGCTGCAGCGTCTTTCCGAAACCGATGCCGGGATCGATCATGATGTCGGAGGGGTCAGCGCCCGCCTCCTCCGCAGCCTCGGCCCGCTCGCGCAGGAAGGCGGCGATCTCACCGATGACGTCATCGTAATGCGGCTCGACCTGCATGTCCTTGGGCATGCCCTGCATGTGCATGAGGCAGAAGGGCACCTTCTTGTTGACCACCAGGGGCAGCATCTCGGGATCGAGGCGCATGGCGCTTATCTCGTTGACCATGGCGCAACCCGCCCCCAGCGCCTGCCTCGCCACCTCGGCCTTGGTGGTGTCGATGGACACCGGGACGTCCGTCTTCTCCAGCACTTCCTCGATCACCGGTATGACCCGGCGCAGTTCCTCGTCCAGGGTTATGAAGTCCGACCCGGGTCGCGTGGATTCGCCGCCGATGTCCAGGATGTCAGCGCCCTCTTCCGCCAGGCGCAGGGCATGCTCTACCGCCGCTTTCGCGTCCGCGAACATACCGCCGTCGGAAAAGGAGTCCGGCGTCACGTTCACCACCCCCATCACCAGGGTGCGCTCGCCCAGGTCGTATTTTCGGTCCCCCAGGCGCAGGACG
>CAYPZH010000246.1:0-4389 GCA_964415205.1 uncultured Actinomycetota bacterium | reverse complement strand
GCGTCTTGAGGAGAGCGAACTTCTCGGCGATGATATCTCCGCCCATAAGCCCTCTGTCAACCTTCGCTCAGCACAGTTCCCCGCCTGCAAGCAGTGGTGAAAGTCTACCCGAAGGAAAAATATCTGTCAAGATGGATATGTTATAATAATTAGGCATAAATGTGGTCGTGGAAGCGGGGCAGCAGGTCGATTATAGCACCGCTTTCTCGTATTGTTTACCCTTGTTCAAATTTGCCTGCTGAAATCTGCCTGCCGTTCCCTTTTCTACCGGCCTTTTCCGCTCCTTCATCAGCACCTGGCGCGACCATGGCACCGCAAGATGCTGTAACCTTTCGCCGGGCGCTTTGGCTCGAAAAAGGCTGAGAGGCCGTGTCCCCGAGTTGAATTATCCCCGCCGCTCGGATACCTTAGAGACAGCGGACACCCGTTCTGCTGCGGGGCGTTGGAGGGTGTGAAGGAGAGGCCCATGCCGGAGTTGAGCGTGGGTGGGGCGCTGATGAGCTATACGGACGAGGGCGAGGGCGACGCCCTCATGCTGGTGCACGGGTGGATAGGCTCGGGGGCGCTGTGGTACCTCATGTCCCCCTGGCTCTCGGAGCGTTTCCGCGTCATCGTGCCCGACCTGCCGGGGCACGCCGATTCCGCCATCCCGGAGGATTTCGCCTTCGACCTGGACGGCTTCTCCCACGTGCTGGACGAGCTGCGCCAGGCGCTGGAGCTGCCGCGCATCAGCCTGGTGGGACACTCCATGGGCGGGTCCATCTGCATGCGCTATGCCTCCCGCTACGCGGACAGGGTGGAGCGGCTGGTGCTCGTGGACGCTCCCGCAAGCGCCAGGGGGATGACCTGGCAGGTACGCGTCCCCCTCCTCCCTTTCCTCCTCGGTCTCATCTATCCCGTGTGGGGGCCGGGCATATGCGCCGCGCTGATCAAGTCCTCGGTGCGCCACCCGGACAACCTCCCCCCCGACTTTTTGGAGGGCGCCGTGGCCCAGGCCAGCCTGCTCAGCAAGGAGGCGCTGGTGGGGACCACCCGCATGCTCAGGGCGATGGACCTCGACCCCGAGCTGCCCGCGATAAAGTCGCCGGTGCTCATCATCCAGGGCGACAACGACCCCTCGGTGAAGCCGTCCGAGTCCGAGCGCCTGCGGGACGTGCTGGAGCACGCCGTCCTGCACGTGGTCCCGGACTGCGGCCACTGCCCCAACTACGAGTACCCCGACCTGGTGGTGGGGCTGATCGAGGATTTCATGCACCGCGGTGTATGATAGGGCGTAAGGAGGTGAGGGCGTGGAACTGCACGGAAAGCTGCTGGGTATGCCCTACGACTTCAGGGTGCCCACCCTGGGCAGGATAAAGGAGAGGATGTGGAACCCCGACGACCCGCGCGTGGTGGTGCCGCGCGTCTTCGGGGCGGGATGGACCATCAACTTCGCGACCCTGCGGGAGAAAAGCCGGGTGGGCTTCTATATCGCGCTGGCCGTCACCGCGCTGATATATCTCAACGGCATACGCGGGATGTACAAGAAGCTGGCCGGGCTGAGAGCCGGGCGCGATAAGGATTAGGCGGGGGCTCTCCCGCCTGCTCGCACCGCCCGTCCGCCGACAGGCGGGGAAAGACCCGGGTGGGGGAAGGAGGCCGGCATGGCTTACTGCAACAAGTGCGGCGTAGAGGTCGCCGGGGGGGATGCCTTCTGCCGCCAGTGCGGCTCACGCCTGGCGGGAGGGTCCGTCGGGGAGGCCGCGCCCGAGACGGCCCGGGAACCCGCGGGGGATGTGGACGCGCCGGCAGGCGGCGAGGCGCCGGAGACGGCCTGGGAGCCCGGGGGTGAGGCGCACGAGACGGCCTGGGAACCCGCGGGGGAAGCGGCTGCGGGCGCGGGCCGGGAAGGACCGCCGGCGGGAGAGGGGACCGCAGCGCCCGCCGCGCCCATCGTGCCCCCGGCGCCCTATACCCCTCCCCCGGCCCCAGACATCGCCGCGTCAAGGACCAGCGGCCTCGCGGTGGCCTCGCTGGTCCTGGGCATCCTCTCCTTCCTCTGCCTGCCCTTCATCGCGGCCGTGGTGGCCATCGTCTTCGGCATCATCGCCAAAAGCGGCATCAGGCGCTCCGGCGGGGAGACGGGCGGTTCCAGCCTGGCCACGGCGGGCATCGTGCTGGGGGTGGTGAACCTCTCCCTCCTGCTCATCTTCGCGGCGGCGGTGGTGCCGTGGGTGGTCATCAACATCGGCAGGACGGAGACCGTCACCAGGACCGTGGGGGCGCAGGGGGCGCAGAGCGTCTCCGCCAGCCTGGAGATCGACTCCGGCAGCCTGGAGGTGAGCGGCGGGGCGGGAGACCTCTTCGAGGGCACCTTCACCTACAACGTGAAGAGGTGGGAACCGGAGATCGACTACCGGGTAAGGCAGGACGCGGGCGAGCTCAGCGTGAAGCAGGGCGGCGACTGGCGGGTTCCCGCCTTCTGGTTCATACGCAACCACTGGGACATCCGTTTCTCGGGCAGCGTGCCCCTGGACCTCGCGGCAGCGCTCTCCAGCGGGGACGGTGACTTCGACCTCAAGGCCCTCGACCTTCGCACCCTGTCCGTGGACGCCAGTTCGGGCGATATAAACGTTGACCTCTCGGGGGAGCTTCCCGCCCTGAGGCGGGTGAACCTCGACTCCAGCAGCGGGGACGTGGACCTCCTGCTGAAGGGAAGATACGGCACTTATATAGAGCTGGACGTGGAGAACTCCAGCGGCGACGTCAACGTGGACCTGCTGGGGCAGTGGGAGAGCACCCTGGGGGCCAACATCTCCACCTCCTCCGGGGACGTCACCCTGCGCCTGCCCGCAGACGTGGGGGTGCGCGTTAGGACCAGGACCCGCTCCGGCGACGTCAGCGCCCGCGGCATGACCCTGGACTCCGAGGACGGCGACGGGGCCGTGTACGTGAACGGCGCCTTCCGCAAGACCCTCATCACCCTGCAGATCGATGTGGAGGTCTCCAGCGGCGACATCACCCTGCTCCTCGAGGAATAACCCGCCTCCTCTCCATCGTCCCCATTGGGGTCAACCCCGGACAGGGACGTTGTGTCCCCATTGGGGTCAACCCCGGACAGGGACGTTGTGTCCCCATTGGGGTCAGGCCCGGACAGGGACGTTGCGACATGACAACATCATCCGAATAGAGGCACGGCAGAGAGTGACTCCGGAAGGGATGGGCTTCTTGTCCCGGTCGAGGGTTGACCCCGGAAGGGACAAGCCAGGGAGTTTAAGCCCCGCTTGAAGAGGAAATAAACGTTCTAGAAGGGCGCATAAGCATTCTCTCTTGATGCCGTTCGATACTGCAACAGGGCATGGGAGCACATATCTATCGCATGGAGGTGTGATCATGGACGGGCAGGCGCGAACCGGGGGGATCGGAAGGAAGGTGGGGAGAAGGCGTATAGGGCTGGCGCTGGCGGCCGTGCTTGCCTTGGTCACCACATATTGCTATATACCTCATTGCTGTTCCTCGCCGGGATGGTCGGAACCGTTAAGCCTTTCCCCTGAAACGGGCTTAAACAACATGCCTCAGATGGCGGTGGATGAGAGCGGCAACACCCATGTGGTCTGGAACGGGGTCGACGATACCGGCCAGGTCTACTACGCGAAAAAAACCTCGGGCGGTTGGACGACACCCCTGTCGCTATCACCGGACATCGACTATAGCGAGCAGGCAGATATAGAAGTGGACGGCAACGGGCGTCCCCACGCGGTCTGGCGCGGACATGATGGGGTGGATTTTCGCATCTTCTATTCGAGAGAGACTGAAGGCGGTTGGACGACACCCCGGAACATCTCACCGGACATCAAGGATGCCGCAGGCGCCCAGATAGCCCTGGACGGGAACGGCGATCCCCACGTGGTGTGGTACGGGAAAGACGCCAGCGACATCCAGCATGTCTACTATGCCAGCAACACGGGTGGAGGGTGGTCGGCCCCGCATGAACTATCCACGGGAACCACCGCCAACAGCGATCCCGGTATAGCCCTGGACGGGAACGGCAACCCCCACGTGGTGTGGTCCGGGGACGATGTTACGACCAGGCGCATATACTACGCGAAGAACACCGGGGGCGGGTGGTCGGCTCTTACCCTCTCCTTCTTCATCACCGATAACGACGATCCCCAGATAGCCGTAGACGGAAGCGGCCTTCCCCACGTGGTATGGAAGGGGAGCGACGGTTCTAAAGATGTGATCTTATACACCCGGGATACGGGAGGCACGTGGGAACTCCGGAACCTCTCCCCCGATACCTACGAAAACGCATCCCCCCAGATAGCCCTGGACGGCAGCGGCGCCGCCCACGTGGTCTGGAAGGGGCACTGCGCCACGACCACGCGCATATACTACGCGAAGAACGCC
>CAYPZH010000245.1:0-4398 GCA_964415205.1 uncultured Actinomycetota bacterium | reverse complement strand
CAGGACCCCGCGGACTCATGCCGTGCAACACCACGAGGAGGAGCCGCGCTCTTCCCGCACCCAGGCCCTTTGAGCGCGGCGACCGCCGTCAACCGAGCACCCCCATGGCCCAAAGCAACGCCACCAGCAGAAAGTGGCCGAGCATGAACGCAATCAGGAACGGGACCGCCCTGGGACCGTACTGCGGGCGCAGGTAGAAGAGGAGCACCGCGACCAGGAAACCGGCGCAGGAGAGCAAAAAGAGCGCCAGGAGAGCCCAGGCCGAGGCGCCCCACTCACCCCCGGTGCGGCTCAGGAAATAACCGCAAAAAACGGCCGCCGTGGCGAAAAGCATGATGACCAGCATCTGGGGCCAGGTCGGCATATTGTCCTTCATCTCATATCTCACCTCCTGTCTCTAAGCGCCACAGGGACTCTCCCGCTTTCCTCCCGCGCCCTCCCAACCGGCGCAGCAGCAGCGACGCCCCCTCCTTGAACCCCCGGGCAAAAGACTTGCTCAGCAGCGCCTTGAGCAGGTCGCTGCTTATCTCGATCCTGCCCCGGCTCACGCGCGAGAGCACTCCCGCCAGGCCCTTGCCGCCGGCGGCGAGGTGTACCATCCCGGCCAGGCAGCCGCCCCCGAAACAGAGCAGCGACTCGGTGATGGAAGGCGTGCCGCCGCTCAAGCCGCGCACCAAGACGTCGCCCAGGAAACCCGTGCAGCCGCAGAGGACGACGTAGGCGGCCCTGTCCGCCAGACGCCTGACCGACGCCCACGCCAGCGTGGATATAGCAGCAGCCCCCCGCGTGCCCAGCAGCGTACCCCCCGATGAAAGCCATCCCGCCGCCACTGCCTGCGCGGCCCCCTGCGAAAGGAGGCCCGTTGTGACCAGCTTTCCGATGCCCCCGGTGACTCCGCCGATGAGGAACGAAGCCAGCACGCACATCGGTGACACCTCTCTCCCGGTGATGAGGCAGAAGACTATGTAGACGAGGGAGTCCGCGACGCCATGGACCAGGAAAGCCTTGCCGAACCCCATCCAGCCCAGGCCGGACCAGCCCGAGCCGATGAGCGGAGCCAGGTAGGAGAGCAGCAGGCAGGTGCCGGCGGCCGCGGCCCCCACGCTCAGGGAGGCGAGAAAACAACCCCCGAAGGAAAAGGCGTCGCCGGAGGCAAAGGCGTAATAGACCGCGTAACCGATGGCGGCCAGGCTCCCCACCACGGCCGCGGTCACGGTGACGAGAAGGGAGAGGCCGAAGAGAAAAGCGATGCCCACCACCGCGAGGCATACGAGCGCCGCGGCGGCCAGCCCCGCCAGGAGCGCCTGGACATAGCGGTTGGACAGCACCGCACGCGCCGCTTCCGCCACGCCCCGGCACAGGGGGGAGAACCAGGGCTCGATACAGGTGTGGTAAAACGCCGCGGCGGCTCCCCCCACCGCCCGGGCGGCCCGGCAGGTCCAGCGCCAGGCCGCCCCCGCCAGCGTTTTGCACGCATTCGCGATGGCCCTGCCGGCGGCGCTGAGGCCGCGGCCCAGCCAGTCGAAGAACCCTCCCCCTTGTTGATGGCTGAAGTAGGCGTCGAAGGCCTCCTGGTCCTCCCACGGTCCGAGGAACAGGCTCTCGCCGGGATCGAGCAGCCCTCCCTGCAACAGCGGAATGGGGTCTATGGCCACGCCGTTCAGGTAAATGCCGAAATGCAGGTGGGGAGAGGAGCTTGAACGGTCTTTCGACCCGTCGCTCGTGCCCAGCACCTGTCCGCAGCGCAATTCCTGCCCGCGTTTTACCGTCGCGGAGGCAAGGGATACGTAAGTGGTCTTGAACCCGCCGTCGTGGATGACGCTCACGCATATCCCCACCGGGGTGTTCCCGGCGAAGCTGACCGTCCCGTCCGCGGAGGAGCGGACCTCACTGCCCCGCGCCAGGGAGATGTCGATGCCGGCATGGCCGCCCGCGCCGTACCTGCCCTGTGCGGCCACGAAAGGAATCAGCACATCGCCCCTGGCGGGCCACTTGAAGGTGGGCGCCGACCCCCCGGCCGCGGCGGCCGGGGGGGTCAGCGGGTGGAAGGAGATGATGAGGAGGGTTAAGAGGAGGATGATAAGCAGAGGGTGGGCTGATGCCCGGCTAGTGAAGGGTGCCTTTCCGCTCCTCCAGCCGCCTGGCGGGCTCCCCGCCCGGAAGGCCTGCCGGCACCCCGGCTGGGTAAAAACCCGGCGGTGCCAGCGCGCGCCTTCCTCACCGGCCGGCCTCTCGGAGCGGCTCTCCTTCCGGGTGAAGGGCAATTCAATATACCTCCAGTTCGACCGCGGAGGAATCACTCATGCCGTCGCTGTCGTATACCTCCAGTACCACTTGAAAACGGGCGGGGATGATCGCGGGGTCGTAGACGTGCTGCGCCCTGACCCCCTCGATGACCGTGCCGTCCCCGCAGTGCCAGACGTAGCGGACGATGCTGCCGTCGAGGTCGTAGGAAGCGCTGCCGTCCATGACCACGTATAGCGGCGCGGGCCCGCTTCCCGAGGAGACGGCGGGGACGGCGCGCGGAGGCAAGGGGGCCGGTGCAGGCGGTGGCGCCGGCGCGGGCGCCTGTGCGGAGGAGCCTGTTTCCGGCTCCTGCGGGGCCTCCACTTCCTGCCCGGCGGGCACGGGGGACGGCGTGCTATCGCCCTGCTGTCCGGCGCCGGCCTGCGGTCCGTCGACCTCTTCCCTCCCCGAGCTGACGACCAGGCACACCGTGTCGCCAGGCCGCATCACCGAGCCCCCTTCGGGCTCCTGGGCAGCGACCCTGCCGGCGGACCAGAGGCGGGAGGGGGATTCGCGCGACGTGCAGTGCAGGCCTAGTTCCTCGACCATCACCTCGGCCTCTTCGGCGGTGAGCCCCTGCAGGTCGGGCAGGGTGACCGTCTGCTCCAGGCAGGAAGCGTCCAGCGTCTCCTCATGTTTTCTACCGCCCACCATGCCCGCAACCGCCGCGAAGACCAGCCACAGTGCCAGCCCCCCCGCGAGTATGACAAGGAGGTTGCGCAGGGCGCGCCGGCGCGGACGCCGCGACGGCCCCGAGGTGAGCAGGAACCCTCCCGGTGCGGCGGGCGGGACGCCCCCGTCGCCAACCTCTTGTTCCCTTGCCGGTGGGTCCAGGGGCAGCCTTGCGCCCTCGCCGCCGTGCCCTCCCGGCTCCAGCTGTTCCAACAGCAGCCGTGGCGAGGAGGGGCGGCGGTTGGGGAGCGGGTCCGTGGCCCTGGCGAGCAGGGCATCGAGACGCGCGCCGCCTTCCCCGGCTGGCAGCATCTCGCGTACCATCACCGCCAGGGAATATATGTCGGAGGTGCGGGAGCCCTCCTTGGCTCCATCCGTCTCCGGAGCCCGGTATGGCGAAACGCGCGCCGCCAGTCCCGGCTCCATCTCCTCCAGGAGCCAGCCGTAACCCACGCGGATGAGCTTGACGCCTTTCCTGCCGTCCAGCCACACCTGCCCCGGGTTGACGCCGAGATAGAAAATGCCCTTGCCGTAGGCCTCGGCCAGGGTTTCCACCACCGCGGCGGTCACCTCAACCACCTGCTGGGGGGGCAGCTCGCCCGCGCACGCGAGCACCTCGCTCAGGGGCGCGCCGCATGCCTTTTCCCTCACCATGTAGAAGAACCCGCGGTCTTTTTCCTCCCCCCATCCGTGCATGGGAAATACGTGCGCGCCACGCACGTGCATCGCGGCGTCGAGGACCTCCTTCAGGCGTCCGGCCGGGATGACGCAATCGCTCACATCCCTCGCTAGGACGTCGACATCCACCTCTATCTCGAGGGCCATGTCCACGGCCGTGTAGGTGGAGAGGCACTCTCCGCTGTAGGAGCTCTCCTTTACCAGGTACCTCTCGGCCAGGGTCTCGCCGATCAATCTCTCCACCTCGCTCCTTCTTGCCAGGTACCTCCCGGCCGGGGTCTCGCCCGCCGGTCCGTCTCACTCTTTATGAGTATGTTATATAACTTTATTATTTATATAAACTATGTCAAGTATTATTTTTCGCCTCCGGGCGGCCAGCGCCAACGTGCAGCGGCTGCCGCGCTTACCCCGCCGCGGGGGTGTCCGCATGGCACAGGTAAAACGATGCTCAGGGCGCGACGCGGCGGTATCCGGCGCCTCGGGATCCGTACAAGCGCACGCCGACGGCGATTGCCCCGCCGCGCCGTCGGTGAGATGCTTAGACGATGGAGAGCGAGGGGATCGTCATCGGAGGCTTGGCCGTGGTCATGGGGGTGGTCCTGTTCTGCATGCGTTCAGAGATGCTCGAGTTCGCGCGCGAGGGCGGGAGGGGGCTTCGCAACCGCAGGGTCATCGCCGCCGTGGTCGCTGTCGCGATCGCCTTCCTGCTCGCGGCGGGCACCGCAGTCGAGCTCACCAGCGTGATGTAGTCGGGGGTCAGGT
>CAYPZH010000244.1:0-4400 GCA_964415205.1 uncultured Actinomycetota bacterium | reverse complement strand
TGGGAGGATATGGCAACAGGAACATGTATTACGCCACCGGCCTTCCCGGCTGGATGAGGTTCGGTTACAGCCCGGGATGGCAGGGGCGCAGCGCCAGCGGACTGGGGCCCTGTGCGGAATACCTCACCACCGGCCGTTGGCCTACCCCGCAGATGCAGCAGGCCTTTCAAGCGTGGCCGGGAACAGGTCCGGCGGCCGCTAGCGTAAACGAACTGGACTACCTTAAGAGGCAGTCCGAGTTCCTTTCCCAGCAGCTGGAGAACATCCGCAAGCGCATCGAGGAACTGGAAAAGGCCGGCGAATAGAAAAGCCGGATACCGAGGTTGGGCCGTACAGCCTGGCCTCGTTTTGCTTCGCGGGGATGCGGCACATGGGTAGACAACCCTGACGGCAGCATCCCCGGCGGCTAGCCTTACTATCCTGAGGATGCGGCACAAGGATAGAAGCGCAAGATGTGGGGTCCGGGATCTCCCGCAGGGCGCAATTACTCGGGAAAGCCCGGCGCGAGCCGCACGGAGCGGTTCTGTTAAAATGGGTCTAGGAGGAATGCCTGATGATGGAGCTGGACCTGCAGAAGATCGACGTGGTCGCGGTGGTGGGGGCGTCCCGGGACAAGGAGAAATACGGATACAAGGTGCTCATGGACCTCAGGAACGCGGGCTATGAGACCTATGGGGTCAACCCTTCCGTCGACGAGATAGAGGGAGTGCCGTGCTATCCGGACCTGGCCAGCCTTCCCGAAAGGCCCCAGCTGGTCATCACCGTGGTCCCCCCCAAGGTCACGGAAAAGGTGGTCAGGGAGGCGAAGGAGGCAGGCCTGGGCCGCATATGGATGCAGCCAGGCTCCGAGTCCGACGCGGCCTCCTCCTATTGCGAGGACAACGGCATCGAGTACATGCGCGACGCCTGCATCATGATCTTCCGCAAGGAGGGGGTCCTCTGCGAGGGCGAGCGCCCCGTTTGACGAAGCAAGGGCGAGGCAGCCACACCAACCGGGCTTGATGCGTATATTCCCAACCCCTATTCACAGGGGATTTACCTGGATATTTCCAGCGTTTCAGCTTGACGGGTGCTTATATAATCTAAATAATACAATCTATAACTCCGTTTCGGGACATCGTGCCTGCTTTTCGGGAGGTAAATAATGGAATGCATTAGCGATAGCGCTAAAAAAGGCTTGGCCAGGGCGCCCCACCGCTCACTGCTCAAGGCCATAGGCTATACGGACCGCGAGATCGAGCAGCCGTGGGTGGGGATTGCGTGCGCCGCGAACGAGGTAATACCAGGCCACACCCAGTTGCAGATGGTCGCGGACGCGGTAAAGGCGGGCGTGCGCATGGCGGGGGGGACCCCCATGCAGTTCGGGGCCATCGGCATCTGCGACGGCATCGCCATGGGCCACGGTGGCATGCGTTACTCCTTGCCCTCGCGCGAGAACATCGCGGACAGCGTGGAGATGATGGCCAGGGCGCACGCCTTCGACGCCCTGGTGCTGGTGACAAACTGCGACAAGATCGACCCGGGCATGCTCATGGCGGCTGCGCGGGTGAACATACCCGCGGTGGTGGTTAGCGGAGGCCCCATGCTGGCCGGCCGTCACCGCGGGCGGGACGTCGATTTCATCACCGTTATGGAGGCCCAGGGCGCGGTGGAGGCGGGCCGCATGGAGCCCGAGGAGCTGGCGGAGCTGGAGAACGAGGGGTGCCCCGGATGCGGCAGCTGCGCGGGACTGTTCACCGCAAACTCCATGAACTGCCTTACCGAAGCCATAGGGATGGGACTGCCCGGCAACGGCACCATACCGGCGGTATACGCCGAGCGCCTGCGCCTGGCCAAGCAGGCGGGGATAGCGGTCATGGAGATGCTGCACATCGGCCGCAAGCCGCGGGACATCATCACCCCGGCCTCGCTGCGCAACGCCCTGGCGGTGGACATGGCCGTCGGCGGTTCGTCCAATACCGTCCTCCACCTCCTGGCCATCGCCTACGAGGCGGGGATCGAACTAGACCTGAAGACCATGCAGGAGGTGTGCGATGCCACCCCCAACCTGGCGCGCATCAGCCCGGCGGGAGAGGGGCGCCACCACATGCAGGACCTGCACGAGGCGGGTGGGGTCCCGGCGGTTATGGGGGAGCTGGCCAAAAAGGGCCTCATCGATCTTGACGCACCCTGCGTGGCGGCTGACCGCATCGGGGACATCGTCGCGGGCAAGGCCACCCTCAACCCGGAGGTGCTGAGGCCGGTGGACGACCCATACATGCCCACCGGTGGCCTGGCCATCCTCGCCGGCAACCTGGCCCCCGAGGGTGCGGTGGTCAAGCAGTCCGCCGTGCCGGAGAACCTGCTGCGCCACCGCGGCCCCGCGCGCGTCTTCGACGGTGAGGAGGAAGCGGTGGAGGCCATGCTGGCAGGGCGCATCAGGGAGGGGGACGTCATCGTGGTGCGTTACGAGGGACCGCGGGGAGGCCCCGGGATGCGCGAGATGCTCAACCCCACCGCCACCCTTGCCGGTATGGGGATGTCGTCGTCATTCGCTATGAAGGCCCCAAGGGCGGCCCCGGTATGCGGGAAATGCTCACGCCGACCTCCCTGATTACCGGATTGGGCATGGAAGACAAAGTCTTTTTGATCACCGACGGACGCTTCTCGGGCGGTTCGCACGGGGCCGCCGTCGGGCACGTCTCACCCGAGGCCGCGCAGTGCGGTACCATAGCCCTGGTGGAGGAAGGAGATACCATTGAGCTGGATATCCCCGGCCGCCGCATACGGCTCGCGGTGGAGGACGCCGAGATACGCCGCAGGAAAGAGGCATGGAGGCCTCCCGCGCCCAAGGTGACGGAGGGCGCGCTAGCCGAGTACGCGCTGCGGGTCTCCAGCGCCAGCCGGGGGGCGGTGAGGCTGCGGCTTGAGGGAAGCTGAATGACGTGAGAAGGTGGTGAGCGTGAAGACTACCGGTGCGCAGGCGTTGGTGAAGAGCCTCGAGGCCGAAGGCGTGGAGATACTCTTCGGCATCCCCGGCGGCGTGCTGCTGCCGGTGTTCGACGTGCTCTACGCCAGCAAGATCCGCAAGGTGCTCACCAGGCACGAGCAGGGCGCGGCACACGCCGCGGACGGATACGCACGCGTGACCGGGCGCGTCGGGGTATGCATCGCCACCTCGGGGCCGGGTGCCACCAACCTGGTCACCGGGATAGCCAACGCCTACATGGACTCCGTGCCCCTTGTGGCCATAACCGGGCAGGTGGCCACCAACCTCATCGGCACCGACGCCTTTCAGGAAGCGGACACCACCGGCATCACCCTGCCCATCACCAAGCACAACTACCTGGTCAAGGACCCGGCGGACATACCGGACGTGGTGCAGGAGGCCTTCTATATCGCCAGCACCGGCCGTCCGGGGCCGGTGGTCATCGACCTCCCGGTGGACGTCTCCCGCGGCGAGCTTGAATACCGCCGGCGCGAGCATCCCGCGCTGCGCGGCTACAAGCCCACTTTCAAGGGGCACAAGAAACAGATAAAGACGGCCGCACACGCCATACTCGAAGCAAGGAGCCCGGTGATCTACGTCGGCGGCGGGGCGGTTACTTCAGGAGCGGAGGCGGAGCTGAAGAAGCTCGCCACCGCGAACGGCATCTTCGTCACCCACACCCTCATGGGCAAGGGGGTATTCCCGGAGAGCCACCGCCTCTCCCTGGGCATGCTGGGCATGCATGGCACCAGGTGCGCCAACTACGCCATCTGCGAGACCGACCTCATCATCGCCGTGGGGGCGCGTTTCGACGACCGCATCACCGGCAAGCTCTCGGAGTTCGCGCCCAAGGCCAAGGTCATCCACATCGATATCGACCCGGCGGAGATAAGCAAGAACGTGCGCGCCCACATCCCCATAGTCGGGGACTGCAAGCAGGTGCTGAAGGACCTGAACACCGTCATCAAGGAGATGGGCACAGAAGCGAGCGCGCCCGACCGTGGCCAATGGGATTCCCTGTTGAAGGAGTGGAAGGAAAAATATCCCCTGACCTACGAGAAGGGGCCCGGCCTTAAGCCACAGTACGTGGTGGAGAAGATCCACGAGGTTACCGGGGGGGACGCCATCGTGTGCACCGAGGTGGGGCAGAACCAGATGTGGGCGGCCCAGTTCTACCCCATGGAGAAGCCGCGGCGCTTCGTCACCTCCGGGGGGCTGGGGACCATGGGCTTCGGCTTTCCCGCCTCCATCGGGGCGCAGCTGGGCAAGCCCAGGGACGTGGTATTCGACATCGCCGGCGACGGCAGTTTCCAGATGACCATGCAGGAGATGGCGACGGCGGTGCTGGAGGGCGCCCCGGTGAAGGTGGCTATAATCAACAACGGCTACCTGGGCATGGTGCGCCAGTGGCAGCAGCTCTTCTACAACCGCA
>CAYPZH010000243.1:0-4448 GCA_964415205.1 uncultured Actinomycetota bacterium | reverse complement strand
CGCATTATGGTATTAATCTAATCGTCAGGATAACGATGTGTCGATACCGATGGCTCATATGCCCGTATCAGACAGGGGTCTGAATGTGAAAATCATTATGGAATAGAGCGATATGGATCCCACTCAGTCTCACGAGTCAGACCAGATAATGGATAGGGCGCTCAAGACCCTACTGAAGGGCAGCACCCTGGTATTGATAGGGCTCGTTATCGCAAAGGTGCTAACGTTCCTGAGGCAGTATACCATCATCCGCTTCCTGACCCCGGAGGATTATGGCCTCTATTCCCTGGGGATGACCATAATATTGATCTATGTCCTCGTCTGCTCGTTGGGGCTTCCGACCGGTGCCCAAAGATATATCGCGTATTTTCTTGGCAGGGACGAACTGCCGAGATTGAAGGGCGCGATATATGACTCCATGTGGGTCCTGGGCATAAGCACAACCGTGGCGACTGCGCTATCGGTCGTCCTCGCAAAACCTTTATCGCTGGCATTCGACATGCCGGAGCTGTACCACGTCATGTTGTGGCTTTCCCCCCTCATCCCCTTGACGGTCATCGTCAATACCAGCTCGTCGTTTTTCCTGGGGTTTCAGCGCGTGGGGGTGAAGGTATTCCTGCAGGAGATCGGGGCCTGCCTTTTAAGTGCCGCTCTGACCATCGCGTTCCTGGCTTTCAGGAATGAATTGACCTTCGCATTGGTCGCCATGGTGTCTTCTTATGTTCTCGTGGCGGCCATTGCTGCCCTGTATTCGGTCCTGCGCTTCCCGATAAAGCTAGGTCCTCTCGCCCGAGAGAAGACAGCTTCTCTCCTGTTGAGGTTCTCCATCCCGATATTCGCCTTTGACGCGTTCAACTATCTCATGATACAGATAGACACCCTCATGCTGGGCGTTTTCTGGACTTCTAATGTCGTCGGCATATACAATGCGGGGTTCTTGCTGGTCCAGATGCTGGCGATCTTCCTTTCGTCCCTGGTGCATATCTTCATGTCGGTCACTTCCGAGATGATAGCCAAAAACCATGTACACGAGGTGGGTCGCCTTTATAAGAGCGCGACCAGATGGGTGCTGATATTCACTTTCCCGCTGTTCCTGACCTTCTTCCTATTCCCTTCCGATACGCTGGCCCTGGTATATGGCGCAGAATACGTGTCGGCAGCACGAGCGCTGCAGATACTTTGTATAGGGGAACTTTTCCACACGCTACTGGGGCCCAACGGGATGACTCTCCTGTCTTTCGGCAAGTCGAAGCTGTTGATGACCAGCTCCGGTGTCGTCGTTCTGATAAACCTGGCCTTGAACCTGACACTCACGCCGCGCTTCGGGATGAACGGCGCGGCCGTTGCCACGTTTTCAGCCCTCACCTTGAGGAACATCTATTATTCGCTCTATCTCTATGCCAAGTACAGGATCCACCCTTTCAACAAGGGGTTTTTCGCGTCACTGGCTGCCATGCTTGTCCCCGGGGCCGCTCTCTACGCGGCGTTTTCGCCCCTTCTGGACATATCTCGCTGGTTCCTCTTGTCCTATTACCCCTTGGTCCTTGCCTTCTGCCTCATCATCCTGTCGGTGACGAGAAATCTGGCCGAAGAGGACAAGGCGCTGTTTTATGCGGTCAAGAGGAAGTTGTCCGGGAAAAAGGCCTGATCAGCAGGGGGGAAAGCCCTTCAGAGATATCCTCTCAAGAAGATACGGCCAGAGGCCTGTGGCCCCCGTGGTGTTGCTACCTGGCGATCGAACGGCCGTCGATGAAGGAAGGCACATCGACGCCGAGGAGGTCCAGTATGGTCGGTGCGAAGTCGATTATGTTGACGTTTCTCTCGACACCGGCTGCGTTGATGCCGGGTCCATAAGCGACGTAAACGCCGTCGTATGAATGCCAGCTGTGTTCCGCGTCCATGACTATCTTGTCCTGCAGGCTGCTGGACACGTTGTATTCGTCAAGGGTCAGGAGGACATCGGGGCCGGGATCGACCATCTTCCCCCAGTAGACCTCCTCCGCCTCCAGGCAGTGGCCGAAGATGCCTCTGCCATCCTTCGCCTTATAGTCGTTAAACGAAAGGACCAGGTCGCGCGCAAGCTCCTTCCTCTCCGCTTCAGGTACGGTGCCATCATCGAAGCGTCCCTGGTCGTTTACGAATATCCCCTGCAGGTCAGATGGCAGCATCACCGCCTTCGTGCTCGCCACGTCGAAGGATACGTGGGCTTTGACCCTCGAGCGCGCTTTTTTCGGCATCAGCCCGGCCATCTTCTTCACGAGGGGATTGTCCAGGGCGTGTGCCCGGTCAGCCAGGTTGAACAGGTGTTGGTATAACCCGCTGCCCGACTTCACGCTGCCTTCTTTCTGCGCAAACGCACCCTCGACGGAACCCTTCCGGCTGCCTTGCTTCAAGCTGGTCTTGCACATCCCCAGTTCCTCCAGCAGCATGTTGACGGCGAAGACCCCCTTATAACGTTTAAAGCCGTGGTCCGAGAGCACCAGCAGGTCATCGTCCTCGGCCAGGTTCTCCCTTATCCAGCCGAGGTAAGCGTCCATGTCCCGGAAAAGGCCCCGGACAGCTTCATATATGTCTCCGCCCGACGTTTTCAGGAGATCGCCGTGCATCTTGTGCTGTATCCAATCGCTGGCGCTGAAAAGGATAAAGAAGACCTCCCAGTCCCTTTTCCACAATTCCTGCGCGACGCGAAAGCGCGTGTCCTCGAGTTTTCTCAATTCGTCGACATACCCCAGCCTGTCCCCGCGGGCCCAGATCCCGTCGTCGGGCACTATCCTGTAATCCCGCAATAACGGGATGTCGTCCCTCAATGACCTGGGAAAGGCAAAATCGTCGCCTCTGGTCAGGAGGCTTGTGACCATGACGCCCCCTATCCTCGGCGGGAAGGAACAGGGAAGATTGATATAGACGCCCTGCCTGCCCTCCGTCTCCAGGACCTCGTAAAAGGGTAGGACCCTGATGTCGTTGGAGCTGATGGGCACGAGGTTGCCGAGGGAAGCCTTCGGCCTGACGAAGTCAAGGCAACCGTGTTTCCCCGGGTTGCATCCCGTGGCAAACGATATCCAGGCGGGCGCGGTATGCGGCGGGATCGTGCTGCGGTTAATACCGCTCATCCCATCTTCCTTCAGCTTCGTGAGGTAGGGCATAGTTCTCGGGCCCAGTGCATCGACGAGCTCCCATGACAGGCCATCCAGCCCCACAACGGCGACCCTTCCCACTCGGCGACCTCCTCCAAGGCGCATGGAGCCTTTTCGCGCACGTACACGACCGTATCGAAACATCCCATATTATAGCGTAGCGGGTGGCCGTATGCAGGATATCCGCATATCGCAGCACTTGTACGTCCGAAGATGAGTCCGCTATTCTGGAGTACGTGAGGTGCCGGGCGGGAGGGCGGTTCATGGGTGTCCCCGGGGATTCGGAGGTACGCAATGGCCCTTGAGAGGCAGATAGAGATAAAGGCATATGAGCCGTGGATGATGGACGGCATTGCCGAACTGAGGTCCAGATACCAGGAGAGCGAGACGGCGGCCGCGAGCAGGGAATTGTTCGAGCACCGGTTCTTCCACGCTTTTTCGGCGCAGCGCTCGGTGATAATCGTGGCCCTTGACGGGGAAAGGGTGGTGGGGACGCAGACGTACACGTACTGGCCGTACTCATACCGGGGGAAAGCGTTTTATTCCGTGCAGTCGGGGCTGACCCTTGTGGACGAGGGCTATCGGGGCAAGAGGATATTCCTGAACATGCTCGGGAGAGGCCACGAGATACTCGAAGAGAGGGGCGTCGACTTTGTTATGGGGTTCCCCGGGAAAATGAGCTACGAGGGCTTTATCAAGGACGGCTGGTCCCATGTGGGGACTCCCATGTTCATGGTCAGACCGTTGAAGCCGGGGAAGCTCCTTGCATACCGGCCAGGCTCGGGGGACAACAAGGCCTCGAGCAACAGCTGGGTCGACAGGCAGGCGGCGGACAACAAGGCCGGGCTCACGGACCGTCTATCGGCGGCAAGGCATAGGGCTGGCACCGCCGATGCGATCTGCCTGGAGGCGGACCATGATTTTATCGCCTACCGTTATGGGGTCAGGGAGAGCAATTACAAGGTCTACAGCTACGGCGAGGGGCAGGACGAAACGGTGTTCGTGTGCAAGATGTTCTTCTTCAGCGGCTTCAACGCGCTTGGCATAGGGGATATACATGTTCGAGACACTTCAGGTCATTATCTGGGCCGAGCCCTGGGGCAGCTGATAAGGGATGTACGGGATGAAGGCAATATAGACTCCATCGCCATACTCATCAAGAATAGGGGGCATAAGGTGATGAGGACGCTCCTCAAGAGGGGTTTCATACCGTTCCCATCCCAGAGGACCCCCTTTATCGTAAAGCCTGTGTGCATGAAGGGCGGCGATGCGGACATGATCAAGGACTACTCCAGGTGGAGCCTCATGCTGGCC
>CAYPZH010000242.1:0-4455 GCA_964415205.1 uncultured Actinomycetota bacterium | reverse complement strand
ACGCGCTCCTCGTAATAGCGAATGAGCACGTGGATGGCGTAGGCGATGTCTATGCCGAGGAGCAGGGGCATGATGGCGGCGTTGCCATAGGTGAAAGGGAAGCCTATCCAGCCCTGGAACCCCATGACCCAGACGATGGTCAGGAGGATGACCAGCAGGGTGAAGACGACGTCCGTCACCCTGCGGAAGGTGAGGAAAAGGACGAGCACGATGAACAGGAAGACCAGCGCGAAGAGGAGCTTGGTGTCCGCCAGGGTGCTCTCGCTCGATTCCTTCTGCATGGATGCGTTCCCGGCCACGTAGACCTCGGTCCCCGGCGCCTGCTTGAAATACTCCCGGGTCTTGTCCGTGAACCCGCCGACCGCACCTATCTGACCGCCGGAGGTGAGCCCGGGTCTCATGGTCGTCTTGATGAGGATGGCACGGCCGTCCGCGGAGACGTTCTGGGGCGTAGCCGTCGCCCCCAGCTCCTGCATCTGTTCCTGCTGGGCCTGCAGGTTCAGCTCCACCTGCCGCACCAGCTCTTCGTCGCTCAGGGAATCGACCGCGCTCATCAGCGGCTCCCCGTTCAAAGGAGAAGCGGCGGCGCCTGCCTGCTCGGGTTGCGGGGAATCCCCGGCCGTGGACCCGTTCATATAGACCATGCTGTCCAGGGGGGTGTTTACCTCGACTATGAAATCGTCCCAGATATCCGGCTCGCCCGCGAGGAAGGCGCGGTACCCGGCCACCTTGCGCAGGACAGCCCCGTCGAGACCGCCGGCCGTCTCCACCAGGACCCGTTCCTCGTCGATGCCGCCGAACTTCTCCTCCGCCTCGTTCATGGTCCGCACGACGTCGCTGGAGTCCGAGAGAAAGATGTTGAAGCCGTATTCCTGGTGGATGCGGAACACGCCGACGGCGAAGAACGCGGTTACGGCCGCGATGATGAGCATCACGACCAGGGGTCTTCTTACGCTGTTATCGCCGAACCAGGTGAAGACCTTCTCTATCATGCCCACGTCCTGATGTTCCGCTCTCCGTCTTGGCCGCGGAGCGTTGCCGAGAAGACGGGTCGCGAATATACTTTCACCATGCAACTTTTCTATAATACAATATTTGCTATTAGCAACTAATATTATCCCGCCGCGGGCCTCGTGTCAAGAAGCCGTATATTTCGAGCAGATCTACATATGAGTCAACGAACAGGCTCTAGAGCGGATCCTGTATCGCCGTAACGGGGGAGCGCGCCGTCACCATGGCCTAACGGGCGCTGGCGTTGAGGATGGAGCGGGCGACGACGATGCCCGAGGCCGACGCCTGCACCAGCCCGCGGGTGATCCCCGCCCCGTCGCCGATGGCATACAGGCCCTTTATCTCCGACTGCAGGTCCGCCCCCAGGCTGGGGCGGGAGGAATAGAACTTGACCTCCACACCGTAGAGCAGGGTATCGCGGGCATTGAGGCCGGGGCACAGGTGGTCCAGCGCCTCCAGCATCTCCAGGATGTCGCTGATGTAGCGGTAGGGCAGGGCGAAACTGAGGTCGCCGGGGGTGGCGTCCGGGAGCGACGGCACCACCGAGGAACGCGCTATGCGCTGCGGGGTGGAGCGGTGCCCGGCCAAGAGGTCGCCCAGCCTCTGGATGAGTATGCCCTCGCCCAGGAGGTTGGCCAGGCGGGCGATGTACTTGCCGTAGGCGATGGGCTCCTTGAAGGGCTCGGTGAAGGTGGTGCTCACCAGCAGGGCGAAGTTGGAGTTCTGGGTGCGGTGTTCCGCATAGGAGTGGCCGTTCACGGTGAGCACGTCGCCGTAGCGCTCCACGCACACCTGGCCATGGGGGTTCATGCAGAATACCCGCACGCGGTCCTCGAAGCGGCGGGTGAAGTAGTGCAGCTTGGGCTCGTAGAGGTCCGTCGTGATGGGCTCGAGCAACGGGGCCGGCACCTCCACCCTGACACCGATGTCCACCTGGTTGTTCTGGACCTTTACCCCCAGCCTCTCCATCTCGTCCGCCAGCCAGTCTGCCCCCTCCCTGCCGGGGGCGGCCACCACGCTGCCCGCGAGGAACTCCTCCCCTTCCGAGGTCTTCACCCCCAGCACGCGCCCCCCGTCGGTGAGTATGGAAGCGACCTCCGCGTTAGTGCTTACCTCCACCTTGTCCGCGAGAAAGTCCCTCATCCTCACCAGCAGCTCGCGGCAGCGCTCCGTGCCCAGGTGGCGGAAGGGGCACGGAGTG
The DNA here is from genome assembly GCA_964415205.1 of uncultured Actinomycetota bacterium. Taxonomy (GTDB): domain Bacteria; phylum Actinomycetota; class Geothermincolia; order Geothermincolales; family RBG-13-55-18; genus SURF-21. Next base: position 2,243 of record CAYPZH010000242.1, on the reverse strand, counting down.
AGCACGAGGTTGGAAAGCACCGCCCTCCTCCGCCACTCCGCTACCTTGTTGTTCTCATCTCCGAATACCTTCTTCGGAGCGCCGAACTCAAGGTAGAGCCGGTCCACGCTGTCGATGAGTTCGCGCAGCATGGGCGTGCCCACGTACTCGCCCAGCCACCCCCCCACGTCGGGAGCGAGGGAGAGTTTACCATCGCTGTAGGCGCCCGCCCCGCCCCATCCGCTGGTGATGGCGCAGGTCTCGCAGCGCCGGCACTTGCCGACCCGCGCGGGGCAGTCGCGCTCCTCGATGTCTGGGCCCTTCTCCAGCATGAGCACCTTGAGGCCGTCCCTCTTCACCAGCTCCAGGGCGGCGAAGATACCGGCCGGCCCGGCCCCGATGATGATGACGTCGTATTGGCTGCCCATAACACCTCCGATTGTAGCATCGGATACCGAGGATCAATTGTTTACCTGCAGGGTTTTCGTCGCAAACAGAAAGGTCCACCTTTGGGGTCAGAGCTAAAAAAGTTGCATCTCTACGCGTTAAACGCCTGTTTGTTCGCTCCCCGTGCAAACGTCCTTCGGATCGCTTGTCCGCTTCGCTGATCCTTTGCCTTCCCGATACATCAACCAATCACCTCATACCCCTGTATATTAGAGGGTCGGAAGTCCAATATCTCCTGTATGAAGCCCTCTGTCCCTCTATGCTGCATAATGCAACTATTGAGCTCTGACCCCATTCTCGGCGTAGACGGAGGCGCCGAGGCGGGTGAAGGTGAACTTCCCGTCCGGGCCCGTGTCCACCTCGATGAGGTCTCCCTCGCCGCACTCCCCCTCCAGCATCCTGCGGGCCAGATTGTCCTGGATCTCACGCTGGATGACACGCTTGAGCGGACGGGCGCCGTAGTTGGGGTCGAAGCCCTCGGCGGCCAGGGCCTCCTTGGCGCGCTCCGTTAGCCTTATGTCCAGCTTGCGGTCGGCCAACCGCCCGCGCAAGTACTCTATCTGGATGTCCACGATCTGCTTTATCTCCTCCATGCCCAGGGCGTTGAAGACGATTATCTCGTCCAGGCGGTTGAGGAACTCGGGGCGGAAGTGGCCCTTCAGGTTCTCCAGGATCATGTCCCTGACGGCCTCGCGGTCGCGCCCGGCCAGCTCCTCATAGAGGTGGCTGCCGACGTTGGAGGTCATGATAATCACCGTGTTCTTGAAGTCCACGGTGCGCCCGTGCCCGTCCGTCAACCTGCCGTCGTCCAGGATCTGCAGCAGCAGGTTGAAGACGTCGCCGTGGGCCTTCTCTATCTCGTCCAGGAGGATGACGCTGTAGGGGCGGCGGTGCACCGCCTCGGTGAGCTGCCCGCCCTCCTCGTAGCCGATGTAGCCGGGCGGTGCCCCGATGAGGCGGGAGACGGTATGCCGCTCCATGTACTCGCTCATGTCCAGGCGCACCATGGCTTTCTCGTCGTCGAAGAGGAACTCGGCCAGGGCGCGGGCCAGTTCGGTCTTCCCCACGCCGGTGGGGCCGAGGAAGAGGAAGGAGCCGATGGGGCGGTTGGGGTCCTGCAGCCCCGCGCGGGCGCGGCGGATGGCGTTGGACACCTTCTCCAGGGCCTCCTCCTGCCCCACCACGCGCTGGCGCAGGCGTTCCTCCATGCGGATTAGCTTCTCCACCTCGCCCTCTAGGAGCTTGGACACAGGGATGTGCGTCCAGGTGGAGACGACCTCGGCGATGTCCTCGTCGTCCACCTCTTCCTTGAGCATCTTGCGCTCCCTCTGCAGCTCCTGCAGGCGCTGGTTCTCCTCACCCAGCTTTGCCTGCAGCTCGCCGGTCTCGCCGTAGCGCAGGCGGGCAGCCTTCTCCAGGTCGCCCTCGCGCTCCGCCTTCTGTTCCTCGATCTTCACCTGCTCCAGGCGCTCCTTGAACTCGCGGATACGCCCGATGCTCTCCTTCTCCGCCTGCCAGTGCCCCTTCATCTCCGTGGACTTCTCGCGCAGCTCAGCCAGCTCGGACTCCAGTTTCTCCAGCCTCTCCTTCGAGGCCTTGTCCTTCTCCTTCTTCAAGGCCTGCTTCTCTATCTCCAGCTGCTTGATGCGCCGCTCCACCTCGTCGATCTCGGTGGGCATGGAATCGATCTCGATGCGCAGCCGTGAGGCGGCCTCGTCCACCAGGTCGATGGCTTTGTCGGGCAGGAAGCGGTCGCCGATGTAGCGGTCGCTGAGCACCGCCGCCGCCACCAGCGCGGAGTCCAGTAAGCGCACGCC
>CAYPZH010000241.1:0-4507 GCA_964415205.1 uncultured Actinomycetota bacterium | reverse complement strand
GCGCCCAGGAGAGGGACTTCCTCTTCGTGGAGGACGTGGTAGACGCCATGCTGCTGGCCGCCCCGGAACCGGCATGCGAAGGCCGTGTCTTCAACCTCGCTTCCGGCTCTCCCGTATCGGTGCGCGAGGCCGCCGAGACGGTGTGCAGCCTAACGGGCACATCCTGGCGCTGCGTTCCCTACCCGCCGGAACGCAGCTCGGTGGAGCCGGGCAGCCTGCGCCTGGACGGCTCCCGCCTGCAGGACCTCCTGGGATGGAAGCCGAGTCACGACTTCCGCTCCAGCCTGGCGGAGACAATACGCTTCTACCGCGAGCACGGTGCCCGTTATTTCCACGGGCGCGCTGGCAGCGTCTTTTATGCCGAGAAGGGGATGGATTGAAGGCGGTCGAGGTGCCTTTCCTCGATCTGGCGCGCCAGGACGCCGAACTGGCCGCCGAACTGGGCGATGCGTTCTCCCTCTTTCTGCGACGCGGCATCTACATACTGGGCCCCGAGGTCTCCCTCCTCGAACAGGAGTTCGCATCCTTCTGCCGCCTATCATCGGGGGTCGGCGTGGCGTCCGGCACCGATGCCCTGGTGCTTGCCCTGAAGGCCCTGGATGTGCGCCCGGGGGACGAAGTCATCGTGCCCGCCGTCTCGGCTCCCCCCACCGCCGTGGCCGTCTCCCTCTCCGGTGCGGTCCCGGTCTTCGTGGACATCGAACCGGGTTCGCGCTGCCTGGACCCCGCCCTGGTAGCCGGGAGCGTCACCCCGCGCTCCCGCTTCCTGCTCGTGGTCCACCTCTACGGCCGCCTGGCCGACATGACGGCGCTGGCCGCTCTTTCCCGCGAACTGGGCCTCACCCTGGTGGAGGACTGCGCCCAGGCCCACGGCGCCGCCGCGCTGGGGAAAAAGGCGGGCGCCTGGGGTCAGGCCGGATGCTACAGCTTCTATCCCACCAAGAACCTCGGAGCCTACGGAGACGGCGGGATGGTGGTAACGGACGACGACGGGCTGGCCTCCCGCCTGCGCGCCTTGCGCGATTACGGCCGCACTGACCGCGACCGACTGGGAGAGATCGGCCTCAACAGCCGCCTGGACGAGCTGCAGGCCTCCCTGCTGCGGGTGAAGCTGCGTTATCTCGAGCGCTGGAACCGCCGGCGGCGCGAAATGGCTCGGCGTTACCTGGATGGCCTGGCCGGCCTGCCTTTGCGGCTGCCGCAGTGGGACGGGGCAGAAAACCACTGTTTTCACCTCTTCGTCGTGGAATGCGATGAGCGCGATTCCCTGCGCTCGCACTTGGCGGAAAAGGGAATAGGGACCGCCGTGCACTACCCTCTCCCCCTGCACCTGCAGAGGCCCTATCTGCGTGACGGCGCCCCCGCATGTTCATGTCCCGTCGCCGAGCGCTTAGCGGAGCAGGCGCTCTCCCTCCCCCTCTACCCCCACCTCACGGGCGAAGAACAGGAGAGGGTCATAGCGGCCGTACGAGATTATTTCCACCTGGATTGACGCATACTCACAGGAAAGCCACAAGGCGCCCGCCCTCCATCTTGCGCGGGGCTGGCCCGCAGAAGGAGCTTGGCCGCCGCAGCGCAGCGGTTTCTCTACCATCTCCTCCGGTGCGGCGTACAAGGCGTCGCAAGAACGTATGCTGCTCCTGCTCGCTATAGCCTCACGTGCTTCCGCGCTGCTATCCGCCCATGACCAGGTCCGCATTGGCGGGTATGCCCGCTACCGAGGACGCGTAAAGCACCGCGTTGCGCACCGCCCGCGTCACGGCCACCGAACCTATCACGCCCACCATGTCCGCGGAAGCCTCCACCTGGCCGGTGGCAGCCGCGAACACCAGGTCGCCGTCGAGCTTGGTATGGCACGGCGATATGGCCCTGGCGTATCCGTTATGGCCCCTTTGCGCCACCCAGTTGACGTCGGTCTTGGTCAACCTGGCGTTGGTCACGATAACCCCCAGGGTGGTGTTGGTGAGGGGTGGGGGTTCACAGGTCACGCAGAGTATATTCTCTATGCAGGCCTCGGTACAGGCGAAACCGCCTTCGGGGGAGCGGGCGCCCGCGATGATCTCTCCTTTCCCGTCCACCACATCGCCGAAGGCGTTAACCACCACCAGCGCGAATACCTTTAATGCCCCGGCCTCTATACACGCCGTTCCCAGGCCGCTCTTGGTGCAGCTGGCTGGCCCGAACATCATCCCCACCGTAGCCCCCATGCCCACCCCCACGTTGCCCTGGCGGGTGATGTCTTCCGATGCGTCCAGGCAGGCACGGTAGCCCATCTCGGCATCGGGACGCGCGGCGGGGTCTCCCACCCCCAGGTCGAAGATGACGCCCGCGGGCACGATGGGCACGCGCGCTATCCCGGTATCAAAGCCTATCCCTTTTTCCTCGAGGTACTTGACCACCCCCACGGTGGAGGCCAGGCCGAAGGCGCTTCCTCCGCAGAGCACGAAGGCATGTACCTCCTCCACCAGGTTCACCGGGTTGAGCAAGTCGGTCTCGCGCGTCCCCGGAGCCCCTCCCCGCACGTCGACGCCGCCCTTGCTCCCGGGTGGGAGGAGGACGACCGTGCACCCGGTCAGGCCGGTCTCGTCCTGAGCATGTCCCACGGTGACCCCGTCGATGGTGAAAGACATTCCCTCCCCCTCTTCTTTTTCAGCACCCGCCCCTTAACGCGGGCCGCGATACACGCCTACCCGGGACCTGGCCCTTTGCCCATGCGAGCCGCTCCCCGGCCTCAGTCCCCGAAACGGATGAGGTCTGCGGCGAACCTGAGGGCGTCTTCCCTGCTCCTGAGCGCGCCCTCCAGCTGCGCTATCCGCACTTCCTTCAATATCTCCCCGATGGCCGGTCCCTCTATGAGGCCCAGCTCATCGATGAGGTCGTGTCCCCCGATAAGGGGCGCCACCTCCTTTTCCCTGAAATATTCGCACAGCAGGTTCCGGCACACGGCTTTATAGCCATCCAGTTCCTGGGGGGTTGAAAGCGGCCCCCGGGTCGCGCAGCGGTCCGCCACGGAAAGAAGCACTATATCCACCAGCTCGTCACCCAGCCTGGCGACGACCTTACGCAGTTGGCGCTGGGAGGCACGCTGCGGCACGGTTATGCCGATATCCATATGTCTTCCCACCACCGCCGCCAGGTAGTCCACGGCCTTGTTCGAGAGGCAAAGCCTCTCCGCAAGCCCCAGCACGGCATCCTGGCTGTACCTCTGGTGGGAGTAGAAGTGGATCCGTCCCGAGGCGTTCCGGGTAAAGGTCTCCGCCTTGCCCGCATCGTGGTATAGAGCCGCCAGGCGCAGGAACGCGCTGCGCGTATGCAGGTGCTGTATGGTCTGCGCCATATGCAGGCTTATCCTGTCCGCGTGATCGGGGAACACCTGCCCGGGTTCCCCTAACAGGCGGTCCAGTTCTTCCAGGGTCAGCAGGGTATGGGACCATACGTCAAGGTGATGGTAGGCGTTCTGTTCCAGGCCCACCGTATCCGTAAGGTCCGGGAAAACGTACTGCAGCAGCCCTGTTGCCTCCAGCTCCGCGAAGATATGGGAGGTGTCCGGGAAAAGCAGGGTGCCCAGGAGCTCCACGCTCACGCGCTCGCCCGGGACTTTGGTCACGAGGGGTGCATATTTCTTCATGTGGTTCAAAGTGCGTTCCTCGTATTCAAGCCCGAGAACATGGCGGAAGCGCATGGCCCTCACCAGGCGCACCGGGTCCATGAGGAAGGTCTGGTTGGAGCATTCGCGCAGGATGCCGCGGGAGAGGTCGCGCCAGCCGTAGTGCTTGTCGATGAGGTCGCGCGGCAGCCGGAGTTCCTCGCGCGCCAGCCTCTCTATATCCACCGCCATGGCGTTGATGGTGAAATCGCGATAGGAGAGGTCTTCCTCTACGCTCACGCCCTTTATGGGGGAGAAATCGATGGTACGCCTGCCCCCGTCGCTGTCGATGACCACGCGGTGCGTGTTCTCCTCCGCGTTGAGAAGGAAGCTCTTCCCCTTCCACTTCGAGGCCACCCCCTTGGCCACCTCCCCGGGGCGGCCAGAGGTGATGAAGTCGATGTCCTCCGGTATCTCGCCCAGAAAATAGTCCCTGAGATATCCGCCCACCAGGTATACCTCGCTCGACTCGAGGGAGGACAGGTAGGTTATAAGGGACCCCAGAAAGGGATCGGAACGGTCCAGTTCATCCAGGGTCAAGGCATCGGGGAGGACTTTCAACTTCCCTCCTTTTTTAGTAGAATCGGCGAAGCCCCGCGCCAACATTATAGCTCATAGCGATGCGGTAATTCGGTGAAGAACGTTATTAATTCGGAAAGCAAGCGCACGAGGCCGCATGTTTTTACCTTTCGCGCCACAAAGCACGCAACTTATAATGAAGAAAGCACGAAAGGCATTATGGGGTCCGATTTTGTCGCTTTCATATAGAAAGGCCTTGAGTCACATGGAAAAAATGCGGTTTAACATCGCCAAGGCCTGGCGCTTTGTCTGGGATACCATCACGGGGAATATGGTTTTCTA
>CAYPZH010000240.1:0-4553 GCA_964415205.1 uncultured Actinomycetota bacterium | reverse complement strand
ACAGACTTACCTTGCAGGAGATGTCACATGTCAGGGGCTGACCCCATCCGTTGCGGGCGAGGATTGACCCCAGATGTGCCGTTATCATCCGTTACGGGCTTCCGGTAGCTTGACGGCTACACGCCTGTGAGCCGAATATTTAGGGTACGACCGAGGGTACGGCTCCACCCGGATAAGGAGGTCGGGCGAGATGGCGGTAAACAAGGCGAGATCCTGGAGGTCCTGGATGCGTCTCATCGCGCTGGCGTGCGCGGTCTCCCTTTTGCTTCTGGCCGTGCTGATGTGCGCAGGGTGCGGCGAGGAAAACAAGGGCGCGGAGCAGGAAAGCGAGCAGACCCTGGAGACGCAGCCGCCCGGAGAGGAAAACGGCGGGGAAGATGTCGAGGGCGAACAGGCGCCGGAGGCGGAAGGAGACCAAGCCGGTCCGGAGGGCTCGGCAGCCGCGGATGAGGCCAACGGCGAGGTCGGGGCCAACGGCGAGGCAGAGCCGGAGCCGGACGGAAGCGAGTACCTGGGGGAGGAAGGTATCCCCGGCGGCAGCACCGACTTCAGCCTCGAATCGCACCAACTCGGCGACGGCATGATCCGTTCCGGCCTCGAGGTGACCGACATCAGCTGGTCGGATGAGGGGGAATACTTCCGCATCACGTTCCAGTTCGCGCAGAGCGGCGGCGGGGACGTCGTCGAGGTACCCAATTGCTTCAGCTGGTATAGGGGGTCCGCGGGCGACGAAGGTCTTTACGGGCTGTTCATCTCGCTGGACGATATCCCAACCGGCGAGTTCGATTACGCCCCTTTCGCGGCCGCCGGTACGCCCGTAGGCCTGGGAGACCCCCTGGTGGAGACCATCGAGAGGGTCGGCGCCGAGGACATGGACCCGGTGACTTTCCTGGTGAGGTGCGCCCATTCCGAGGCCCATCCCGGCACCTCCTCGCGCCCGCACCGCCTCATGTACGATACGGGCCCCATGCGAGTGTACCTGGACATCCAGAAGCTGTAAGACCGCGCCCTACAAGCCGGGGGGCCACCCAGGCCTGGCCCTAAACACCAAAAAGGGGATATATAGACAAGGGCAAACGATTATAGGGAGTGTTCCAGGGCTTTCCAGACAAGGCAACTCGAAAAAGCGAGCCTTCTCCTGGGGGGTCCTGGACGCAAGGCGATGCGGTCTCGCGTTAAGGGGGTTAAAATGCGCCATATTCCGACGGTTGCGTTCCTCGCTCTGGTGCTCTTCCTGTCCTCTCTCTTCACCTTCGTCCTGCCCGCGGAGACCGCCGCGGCGGCCGACTGGGGCCGGGCCGCGGACGAAGGCCTCGCAGGCGACTACAGGCTGGTGGAGCTCTCGTGCGACAGTTCCGCCGTCTTCGACGAAGCCCTGTACATCGGCACCTCCAGCGAGACCGAGGGCTGCGGGGTCTGGCGCCGGGACACCTCGGGCATGACCCTGGTTAACGACCCGGGCTTCGGGAACGACTATAACTACTCCGCCCTTTCCATGGCCGTCTTCGAGGGCGGGCTTTACGTGGGGACATTCAACCCGAACGGCTGCGAGGTATGGCGCTACGACGGCACCTCCTGGTCCCGGGCGGTGGGGCCGGGCGGCAGCGTCGGCCGGGGTTTCGGGAACGAGAACAATATCCGGGCGTCCTCCATGGCGGTCTTCGGCGGCAGGCTCTACGTGGGGACCCAGAACACCGTCGAGGGGCTGGAGATCTGGCGCACGGACGGCGGCTCCTGGGTCAAGTCGGACGGGGAGGACTTCGGGCCGGCCAACAAGGACGTCAGCTCCATGCGGGTCTACGACCCCTCGGGCCCTTCGGGTCCGTTTCTCTACGTGGGGACGGCGAACACGGCGGGGTGCGAGGTGTGGAGGTCGTCCAACGGCACCGCCTGGTTCCAGAAAAGCAGCGGGGGCTTCGGCAGCGGCAGCAACGTAACGGCCGCGTCCATGGCGGTCTTCGGCGGCCGGCTCTACGTGGGGACCGAGCGCATCGGTGCGGGCCTGCAGATACACAGCACCGACGGCACGGGGTGGAGCAGCGACGACGGTGGCCTGTTCGGGGGACAGAACGCGGCAGCCGAGTGCATGGGCGCCTACGGCGGCAGGCTCTACGTCGGCACCAGAAACGAGTCCCAGGGGGCCCAGGTGTGGAGCGCACCCGACGGCAGCACCTGGAGCCGCGCGGAAGCAGGAGAGCTCGCCCTCGACAGAGGGGCCACGACCATGAGCGTTTTCTCGGGCAGCCTCTACGTCGGGACCACAAGATATGCCGATGTGTGGCGCTACGACGGTTCCTGGTCCCATGTCTCCACGCGGGCTTTCACGAGCAACAGCAACTTGAAGGTGTCCAGCATGGCCGTGTACGAGGGCCGCCTCTACGTAGGGACCCTCAACCCGCTGGGGTGCGAGGTGTGGCGCTTCGACGGCAGCGCCTGGGAACGCCTGGCTGCGGGTGGCTTCGGCGAGTGCCGCAACGATGCCGTGCAGTGCATGGAGGTCTACAAGGGGGACCTGTACATCGGCACGAGCAACAGCGATGAAGGCTGCCAGGCATGGCGGTTCGACGGCTCCACATTCACCAAGCTCGCCGGCGGCGGCTTCGACGACCTGAACAACGAGGACGTGCGTTGCATGGCGGTGTACGGCGGCAGGCTCTACGTCGGCACCTCTAACGATTCCACCGGGGGCGAGTTGTACGCCTACGACGGGACAGACGGATACCGGGTGAACGACGACGGCTTCGGGGCTGCGGCCAACATCGCCGTGGAGTCCCTCGCGGTCATGGGCGGGCGGCTCTACGCCGGGACCAGCAGCCGGAACGGTTGCGAGGTGTGGAGCACGGCCGCGGAGGGAGGTCCTCCATACACCGACTGGAGCCAGCTCGCGGCGGGCGGTTTCGGCGACGCCGACAACCGCGAGGCGGCCACCATGGAGGTCCTGGGGGATACCCTCCACGTCGGCACCTTCAACGACACTGTTGGGTGCGAGGTGTGGTCCTACGACGGCAGTGATTGGGGGCAGGCGTGCGCGGCAGGCTTCGGCGATGCGCGCAACCGGGAGGCCAGCTCCATGGCCGTGCACGGAGGGCGGCTCTACGTGGGCACCTGGCAGGAGGGCGCTGATGGCGGCACCGGCTGCGAGGTGTGGAGCACCGCGGGCGCGGGGGGTTTACCCTACGCCGACTGGACCCAGGAGAATGAGGACGGCTTCGGCGACGCCGAGAACTGGCAGGCGGGCGCGATGATGGAATATTTCTCCAGCCTGTTCGTGGGCGGGACGAACTACTTCGACGGCTGCTCGGTGTGGAACACCGGCTCGGTGTGGTACCTGGCCGAGGGCGCCACCGCCAGCGGCTTCGAGACCTGGGTGCTGGTGCAGAACCCGGGGGGCGATGACGTGCACGTGGATTTCACCTTGAACACCGGGGAGGGAGCGGTGAAGCCGCCGGAGCTGCAGGGGGTAGAGATAGCGGCCGGGACGCGGCGCTCTTTCGACCTCGGCGCGTACGTGCAGACCTACGACGTCTCCACCAAGGTGAGCTGCAGCGACGGGGGGGTCATCTGCGAGAGGGCCATGTACTGGGCCCCCTCGCCGGGGGCCAGCTGGACGCTGGGCCACGATTCGATCGGCTACACACCATAACGGCAAGCCTCAGGGTAGAGACCTTAAAAGGGACGACCATAAGGGAGACATAGTAAAGGGGCCGGGCCTGAGAACAGGCCCGGCCCCCATGTCTCCGTTTACGGGGCGAAGCCCTGGGAGTCGTGGCCGCCCGGCCAGTTGTAGGCGTGCGTCCCCTGGTAGAAGAAGTACATGGGGCGCTCGCAGATCACCGGCTGGTCCGACTGCACATAAGTCGAGAGCTCCAGGCCCTCACCCGCGTCCTGCCCCACGTCGATGGTATAGCGGGAGTGGGGGTCCACGGTGTGGTTATTCACGATGGGCGTCCCCCCGGTCACGTAGTAGGTGACGGTGAGGTTGGCCGCGGCCCCACCGGGGTTCTGCACCGTGAGCCACTGGTCGAAACCCGCCCCGGTGAATCCCTCTGCGAAAAACCACTGGGTGGAGGGAGAGTTGACCCCCGCCGCGCAGTGTCCCCCCGGCAGCCCCCCGTGCAGCTGGTCGAAATACCTGGGCCGCTCCACCAGGATGGGCACGTTGGAGTGCAGGTAGGTGGATATCTCCGCCGCCACCCCGGAGTCGTTTCTCGCGTTGATGGTGTAGCGGGAGTTCGCGGCGACGGTGTGGGTGCGGGTGATGGGCACGCCCCCCGTCGTAAAATACTGCACAGCCACGGTGGCGGAGGCGGCATTGGGGTTCTGGATGGTGATGAACTCCGTGAAGGGGTCGAAGGTGGCCCCCTCTGCCAGGTACCAGTCCCGGGCCAGCCAGGGTGAGCCCATGACGATGTGGCCCCCGTCCATCCCCGCGAGGTCGTAGTACATGGGTCGCTCAGCCAGCACGGGCTGGTCCGCCTCCACCATCACCGATACCTCGAGGCCCGCTCCGGCGTCCTCGTTGACGTTGATGGTGTAGCGCGAGGTGGGGGCCA
>CAYPZH010000239.1:2047-4574 GCA_964415205.1 uncultured Actinomycetota bacterium | reverse complement strand
CCGGGGATGGCAGAGAAGGGCTGGGAGGTCTATTCTGAGAGATGGGTTATTCTATAACCTTATCTTGGAGTGGCAATCATTTACAGAACGACGTGGGCATAACTTCGCCAAGGCCTGGCGCTTTGTCTGGGATACCATCACGGGGAATATGGTTTTCTATCTCGCCGTCATGTTGATCCTTTTAGTCCCCCTGAACCTGATCTACTGCTTGCAGAGATTATTGGCACCAGGGGACTTGGGCTTCTATATTCCAGTAGTTCTGTTCTCGTTCCTGCTTACTATGATCATTCACGCGATCTTCATCCAGATCGGCCTTCGCTTTGCTGCGCATGAGCGTGCTGGGCTCTCCGATATAAAAGTTGCCATTCGACTTTCCTGGCGCTATTTCCTGGGCTTGATCATGTATGTACTGATTGTACTCGGTGGATTAGTATTGCTGATCATCCCCGGCCTTGTATTCTCATTCAAGTACCAGTTCTTCGGCTATTTCATCATCGACCTGGGCATGAAGCCTAGGGAGGCCCTGACTAGAAGTGGCCAGATCACCCAGGGTGAGAAAGGTCATCTTTATCTCTTCTACCTGGTCTCTGTATTGATTAGTTGCTTGTTTGTAGGACCACTTTACTATTTCGTCTCGAAGGCATCAGCGCAAATCTTTATATCGGTTGCTTACTCTTTATATCTGATCGCACTGGCATATATCTATCGGAGGTTGTTGGCCACAGAGGGTGAAGGGCTCAACCTGGACACCCCCGGTCAACCGATCGAAAGCCTTAGCGAAAGCCCGGAAGGAGTAATATCCTCCCCGGGTGATGAACGTCAAGATGCACGCCAACCTGATGATATGAGCTGACTGGACCTGTATACCAGGTCGTTCTGGCTAACCCCATCTGCGCTGCCACCTGCCCGAGAACCGGGGGTCGGAAAAGGATCGGGCATAGAAGTGGCTAAAGCATGGGAAACTCCCGGGTGTCGCTTGATAAAATAACACCCTAGACCGGCGGATAAAGCGTTCGGGCAGACATCCATCTGTGCTGCAACTGGCCCAGGATCTACTGGGTCGGTAGCCGCGAGTCCGCGGGCGGGACCGTTACCCAGAGTCCTGGGCCGTAAAAGCACCCGAGCCCGAACGCCTGCGCTCCCCGGGCTAGTCCCGTGTCCAATATACGCGCGCGAAATCGGAATCGTGCTGCCACTGTATGTCCAGGTGGCCGGAAAAGGCCTTCTCGAACTCCTTGCCGAGCAGTTCGGCCAGCACGCGGTCGGTGGTCTCGATCACTATCTCGTCTTTCTTCTCCTCGATGTGGTAGATGCGCGCCGCGATGTTCTTGCGCAGCTTCTTCTGCGCCACGCTGCGTATGAGGTTTTTCGCTTCTTCCCTGTGCTTATTCAGAAAGTCCCCCCTGAGATATACCACGCCGTCCACCTGACCTTTTGCTACCCTCTCACAGCCCGGGCACAGGTGCTTCTCCCACCCGTTGCCCTTCATGGCCTTGGCCCTGGCCGCCTCGTCGAAACCCCACTTCTGATCGCTACAAACGGCATAGCAGGAAGGACAAATCTTCATGATCGTTGTTCCTCCTTCAGGCTCTACGGAGTTCGTCTTTCCGTTAAGATCCTGTGCATCGAACCATCTATCACCTCCAGTATGCTCTCCCTGTTCTTCTGGTCCAGAACATGGACGATGACGTCGTCTCTCGCCAGCAAAGCGTCTGTGAAGGCGTCGCTCCCGCTGTGCGCCGTGGCCAGGACGGGAACGGGGGCGTCAAGTAACCCGGGCAGGGCCGAGCGGAAAGAGGGGGAGAACAATTCCATGCGCCCTATCTCGTCAATGATCAGAAGGTCGGCTTCCTCTTTACCGCTCATCAAGGCATGCAAGGCGATGCTTTCAAACGCAGCTACGTCAACGCCGTATTTCCCCACTCGCTGCTTTCCTCTATAAGACACGTGTGCCAGGACCTTCGCGTTCCCCGCGAGGTCCCGCACCAGGAAACCTACGCGCCCACGGCCCTTTCTTATCTCCTCGGTTATGAATCCCCCCGCCTTGAACCCGCGGGCGGCGAGTCTCTCGGCAATCCTCATCACCAGGGTCGTCTTCCCGCTCCCGGGCCTGCCGGTGACCACGATGTTGCCGGGCATCCGCCCCCTTAACTCCTATGCGCCAGCGGTGACCCCGCCGTCTGGGGCGGTCCTCCCGCCGCGAGGATTCGGCTCTATATATCTATACATACCCCGGCGTGGTTTTTATAAACGGTTGAGGTAGACGCGGGGCACTCGTTTGCCGATGCCGCATACTATCTCGTAGTTTATAGTGCCCGCGATCTCCGCCGCACGCTCGACCCCCCATTCGTCTTCGCCATAGCCGCCGATGACCGTGACCTCCTCGCCTGGCTCGCGTTCGTCGTCCCCCAGGTCGACCATGCACAGGTCCATGCACACCGTCCCCACCTGGGGATAGCGCCTTCCGCCGATGGTCACCTCCCAGCGGTTCGAAAGGGAGCGCGGCAGACCGTCGGCGTACCCTACG
>CAYPZH010000239.1:0-2037 GCA_964415205.1 uncultured Actinomycetota bacterium | reverse complement strand
GGCAGCACCGCTATCCAGGTATCATGCTTGCACCTGTAGGTCATCCCGTAGCTGATGCCCTCGTCTTTGCTTGCCCTGAACACGCGGCTCACGCGCGTCTTGAGCGAGAGTGAGGGACGAAGATCGAGACTGCCGCGGTATCCGCTTCCCGGCAGCAGGCCGTACATGGAGATGCCCAACCTTATCATCTCCAGGCGTGACTGCGGGAAGGAGATGGCCGCTCCGGAAGCCGCCGCATGGCGCAGCGGTATCTTCATCCCCTTATCCTCCACCTCTTTCAGTACCCCTTGGAAGATATTCCACTGCCGTGAGTTGAAGGGGTCAGCGGGCACGGAGGCATTAGCCAGGTGGGTATAGATCCCCTCCACTTCCAGCCCGGGCATTGAGGCTGTCTCAAGGGCAAGGGCGACAGCCTTTCGCGGCTCGGCTCCCACGCGGTGCATGCCCGTGTCGACCTTGATGTGGATCTTGAGCCTGCCGCCTCTCCCGGCGGCCGCGTGCGAGAGGGCCCACGCGTAGAACGATGTATAGACACTGGGTATGAGGTCCAACTCGACGACCCTCGCGGCTGCTTCGGGCGGCGGCTCAAAGAGGAGGTGGATAGGAGCGGTAACGCCTGCCGCCCTTAGTTCCTCGCCCTCCTCGACCAGCGCAACCCCCAGACGGCTCGCCCCGGCCTGCAGCGCGGCGCGCGCCGTCTCCACCGCGCCGTGGCCGTAGCCGTCCGCCTTGACCACGGCCATGACCTGGCAGTTGGGACCAGCGAGATCGACGAAGAGCCTAACGTTGTGGCGGATGCAGTCGAGGTCCACCTCGGCGCGTGTAGGGCGCCATGCGCTGTCGCCGGCCATGGCCCGCTCAGCCCTCGACCAGGGTCTTGAGGATGTCGGCCCGGGTGATCACGCCACGCAGCGTCCCGTCCTCCACCACCAGCACGTACTCCAGGTCCTTGTCCACCATCAGGGTGGCCACCTCCTCCACGCTGTCCAGGGGGCTCACCGCCTCGTATTCCTCCTCCATGACGTCGCGCGCCGTCGAGCCCACGGCCTGCCGCAGCTCTTTCTCGAAGCGCTTGAGCGAAGATGGGAGCATGATATAGCTCTCGAGGAAATGGATGAAAGTAGGGAACTGTATCTTGGCGTCCTGGTGGACCAGGTCCTCCTCGTCAACCACTCCTATGACCTTCCTCTCCGCATCGACCACCGGCAGGCAACGGATGCGGTTATCCAGCATCATCTGTGCTACCTCCTTGACCGGGGTTTCCGCCTCCACGGTCAGGGGGTCGGGGCTCATTATGTCTCGCGCCGCTTTCACCTCATCAACCTCCCTCTTTCTCGCGCAGCAGACCCGATAAAGCCAGGGGGAGGTGGGAGACGACGTCCCCGGCCACCATGCCCACCGGACCCACCATGTGGGCGGCCAGCTCCGCCGACCTGCCGTGGACAAATACGCCGCAGATAGCCGCGTTCGGGCACTCCAACCCCTGGGAACAAAAGGCCGCGATGCACCCTGTGAGGACGTCGCCACTCCCCGCCGTGGCCAGGCCCGGAAGCGCCAGGACATTGATATGTAACCTCCCGCCGGGGCTCGCGACCAGGGTGTTTGCGCCCTTGAGCACCACCGTGGCGCCGAAGGCGTCCGCCGCCTCCCCGGCCGAGGCGATACGCGCCGCCTGGACGTCCTTGGCCGTGCGGCCGAGCAGGCGTCCCAGCTCCCCGGGGTGCGGGGTCAATACCGTCGCGTTTTCCCTGGCGCTGAGGCAACCGGGGTCTTCCGCAGCGCAGTTGATGCCGTCCGCGTCCAGCACCACCGGCTTGGGCGCCCGCCGCAGGAGTCCCCCCACCATCGCGCGCGCAGCCGGCCCGGTACCCAGTCCCGGCCCCAGGGCAAGCACGTCATAACCCTCCAGCTTTTCCAGCACCACCTCCACCGCGCCCTCTCCTACGTGTCCATCCCCCGTATCCGGCAGGGGCAGCGTCATCACCTCGGTGAGTTTCACCTCCAGGATGGGGTTGAGCGAGGCGGGCACGGCGAGGG
>CAYPZH010000238.1:0-4586 GCA_964415205.1 uncultured Actinomycetota bacterium | reverse complement strand
GCGCCGGGCGTCTACTTCCCGGCGCTCGTCGTCGCGCAGCTCCTCGTCTTCGCCGCAGAGGGAATCCGCTAGCGGTCCTCCCACTCCATCCGCGTCCAGCGCGGACAAGGCGGTGGCGGCGGCCTGCCTCACCCGGCCGTCGCCGTCAGACTCCACGCTGTCCAGCAGCGCCCTGCAGGACGCCATGAAGGTCTCCGTCCTCCCCTGCGCGAAGAGGTCATTGGTGATGTGCCCCAGGAGCCCGAGAAGGGCCGCTTTGACCTCAGGGTTGTACTCGGCCGCCAGCAGGTACGGCAGTTCGCTCATGCGGTCAAGGACCTCATCCGCACAGCCCCTCGCCTTCAGGTCGTCGTATATTTGCTTGATGAACCCACAGGCGCGCAACCTGAAATCCGGCCTGTCGTTCACGAGGTTGCGGGAGGTCGCGGTGATTATCCTGCCGGTCGCCTCCCTCTCGCCCATATCCATTAACCTTCCCGTCACCGCGATGACTTCTTCTTCGTTAAGACCCTCCAGTGCGCGCAAGGAGCCCGAGGCCAAGACATCGGACACCACGGCATATATGCGCATCTCCTTGCCGATGAGAGGATGGTCCCGCACGAACTCGGATAAGAGGCCCGCCACGCGCAGGCGCCGGGTGACCTCGGGGCGGCACGACTGGTCGCCGTCGTTGAACAGGTCCGCCAGGGTCCGGCTGAGGATACCGCGGAATTCCTGGTAGTCGCCGGGCGCCATCCTGCCCGGGTCGGCGCGCAGGGAGGCGTACTTATCCACCAACCTGTCGGTCACCGCTAGCACGTCCTCGCCCCGCATGGCGGAGATGACCTTCTTACGCATGTGCGGGTCCTGCAGGGCCCGCGGCGCTTCCCCTGCCAGCAGGACGACCAGAGTGGCGGGGTGCAGAGCCGCCGTGATGCTCACCACCTCCTCGTCCAGGACCTCTTTCAACCCTTCGTCCCCGAGGCGCTCAACCAGAAGATACATGCGGTCCACGACGTGCCGCACCAGGCGCGCTTTCTTCGCCCCCTCACTCCCGCCGGAACCCTCGAACCTCAACATGATGGCGGCAAAGACGGCCTCGATGTGACCCGGGTCCGACATCAGCGCGCGGGCTTCTTCCCGGGACGCTTCCACCCGGGGCGCGTTGCTGGCCAGAAAACGCACGAACGCCTCTTCCCGCAGCCGGTCCGCTGCGCCGCCGGGGCGCCGCGCTGCGGCGGGGGCGCCGCCGCCGTCCCGTGGCGCGTAGACCTTCTCGTCTATCTTCACGTGTTCGACCCCGCGCTCCTCCAGTTGCGAGGCGAGGTTTTCTCCCGTGCCGCGCTCGGCGCCCTTGCGTCCGAACACCTGCATGAAGCCTCGCAGCCCCTCATCGGAGAGGCCACGCTCGAAGGTGATGCTGCGCGCCCCCCACGAGGACATATCCTTGAGGAAAGCGGCGGTGTTTGGGCGCTCCTGGTCCCTGGCTTCCAGGGGTATGCCGTTGACGAGCAGCCTGCCGTCCGTTTCGCTCAAAGTCACGCTCCCCCAGGACGCGAGTCCCCTCTCGAGCTCCTCCTTCGCCCTCAGCATGGAGCCCTCGGCGATCTCCGAGGTGGGGGGGTAGAGGTGCGAGTTCACCAGTGCCGCATGCAGCGAGCTGAGGATGGACATGCCTGCTGCGGAAGGTTCCGGGTCCTCCTGCCGCGGAAGCTCACCGTTCATGATCCGCTTTCTCCTCGACCGCACCCACTGCCCTGTTCACATGCATCCCGAAGGCGTTCATATGTGTACGTATATATCTTTTATAATGCTAGATTATCGCCGTATGAAGGCAAAACCTTGAAAGCGGCGACGCCTTCGGCCCTCCCTTACCGTCAGGGCAAGGACCACCATCGCCGCCAGGGCCAGGGCGGCTCCCAGAAGAAAGGCGTAGCGCGAGCCGACCGCGTCCCACAGGACCCCCATGAGCAGGCTGGCCGGCAGGACGGTGACGCCGATGGTGAAGTTGAAGATGCCGTAAGCCCTTCCTCTCAGGTCCGCGGGCACCAGGTCGGCCACGAAAGCCTTGAGCACCGCCTCGGTCACGTAGTAGAAGCCGTAGACCACGAAGAGCAGCCAGATCCAGGTGGTCCCCTGCACGAAAGCGAAGCCGGTATAGGCCAGGACATATATAGACCAGCCGGCGAGGACGACCTTTTTTCTCCCCAGGCGGTCCGAGAGCCCCCCTCCCGGGATGGATACCGTAGCCGTGAACACGTGCAGGATGCCCCACAAGGCCGGGAGCAGGGCGGGCGATATGCCCACTCCCTGGCGCGCTCTCAGAAGGAGGAAGGCGTCGCTGGAGTTTCCCATGGTGAAGATAAACACCGCCAGCAGCAGCCAGCGGAAACGGCTGTCGTAGGGCTTCAGGGTCAGGCTGAGCCGTTCGGGCGGATGCCCGCCTTCGCATCGCGGCGCGCTTTTCTCCTTGACCCCGGCCAGCAGCAGGACGATACCCAGGGCTATGGGTATGAAGGCCAGGGCGAACAGGGAACGGTAGCCGAGGGAAAAGGCGGTTATGAGTATGGATGCGAGTGCCGCCCCGCAGAGGGCGCCCGCGTGGTCCATGGAGCGATGATAACCGAAAGCGCGTCCCCTCTCCGCGGCCTCACATGAATCAGCTATGAGCGCGTCGCGGGGAGCGGTGCGGATACCCTTGCCCACGCGGTTGCAGAACCACGCCGCGGCGGCCTGCCAGGGCGCTGTGGCCAGGGCCAAGGAGCCGCGGGCAAGGCCGGAGAACGCATAACCCCCCGCCACCAGTCCCTTGCAGCGGTGGAAGCGGTCCGAGAGCCAGCCGGAGAAGAGGTTGAGCAGGCTGGCGATGGAATCGGCAAGGCCCTCCACCAGCCCCAGGAACCACGCCCCCGCTCCCAGGAACTCGGTGATGAAGGTAGGGAGGAGCGGGTACACCATCTCGCTGGATAGATCGTTGAAGAAACTGACCACACCCAGGATGAATACGTTGCGTGAGAGTCCGAACGGGCCCCGTCCTCTCACCCCGCATCCCCCCGCATCAGCCCTGTCCATTTCACCCCCGGGTGCGCGTCTTGCCAGCAGTCACGCGACCTCGCGGCGCGCATGCGCTCCGCCGCCTTTTCTGATAACGTTTATGCGTGGTTCTTCCCACATAGGCGTGATCCTACCGGCGGTCCGGCGGCACCGGCCACTGGCATGCTATATAGTGAAGCACCCCGGATCGTGCCTTGTCTATATGATGGAGGAAACGTTCCGTGAATACCGGCATCGTCTCGGGTTATTTCCCCTCGCTGCGAAACCACGATTTTCGCCGGCTGCTGCTGTGGGTGACCGTCTCCAACATCGGGACCTGGGTCCACAACGTAGCCCTGGGTCTCTACGTGCACGAGCTTTACCGCGCGCCGGGCTGGCTCGGCCTTATCAACTTCTTCAGCTACGCTCCCACCATCCTCCTCTTTTTACCCGCCGGCTCCATCGCCGACACCGCCAACCGCAAGCGCGTCCTCATCATGTCCCAGGTGGTCATGGGGCTGGGAGCCCTGGCGCTGGCGGTGCTGGTGTCCGCCGGGGCCGGGGGGCTGGCAGGCATCTCGGCGAGCGTTTTCCTCATGGGCATCGGCGTGGCCTTCAACTTCCCCGCCTGGCTGGCCATCGTGCCGGAACTGGTGCCCAAGGACGACCTGCTCAACGCAGTCTCGCTCAATGCGGCCTCCTGGAACTCGGCGCGTTTCCTGGGGCCCATGCTGGCGGGGGCGCTCATCGCGGTGGCTTCCTACTCTGCCTGTTTCTTCCTCAACAGCGCCAGCTTCTTCCCCTTTATACTGGCCCTTGCGACCGTTTCGCTCCCCCGCCGCGACAGGCCGCGCGGCAGCCCCGCTTTCTCCCTGCGCAGCATGGGCGGCGGCATCTCCTATGCCCTTGAGCACCCGCTCATCCGCGACCTGCTCGTAACCTTCGGGGTCATCAACGCCTTCGCGCTGCCCTACATGGTCTTCATGCCCGTCTTCGGCCGGGACATCCTGGGGCAGGACAACCCCGGGGTTTCGGCGCTCTTCGCGGCCGCGGGCCTGGGCGCGGTGGTGGGAGCCCCGGTGGTCACACGCCTGCACCGCCGCTTCAGCACCGTCTCCCTCATCCGCGCGGGCGTCACGGGCATCTCCGCCAGCCTGCTCGTCTTCAGCTGGTCGAGCAACTTCGCCCTCAGCCTCTTCCTGGTCTTCAGCGCCGGGCTCTTCTTCCTGGTCACCTCGACCTCGATCAACACCACCCTGCAGCTCAAAACGGACCCAGCGGTGCGGGGCAGGGTGATGAGCCTTTACGTCTTCATGCTGGTGGGCGCCTACCCGGTCGGCGGGGCGCTGTTGGGAGTGGTCGCCGAAGCAGCGGGGATGTCGCGGGCCATGGCGCTGGGGTCGCTGTTGTGCCTGGCGTGGGCGGCGGTGCTTCTGCTCAAGCCGGGGCTGCTCGACGCCAGCAGCGACCGCGACGCCATCTGACCGCGCCGGGGCCGGCAATATCGGGGGTGCGGGGGGTGTGCCGCCGGGAGAGTTAATGCATTATCATTTGAACGACGGCGGGGTGGGGGC
>CAYPZH010000237.1:2783-4655 GCA_964415205.1 uncultured Actinomycetota bacterium | reverse complement strand
CTCCTTTCTATGTACTTACGCGTCTCGCGCCTCCTGCTCTCTATGACCAGGGGCTCGATGGGCTCGCCGGTGAGTTCTTCTATCCCCCTGAAGGTGCTGTCGATGAGCCCGGACTCGAGAAAGGCCACGCGGTCGCGGGGAGAGTTGGCCAGGCTGATAACACCGTTGCCATCCCAGCGGAACTCCCTCCCGATCATCGTGGGGACCCCGCAGGTCCCGCACTTCTCTATCTCGGACAAGGCCTTCTTTCTCCTGCCTTTGCCGTCACTCGCAGACGGGTGGCGTAAACTCATTCTCTTAAATAATATGCCATAAGATGCCGCGTAAAACCCCCGATGTTCTCCGCCCCGACCCCTCGGAACCGACCCCGGGCAATAAAAGAGCGGGTATCCCGGTCGCGGATCTCCGCTCACCAGGCCGGACTTACTCTCACCCTCATATAACGCACGTCCGGCCTTGCCGTTACGAGGCGGTTACGGCGAACATGAAATCGCCGTCTTCAAAATAGCTCCACTCGCAGGTGGACCCCTCCAACCCCACGGCGGTCTCGTATATCGCCTGAGCCATGCCCAGCACCAGCAGGGGCATGCATGAGTTCTGGATGGTCACGCTCAATCTCCTCTCGTCCGCCTGAAAGCTGGTGATATTGCCTAACCCGCGCAGCGCGGTCAGACGGTTGAAGGTCGCGCCGCCGTGCCGCCAGTCACCGCCCACGATACGGGACCTCACGTAATCCCTCTGCGCCTTGACCACCAGTTCGGGTATGGATGGTCCCAACTCCGCCTCCAGGTCGTAAAGTACCGAGTCCATGGAAAAGGGGCCGATGAGAGACATGCGCCTACCTGACTCGGGATCGTTGATCGTCCCCTCGTCAAGGTCCCACTCAAATTGGGCTACCTCCAGCGGCATTCCGCATTCCTGGCAGCGTTCGAAGGAGATATCCCCCGGCTTGAACTCGTAACGCCGGCGCTTAAGCCGGCCCTTCAGCTCCAGCGGGTGCTCCGCCGGGTAAGCGGTATATTCAAAGGTATCCCGTCCCGTGCATTCATATCTGATCCAGTGGTCGCGCCCCTCGAAAGCCTCGACCGACGCCAGGGCCTCCGCCGCGAAGAACAGCACGGAGTGGGGGTTGCGGATGATGTTGACTCGCCAAGGGTGCCGGTCGCCTGCGTCCCACAGCGGTCCCAGCCTCACGTCGCCGTAGCCGTATATCCTGCCCACGTCCAATACCCTGCCTGCGATACGCTTTCCCAGGGGGTTGCGCACCATCCTCAGCACGTGCTCCACCATGAACACCCCTCCTAGATGCTCGTTCACGGCAACCAGTGGCTTGAGCATCCAGGAGGGGAAGCTTCTCTCGATATATCTCTTTACCTCACGCCGCCTGCTCTCTATAACGATGTTCTCCACACTCATGCCGATTAGTTCCTCTACCCCCTTGATGAGGTTGTCAACTATCCTGGACTCGAAGAGGGCCACGCGGTTGTGGGGTGACCTCCTGAGCGAGATAACGCCGTTGTCCCCCCACTCGAACTCGTCGCTTACCAGCCTCGGGATACCGCATGTGGCACAGCGCTCTCTTGTCCTCATCGGCGATACCTCCCCGTCGCGGGACAATACGTCTCCTCTTTATCCCGCAACCACTTACTTCCCAAGCCCTGTTCCAGGGGGACCTTCTTCCATACGCATCCGTAAAACAGCAAAGACATAGGGCTGGTCTTCGAGGCCGCATACTCATTTCACGGCCCAGAGACCGTTGGCTTTTTTGCCACCCTCAGGAGTATCCGCTCGCGCCCGGCGCCCCCAGCGGGGTTGCCGCTTTCTTTCCCCTCACGGTCACAGCCAGGTCGCCGCTCTCCGTCATCTCCCATT
>CAYPZH010000237.1:0-2773 GCA_964415205.1 uncultured Actinomycetota bacterium | reverse complement strand
GCGTGGATGATTCCTTGCCCATGGCCATCTCGAACAGCGCCTGCACCGTGCCCACCATGAGCAGCGGCATGCAGACGTTCTCAAAAGCCACCGTGAGGTAATCCCTACCGCCTTCGAACTGTACCAGTCTCCCCAGGCCGCGCAGGGCGCTCATGCGGTTGAAGGCGGCCATGTCCTTGAACCATGCCTCACCGCTCAAGTGCGTTCGCAGGTGACGGCGCAGCGCCTCGATCACCGTTTCCTGCACGCTCTCGCCCAGTTCCTCTTTCAGGTCATCCAGGACGGCGTCCACGGCCCAGGGTCCGAAGATAGCCATCCTCCTCGCGGTCAACGGATCGATTATCGTCCCGTGCTCCAGGTCCCACTTGCAGCGCGCCACCTCCAGCGGGACCCCGCACTGCGGGCAACGCTCCAAGTCGATCTCGCCAGGCTTGAAGGGATAGCGCCTCCTCTTCAGCCTTTCCTTCAGCTCCAGGGGGTGGTTGCCGGGAGAGGCGGTCACCTCGTAGATGCCCTCCGCGACCTCACGGTACGCTACCTGCATGTCGGTTTGTTCGAACGCCTCCACGGAGCCCAGCATCTCTGCGGGATAGAGGTACATCGACCAGGGGTTGACGATTACCTGGGTGCGCCAGGGATAGTCCTCTCCCCTCTCCCAAAGGGTGCTGAACTTGATCTCGCCGTAACCGTAAACCAAGCCCATCTCGTTGACCTGCTGGTTATAACTACGGCGCATCTCGACCAGTTCCTTCATGTCGGACACGGGATCAAAGGTCTGCATCGCCTCTATCTCGTCGGGCATGGTCTTCTCGATATATCTCCTGACGTCCCGGCGCCTGCTCTCGGTGACGATATGCCAGATGTCCGCACCTATGAGCTCTTCTATACCCCTGAAGAGGCCGTCGATGATATCGGACTCGCAGAAGACGACGCGGTTAGCGGGGGAGATGGTGATGGAGATGACGCCGTTGTCCTCCCAGCGCTGGCCGGCGCTTATCATCAACGGCACTCCGCATTCCCCGCACACCTCAACCCCGGGCACGGTTTCCTCCTCGGACCTGGTGCTCTGCCTTTCTTAATATTCTCGCCCCGCGCCAGCTTCAACTTGAGACGCATATGGCGGTGGTGTTTGGATGTGTCCCGTTAAGGCTTGACCCTGATATCCAGGCTGAGGTCACCGTCCTCGCTGAGCTCCCACTCAACCTGGGATGAGTCCGCCCGGTAGGCCAGTTCCACTAAGGCCTGGATGGCCCCGATCAAAGGCAGGTGCAAGCAAGAGTTCTCTATCTTCATGCGCAGGTGTTTCTCGTCGCCGGCGAATTCCACCTGGTTGCCCAGGCCGCGCAGGGCTATCATCTTCTGGAAGGTCTCGCCGGACCTGTTCCACCTCTCCACGCCCCAGGCCGTCTTTATGTATCTCCTCTCGGCCTCGATTACCGTCTCGGGTATCTTCTTGCCCAGCTCCGCCTCCAGGTCTTCGAAAATGGCATCGAAGGATGAGGGGCCGAAGATGGCCATGCGCCAGCCCGTGTCCGGGTCGGTATAGGTCCCCTCATCGGGATCGTATTTCAGCTTCGCCACTTCCATGGGCACATCGCACTCCGGACACCTCTCATAGGTGATGTTGCCCGGCTTGATGTCGTAGCGCCTCCTCTTGAGCCTCTCCTTGAGGCCTATGGGGTGCTTGCTCGGAAAGGTCTTGATCTTAAAAGTGTTCTCCTCTATCTCTTCCCAGCTCACCCACAGCTCGGTCTGCTCGAAGACCTCCCCCGCCCCCAGGTTGTCGGCAGCCACGAAGAGGAGCGCGTAGGGGTTGCGGTATACCTGCGTGCGCCAGGGGTAGTCCTCCCCGCTCTCCCAGGAATCACTGAGCCTCTGGTCACCGTATCCGTATACCCGGCTGAGGTCGGTCATGCTCTGCGTGACCGCCTTGATCACCGCGAGGCTGGTCTCCCTCTCCTCACTGGTCATGCCGTCCATCGCACCCTCCCCGCCCCTCCACTGCTGGGGCATGAAAGCGCCCAGCTCCGGTGTAATGAGGCGGTCGATATATGCCTTGGTCTCGGAGGCCCTGCTCTCGATGACTATGTTGCTGATAGAGTAGCCGATCAGTTCCTCAATACCCGCGAAGAGCCGGTCGATGCTTTCAGACTCGAAGAGCACCATGCGTGTCCTGGAGGACCTTTTCAGGGTGATGGCCCCGCTGGGATCCCAGCTGAACTCCGCGCTGACCATGGTCGGTATACCGCAGGTCGAACAACGTTCGATATCGTACACGTCCATCCTCTCGCTCCGCCGCGCAATCCCCTGTTATAGATATCTCTCGCCATATCTCGCTTTCGACTTAAGGTTAACACCGGACAAAACGTAATAGAAGAGTGCGACTAGAGCCCTTTCCGCCGCCGCGTACATCCATCACCCCGCTACGCCACGGAGACACGTTCGTGGGCCAGCGCATGGCCGGCTTTCCACGGCCCCCATCACTGAGTCCGCTCCCCGTTTGTCGAAACCATACGGGTTTGTATATTATTGAGGCAAGGCAAGGGTGGTGCTGTTGGGACGTTTTACTCTTCCTCTGCGTGAGCTCGACCTCGCGGATCTGGACAGGGCCGGAGGCAAGGGGGCCAACCTGGGTCACCTGCTGAGGGCCGGTTTCTCGGTGCCCCCCGGCTTCTGCGTCCTTGCCAGTGCCTACGACGTGGTGCTCGAGACGCCTGACCTCAATGACCGTGTGGCCTCGCTCCTCGCGCGCATCGACTTCCTCGACTCCCTG
>CAYPZH010000236.1:0-4682 GCA_964415205.1 uncultured Actinomycetota bacterium | reverse complement strand
TGCGTATGATCTCTCTCACGTCCGCCATCATCCTGTCCGTCTCGTCGTCAGCGTAATCTGCGATGTCCACCGGGGCGTGAATACGCATGATGGCGCGGCCGGGGAAGAGGTCGAGGGTCTTGGGCGGCAGGATCTCGCGCGTTCCGGTGATGGTCACGGGCAGTATGGGCAGGCCCAGGTCCCGCGCGAGCACGAAGGCGCCCCTCTTGAACTCGCCCAGCTCCCCGCTGCGGCTGCGCGTCCCCTCCGGGAGCATGATGATGGAGGTGCCGCCCTTTATCTTCTGGCGCGCGTTCTCCAGGGACTTGTAAGCTTCCCTGGGATTTGAGCGGTCGATGATTATATTTCCGCCCTTCTCGGTTGCGTAGCCGAACACGGGGTAGCTGCGCAGCTCTTTCTTTATCACCCATTTGAGGTCGATGCCGAGCCACCCGTAGAGGAGGAGGATGTCGTAGGAGCTCTGGTGGTTGGATACGACTATGTAGGACTGGTCGCGGGCGATGTTCTCCCTCCCGATGACCGTCACCCGCACGGGGGTGATGAAAGCGAGGAAGCGCGACCACCACACGCCGGCGATACGGTTGGCGGCGCGGTCGTCGAAGAAGAAGATGAGGACAACGCCCAGACCTACGAAGAAAGAGGTGGACAGGGCTAGGAGCGGCATAAATACCAGCCACTTGTAGGGCTGGTAGAGCAACCACAGAAATCTCCTCCAGCCGCGCCTGTTCTTCCCTGTAGTCGTTGCAGACGAAGCCAATGAGTCATCCCCTGACGGATCGATCAGCAACCTTTGCTTTCACCTCTATTCTACCCACGAGACATCCATTCTATCGGGCTGTTTTGCCCGCGGCACAGTTGAAGATGAGCAGGGCTGGGAAGGCGGGAGATTTCTCATTTTCAACACCCCGCGCCCATAAATCCTTAACATCCCGCGCCTAGATTGAGAGACGCAAGATGCGAGTGCGGGCAAGGACCTTTCCGGGCGCGTGCGTCCGGGAGAGGAGAAAGGCAGGAAAATGGACATGGATGGTCGGGAAGAGGAGACGCAGGAGGACCTGAGCCGATCGCCGGGGGCGGGCGAGCAAACGCTGGAAGGCCTGACAGCACGGGAAGCCCAGGCTTACCGGCCGCCACTGCCCCCGGAGACGCCGGTGAAGAGGAACTCGCGGGCGTGGCTGATGCCGGTGGCGGTGGGAGCGCTCGTGGCAGCCGTGGGACTGGGGAGCTTCTTCGGCGGCATGGCGGTGGGGGATAACGGCCAGCCGGAGCAGATGACTGCGGGAGGCTCCCTGCAAAGCGGTCAGGACGGCGCCACGCCCACCCCGGGCGATAACACGGGGGGGGCGCTGCCGGTCCGCATGGGCACCATGGGAGAGGTCACCGCTATCAGCGCCTCCAGCATCTCAGTGGAGGACATGATGTCCGGAGAGGCCTGCACCTATACCATAAACGCCTCAACCGAGATCCTCGACAACGGAGATACCACTGAGGTGAGCGCTATAGAAGTCGGGGACGATGTCATGGTGGTCCCAAGCGGCTCGGACGAGTCCGTGGCCGCCCGCATCATGATCGATCCCGCCGGGGGCGGCCTTGGCGGCCAGGGTGGCACGCCACCCGGGGGGACCGCGCCGGGATCTTCCACGGACTCTACGTCTTCCTGAGCCGGGAGGTGCAGGCGCGGGGCGGCAAGAACGCTGACGGAAGCCCGGCCTGGAGAATGACCGGAGTGGTCAACCGCCGCTCGCGATTGTCTCTCCGACCGGTGTGCCTCCCCTGGGTTTCACCTCGGCTTCCAGGTCCCCCCCCTCGAGGATGTCCCAATCCACGGAGGAAGAATCTATGCCGAAACCCATCTCGAAGAACCCCTGGGCGATACCTATGACTATGAGGGGCAGCGCCGCGTTCTCCAGGCGCAGGTGCATGCCCTTCCTTCTCATGCTCAGCTCCTTGAGATTACCGAGCCCCCTCAGCGCGAGCTGGTTGCGAAAATCCCCCTCGTCGGTGATGTCGTCGAGGGTGTAGAAGCCGCTCTTTGTGAAACGCCGCTGCGCCTCGACCACGGCCCGGGGGACGGCATCCCCCAGCTCCGACTCCAGTTCCTGGAATATCGGGTCGAGCATGACGTCGCCCTGGATGGCCATGCGCCTGCGGGTCAGCGTGTTCACGATGATGCCGCGGTCCGGAAACCATTTGTACGCCGATAGCGCCTTGGGAGCGCCGCAACCGGGGCATCTCTTGAGCTCGATATCCCCGTCTGAGTGCTCGTGGGGGGCGAACCAAAACCTCTCTTTCATCTCCCCCGGGTGGGGTGACGGAGTGGTGGTGATGAAGAGAAGGCCGTTCGATCTCTCCTCGTAAGAATAGCCCTGTTCGATGCCGGTGAGGAGCTCTACGGCCCCAACATGCGCGGCAACGGCGAGGGGCACCGAATGCGGTTCGCTTACGCTCACGGTGTCGAAGTCGCCCGCGGTGCCCTCGAAACTCATGGCGACCCTCTCGAAGCTGCCCACGCCGTTGAGCCTGGCGATATCGCGGAAAGCCGCGTCGATGGGTTCGTAGTCGAGTTCCCTGCTCGCAGTCTTATCCCTTACCTCCCTGGGGACGAAGGCCTTGAGATAGCCGCGCAAGGCCCTGCGCCCCGCGGTGATGACCATGTGCTCGATGGGGGTGCCGATGATCTCTGAGATCCCCCCGAAAAGCGGGTCCAGGTTCTCGGTCTCGATGAAGACCATGCGGCTGCTGTGGTTCCTGCTCTGCACGATATCGCCGTTGTCGAGCCAGGTGTGCTCGCTCGTGACCAGTTTCGGTACTCTGCACGCGGTACACTTCTCTAGAACGCCCATCTGTCGCGCACCTTCCTTCGCCCACACCTGCAATGCTTCTTTTTTTATCGTCATCGCTCCACCCGGACATGAGAAAAAAAGAGGGTCATTTGTACGACGGTGGGCGGCGGCGCTCCCGGTGTGCGCACCCGGCAACAAGCCGTCATCGCCACGTGCAGGTATAATAATGAGTTGTCCCGGGAGGGGATAATCAGGAGGCTGGTCATGGATTATCCGCATCTTTTCAGCGAGGGCAGGATCGGGAAAGTCACCATCAGGAACCGCACGGTCATGGAACCAATGGGCACGGGGATGGCCGCTTTCGACGGTACCCCCTCCCAGCAGATCGTCGACTACTACGAGGAGAGGGCGAAAAACGGGTTGGGGCTGCTCATAACCGAGGTCACCAGGGTGAACACCATACACGGGGCCACCCTCCCCCGGCAGCTCTCCATGGCCCACGACCGGCACATAGCCCCCTTCGCGGCCATGGTGGACCGCGTCCACGCCCACGGCACAGCGATCTTCTGTCAGCTCCACCACCCGGGCCGCCAGGGGTTGTCGGTCATGAACGCATCAGCCCCTCAGATCGAGCTCCTCGGTCGCCTGTGGCCGGGTATGTATGAATACATGCCGCAGATGTTCGCACTCGTGGGGAAGTTTCCGGCCATGGGAGACTGGATGATGAAAAACCTGCGCTGGCCCGCGGTGGTAGGGCCCTCCAAGGTCGGATGCCGGCTCTACGACCAGAGGACGCGCGCGCTTATGCGCTGGGAGGTAAAGCGCCTGGTGCGGGACTTCGTGCGGGCGGCACGACGCGTGCAGCTCGCGGGGGCGGACGGGGTAGAGCTACACGGTGCCCACGGCTATCTCATCCAGCAGTTCCTGAGCCCCCAGAGCAACCGGCGCCGGGACGAGTACGGCGGCAGCCTGGAGAACCGCATGCGTTTCCTGTTGGAGATCATAGGCGGCATCCGGCGCGAGTGCGGGAACGACTTCCCCGTCGCCGTGAGGCTCAGCGTGGACGAGTTCTACCGCTGCATAGGTGAGCCGGGCCAGGGGATCGAGCTCGAGGAGGGAGTGGAGATAGCGCGCAGGCTGGAGCAAGCCGGAGTCGACGCCATCGACGTGAGCTCGGGGAGCTACGAGACCTACAACTGGTGGCTGGAGCCCATGTCGTACGAGTGCGGCTGGCGAAAACACCTGGCGCGAGCGGTCAAGGAGGCCGTTTCCATACCGGTCATCGCCGCCAACCTCATCCGCTCGCCGCAACAGGCAGAGGCCCAGCTGGCCGAGGGCACACAGGATTTCATCGGCCTCGGCCGCCCTTTCCTGGCCGACGCGGCCTGGGTCGCCAAGGCGCAGGAGGGCAGGGAGGACGAGATAATGCGATGCATCTGCTGCCAGCGCTGCATAGAATCGCTGGAGGGAAACGCGCTCTCGGGGCTTCCCCTGGAGTGCGCCGTGAACCCGCGCCTGGGAAGGGAGAGAGAGACGGCGCAGCCGCGCAGGGATGGGGGCGGAAAGACGGTGGCAGTGGTGGGAGCGGGACCGGCGGGACTGGCGGCGGCGGAGGTGCTGGCCTCCCGCGGTTTTAAAACGGTGGTCCTGGAGCGCGGCGATTCCGCTGGCGGGCAGCTGAAGCTGGCGGGAGTGCCGCCCAAGAAAGACAAGATCGACTGGTGCATCAAGGACCTGGAGAAGGCCGCCCGGCGCAGCGGGGCGGAGGTCCGCTTCAACACCGAGGCATCGCGGACGGTGGTGGAGGGACTCGCTCCCCACGCTGTTATCGTCGCCACCGGCGCTCAGTCCTTAGTGCCGGACATCCCCGGGTCGCGGCGGGAAAACGTGGACACGGTC
>CAYPZH010000235.1:0-4709 GCA_964415205.1 uncultured Actinomycetota bacterium | reverse complement strand
TAGAAGCGCAGGCGGTAGGTGCCGGCGGGCAGGGGTGGGGATGCGTAGGTGCCGTCTGATGCGGTGTTAGCGCTGTAGGTCCACTTGCCGGTGGAGGTGTCGTAGATCTGCACCAGGCACCTGTCTATGCCCCCGCCGCCTTGGGCGGAGACGGTACCGGAGATGGTGCCGCCGGCGGACAGGGTGGCGTTTATCTCCTTCGCATCACCCGGGTTTATGACCACGTCGGTGGCCGTAGCGTAGGTGGCGGCATCCAGGTGCCACTCGGTGAGGTAGAGCCCGTCGCGGTGATAGAAGCGCAGGCGGTAGGTGCCGGCGGGCAGGGGTGGGGATGCGTAGGTGCCGTCTGATGCGGTGTTGGCGCTGTAGGTCCACTTGCCGGTGGCGGTGTCGTAGATCTGCACCAGGCACCTGCCGATGCCTCCCCCGCCCCCGTCGCTCACCCTGCCGGAGATATGGGCCGGGAGCGCGGCGAAGGTGGCGCTGATGGCGTGGCCGGCCTGGACGTCCTCGAAGGTGTAAGAGGTGACCGCGCCCACCGAGCCGCCGTCCACCAGGACATCGGCTATCTCATAACCCGCAGCAGGGGTGATGGTGAAAGGCTGGTCGCCACCCTCAACCACCACCACATCGCCCGCGGGCTCTATAGACCCGCCGGTGCCGGCCGAGGCGGTGATGGTGTAGCATGGGTCGGCCCGCCATACCCCTCCTTCTTTTACTCCTGCGTAAAGAGCGAGCCCGTCATGGCACAGTGCCCAGACGGTGTCCGTGCTGATGCCGCCGGTGTCGGACCAGGAAGAAGCACCTGGGTCGTAGCGCCAGACGCCTTGATCGTATGCGCCCGCATAGAGACACGACCCGTCCCATGCAAGGGAGTAGACGGAAAAGCCGCCAACGGCACCGCCCGTGTCGGACCAGGTGGTGCTTGATGGGTCGTAGCGCCACACGCCCTCACCGCCGGTCCCGGCATAAAGGCCTTCTCCATCCCAGGCGAGAGCATAAATATCATAGCTGCTCACTCCGCCGCCCGTGTCGGACCAGGTGCCGCTTGATGGGTCGTAGCGCCAGACACCGTTTATGTATGTCCCCGCGTACAGGTACGTTCCATCCCAGCAAAGAGCGTATACGGTAAGGCTGCTTATGCCTCCCCCGGTGTCGGACCAGGTGGAGGTCGCGGGGTCGTAGCGCCACACGCCGCGGCCCGTCAACCAAGGACTATCATAGCAACTGGCATAGAGGTAAGCGCCGTCCCAGGCGAGAGCGTAAATAACGTAGTTGCTCACTCCGCCCGTGCTTGACCAGGCTCCGCTGACCGGGTCGTATCTCCAGACACCTTTGCCGCTCCCCGCGTACAGTACCGTGCCGTCCCAGGCAAGGGAATAGCCGCCGCCGCCGCCTGTATCGGACCATGTGCCGCTGCCCGGGTCGCAGCGCCAAACGCCATCTGTTGTCCCCGCGTATAGATAAGACCCGCCCCGAACGAGTGAGTAGGTCGGGTTCCCCCTCGCCCCGCGGCCCGTGTCGGACCACGTGCCGCTCCCCGGGTCGTAAGACCAGACGCTGTCGTTCGAAGTCCCGCAATAAACCTTGGACCCATCCCAGGCCAGCGAGTACAGGAAGTAATCGCTCATCCCGCCGCCCGTGTCGGACCACGTGCCGCTGCCCGGGTCGTAGCGCCACACGCCGTTACCCCCCAAACCGGCATATATGTAAGTGCCGTCGCATGTCATACACCTGGCCCCGGAGATGCTCGCCCCACCGCCCGTGTCGGACCAGGTGCCGCTCCCCGGGTCGTAGCGCCACACGCCATCACCGGATGTCCCGGCGTACAGGTAACCAGCGTGGAGGACCAGGGAGAAAACGATGTAGCTCTCCATGCCACCGCCGGTATCCGACCATGATCCCGTACCGGGGTCATACCTATGTACTCCTCGGTAATCGGTGCCCGCATATATATAAGTGCCATCGAAAGCGAGAGCGTAGACGAATGCGCTTTCCAGTCCCGCACATGTGTCTACCCAAGCCCCGGTCCCGGGGTCGTAGCGCCACACGCCGTTACCCGCCAAACCGGCATATATGTAAGTGCCGTCGAAGGTGAGCGAATAAACGCCGTAGTAGAACGGTTCGTTAGCGTCGTACCAGGTGCCCGTTTCCGGGTCATATCGCCAGACGCCCTTGCCGTATAAAGTCCCCGCGTACAGATACGTGCCATCCCAGGCGAGGGACCCCACGCAGAAGTCGCCGATACCGCCTCCGGTGTCAAACCATGTCATCGTGCCGGGGTCGTAGAGCCAGACGCCGGCATCAGTACCGCGGTATATCTCGTTGCGAGACGGTATATGTATGAGGGCATTAGCGCCGCGGTTACCCGGCCCATAGGTGTAGGACCAGGCGATCTCATCCGCCGCCGCAGGCTCAGCGGTGAAGATCGCGGGTAATAAGGTAACGGCAGCGAAGAAAATGACGATGCACGAACGGAACAGCTTTTTACGGCCGGCGATCAATTCATCCCACCCCTTTCAACCATCCCCCACGGATCGCAGCCCTTGTACCCGGGAAGGGAAGTGAAGGCTTTAATCTTTTACCCTCATATGCTCTTAAGCACCTTAATCTTATCATACAGGACATATGGGGTAAGAGCTCATGTTGCATTCTTGGCTGTAAAAGCAAGTTTTATGCAAGATGGGGTCTGTAAGATGGGGTCAGCCCCTGACATGTGACATTTCTTGATGCATGTAGGATGGGGTCAGCCCCTGACATGTGACATTTCTTGCTAGCGCAGGCTAAAGGCTTTCCCCTGCGAGAATGTCACATGTCAGGAGCTGACCCCATCATTCGTGTGGGGGGCAAGGATATTCCCTGCCCCCTCAGTGTGCTTGTAAGGTGCCTCTAGGGAGCCGGTGCCAGGGTAGCGTTTATCACCTTAGCATCGCCCGGGTTTATGACTATGTCCGTGGCCGTCTTGTAGGTGGCGGCATCCAGGTGCCACTCGGTGAGGTAGAGCCCGTCGCGGTGGTAGAAGCGCAGCCTGTAGGTGCCGGCGGGCAGGTTGGGTGAGATATATTTCCCGCTGGCGTCTGTGTTTGCGCTGTATTTCCACTGCTTGGTCGGAGTGGTCACGTAGATCTGCACCAGGCACCTGTCTATGCCCCCGCCGCCTTGGGCGGAAACCGTGCCGGAGATGGTGCCCCCGGTGACCAGAGTAGCGCTGGCGCTCTCCGCATCATAGGGCGCGCCTATGTTGATGGCGTCGGCGAGGTCGAAGGTGGCCTTGGCGTTGAACCACTGGGGCACCGCGGTCCCCGAAGGGGCGGTGAACTTGACCTTGTAGCTTCCCAGGGGCAGGCCGTGGGTTGTGTAGGTGCCGTCCGCGGCTGTGTAGTCGTAGGCCACTTCCTTGCGGGTGGTTGAGTCGTACACCCACACCCGGGCGCCGGAGATGGGGCCCGAGCCCCCGGATACCGTGCCGGAGATGTTTCCTCCGATGCCCAGGGAGGTGTTGGCCACAGCCCCCGCATCGGCCACGACGGTCACCGGGGTGGCGTCGGCGTAGACTAAGGTGTTGCCGTACCACTCGTGCACGTGGAACCCGTCCGGCGGGCGGAAGTAGAGCTTGTAAGTGCCGGGGGGCAGGACGCCGGTGGTGTAGATGCCGTATGCATCCGTGTAGGCTGTATAGGCCCACTTCCCCGTCGCGGTGTTGTACACCCGTACCTGGACGTCGCCTACGGGGTCCCCGCTGCCGTCCTCGGTGACGTTGCCGTAGATGCTGCCGCAGCACTCCATTATGGTCTGGTAGGCGTTGATCCTCCCATAGCCGAAATAGTCGTCGCGTCCCGCGGCCCCCAGGTCGTCGGCGTTGTCCTGGATGACCTGCTGGACCATGTCGGGGGTGTAAGAGGGGCGCAGCGAGTTGACCAGGGCGCCCAGGCCGGCCGCCATGGGGCAGGCCATGGAGGTGCCGCTCATGAACGAGTAGTCCTGGGGCAGCCCGTACTCGTTCAGGCCCACGGCATAGCCGGGCATGGTGGACATCACGTTAACGCCCGGCGCGGAGATGTCCACGCTGGAGTTATAGGTGGAGAAACTGGCTATGCCGTCGTTGTTGTTGGTGGCCCCCACCCCGATGACGTGCGCGTAGCCCGCGGGGTACTGCATGGTGGAGTCGCCGCTGTTCCCCGCCGACGCGAAGACGGCCGCGCCCTGCGAGTATGCGTATGCGATGGCGTCCGATGCCGCCGACGATGTATTGGTGCCCCCGAAGCTCATGCTGATGATGTCGGCCCCGTTGTCGGCGGCGTAATAGATGGCCGCGATCCAGTCGGAGTCGAACAGGCTCCCGCTGGAGTCGCCGGCCTTCAAGGGCATGACGGTGGCCCCCGGGCAGGTGCCCGCCACCCCGGTGGCGTTGTCGGTCTCCGCGCCCACGATGCCCGCGCAGTGGGTGCCGTGACCGTTGTCGTCACGGGGATTGGTATTGGCGCTGGTCTTGAAGAAGAAGTCCTGCTCGGTCCAGTTCAGCCAGGAGGAGGTGGAGCCCTCCCACTGCCACTGGCTCCCCTCCTTGTACCAGTCGTACCCCTCGCCGTAGTTATCGAAGAGATAGTAGCAGTTGCCCGTGCTGAGCTGTGCGGTCGCGAAGCAGAGGTAATATGTGGTCCCCTCCTCCAGGCTCACCGCGCTGGAGAGCGTCTTCTGGATCAACCTTA
>CAYPZH010000234.1:0-4718 GCA_964415205.1 uncultured Actinomycetota bacterium | reverse complement strand
GTCATGCGCGCGATCGCCTCCCGCAGGTCCAGCATGCCCAGGGAAAAGGAGGCAATCACTACGTCGTAGGGAGCCTTGAGGTCACGTGCCGGGTCCACATCCTCCCATCTCTTATTAAGGCACGTGACGTTGGCGATACCGCTCGAGGCGAGATTCTTCTTGAGGCGGGAGAGCATGGCCCCGGAGGGCTCCACGGCGGTAACGAGAGATGCCGATCCGGAAAGCGGTATCACGTGGGTACCGGTACCCGCCCCGATGTCCAGAATGCGCGCATGCCGGCCCAGGCCGAGGTCGCTTATCGCCGCAATCAGGGTCTCGCCCCAATCACTTGTCCGGGCCACGTCGTCGTAGCTGCGTGCCAGTAGCTCGCTCTCCCAGAAGCGCACGCAGTCACCGCCGGCCGATTCGCGGTGCTCGAGCATCCGCCTGCGCCATACGTCGCTGTAGTCACATCCCTTATCCATCACCGGCAAGGCCGTCCGGATACACGAACTTGCCGGGTCCGAACTCCGCCACCTCGCAGAGATCGCCGTAGAGCTCCTGAAGGACCACGGCGTTGATAACATCGGCCGCTTTTCCCGCGGCCACGAGGCGGTTGTCTCCGAGCACGACTGCTTCGTC
The DNA here is from genome assembly GCA_964415205.1 of uncultured Actinomycetota bacterium. Lineage (GTDB taxonomy): Bacteria > Actinomycetota > Geothermincolia > Geothermincolales > RBG-13-55-18 > SURF-21. The sequence continues at coordinate 4,097 of CAYPZH010000234.1, read as the reverse complement.
GCAGAACCATGCCACATGATTGGGATCGTGGGTGCAGGCAATAACCGTCGACCCGCCCGCGGCTATCTCTTCCAGCAGCTTCCATACCTTGATCTGGTTGCTGAAATCCAGCGCCGAGGTGGGCTCGTCCAGCAGCAGCAGCTTGGGGTCCTGGGCCAGGGCCCGGGCGATTATCACCAGCTGGCGCTGGCCGCCGCTCAGCTCGTTGTAGCGCTTCAGGGCCAGGTCCTCGATGCCTACCGTGTTCATCGCCCTCATGGCCGCTAGTTTGTCCTCCCGGGAAGCGCCGAAGGGGCTGCGGAGATGCGGTGTCCGGCCCATCAGTATCACGTCCCTGACCGGGAAGGGAAAGGTCACCTTGTGCTCCTGGGGGACGTAGGCGATGAGACGCGCGAGGCTTCTGATCTTCAGCTTTTTCAGGTCGCTCCCGTCGACAATGATGCTGCCGTGGTGGTAATCCAGAAACCTCATCATGCACCTGAACAGGGTGGTCTTACCGCTGCCGTTCGGGCCGAAGAGACCGCAGAGACTGCCGCTCTCTACCCCGAAGGTTATCCCCTTTAGGACCTGCGGCCCCCGGGGATAGGAGAAGGTTAGGTCGCATACCTCGATCATGGGCTTCCCCCGAAAACCGCGCCGGCTTTGCTGCGCAGAAGAATGATGAGGAAGGGCGCTCCCACCAGGGAAGTCAGTATCCCCACCGGTATCTCCGCTGAGGTGAGGGTCCTGGCGAGGGTGTCGCATACGACCATGTAGGTGGCCCCGAGGAGGGCGGCTCCCGGAAGCATGTAGCGGTGGTCGGGCCCCAGCAGCATCCTCGCCGCGTGGGGCATGAGCAGTCCCACCCAGGCTATTATCCCGACCAGGGAGACCGCGACCGCTGTGGCCAGCGTGGCTACGGCGATGAGCACGGCCTTGAGGCGTTCGGTATGTATGCCGAGGGCCCTGGCTTCCTCGTCGCCCATGGACAGGATGTTCAGCTTCCAACCCATGCCCCAGAGGAAAAGCGTGCTCGCGATGGTGAAAGGCGCCAGCATGAGCACGTCTTTCCAGGTGGAATAGTAGAATCCTCCCATGAGCCAGAAGACGATCTCGCGCAGGGCGGCGTCCCGGGCGAAGTACTGCAGCATGGCCACGAGGGCGTCGAACACCGAGCCAATGATCACCCCGGCCAGGATGAGAGTGACGACCGGCGTCTCTCCGCGCACCCTCGCCGCAAAGTAGGCGGCGGCAACCGCGAGGGCCCCGAAGAGGAAGGCGGAGAGTTGCAGGGAGAGAAAGAAGCTCGGTATCACGATGGCCAGGGCGGCACCGAAAGCCGAGCCCGACGCTACGCCCAGTATGAAGGTATCCACCAGGGGATTGCGAAAACACCCCTGAAAGACCCCGCCCGCCACCGCCAGGGTTATGCCCACCAGGGCCGCCAGGATGATCCTGGGGAGGCGCACCTCCCAGACCACGATGCTCTGCAGCGTGTCGGCTTCGGCAGCGCCACCGTAAAGACCCAGGTGGCGGAGGAGGGTCCTAAATACGTCTCCGACGGATATGTTGTAGGCCCCAATCACCAGGGCGATCAGGCAGGTGAACAGCAGCAGAATTAGGAGCCCGCCGAGCACGAGAAGCTTACGGCGCTCGGCGAAAATACCGACCGAAAGCTCCTCGTACTCATCCTCCAACATCTTGCTCATGCCGTCGTCGGAACTAGAAATCTGCCTGCACCGTCCAGTCCAACCACTGCACGCTGCGTAGTCCCTCAGCCGTCTTCTCGTCCACGTGATAAACGTTCTTGTAGAACTCCAGCACCCATTCGTGGATTTTGATATCCTTAAAGAGTTCGGGGTAAGCGGCTTTTGCAATGACCATGATCTCGATAGGGTATTCGAGACGCTTGGCGCAGTTGTAGGGGGTCCAGGGCAGCGCCCATACCCGCTGGTTCTTCACCGCATCGAGCTCGCGCAGGTTCTGGTAATAAGAAGCCCCGTACAGCTCTTCGGGAGGGTGGTAGCCCCAGTCCGTAGGCAGCACTAAGACATCGGGGTTGAGCGCGAGGATCTGCTCGGTGCTGACGATCTTCCAGCCACCCGATTCCTCATAGGCGTTGCGTGCGTTGACGATGTCGGTGACGAAATAGGATTCGATGGTGTCGGTGCACAGTATGTCGCCCGCTCCCCCGCTGTCCCTGGCGTTGGGCGAGAGGCCGAAGAGCATGACGCGCGGCTTGTACTCCTCGGCCACGTCCGCGGTGCGCTGCGAGACCATGTCCACGATGCCCTCGAGGTACTCGTTGAGCTGTGCGGCCTCGTCCTGCTTCTCGAAGACCTCCCCCAGGATCTCTATTTCCTGCGAGATCTTGCCCACGTCGGGCTGCTCGAAAGCCGGCGGTCCGTAGAGGATCACCGTCGGTATGCCCAGGTTCTCGATAAGGGCGATGCTCTTATCGATATCCTCCTCGGTGCCGTACTCCATGGTGTTCATGGATCCGAAACCCTTGCGGATGATGATGACGTCGGGGTCCAGGGCCGCGATCTCCTCTATGTTCACCGCCTCTTCGTACTTCGCAACGGCGGGTAGATCCATGATCCAGGGGCAGAGATATGAAACCGGATTCATGCCGTTCTCGTATTCGTATGTCTCGCCTGAGACCGTCTCGAAAGTGTAGCTGTCTATCTCCTTGAGGTTGTCCGAGCCGAGCCCGACGACCTTTTCCTCCACACCGAAGGAATACATCACGCTGGGAATGAAACCGTCGCTCAACTCCACCACCCTGTCGATCTGCAGGGGCACCTCCACGGTCTTTCCCCGCATGTCCACTACTGCCCTGGTGTCCCCCTGGCTCTCCTGGCTACTGCCGCCGCATCCCGCCAGCAGCACCGCCAGGACAAGGGACACCAGGACGACGAACAACAGCTTCTTCATGATACCCTCCTTATGTTCAGGCAGATTATCCCATTGCTGCTCATAACACCACTGATTTGCCGGTTTGCATCAGATAGATATCTTCACCGTCAATGATGGAGAACTCCTCGAAGCCGGCTCGCACAAACATGTCCCTCATCTCCCTCTCGTCCGGCAGCATGTCACCGCCCACCTCGCCGCCTATCCTGCGGTGCAGGGCGTTGATGGCCTCCCGGCTCTCGTTGTGGCAGATGCTTACCCTGCCCCCGGGCCGGAGGATGCGGAACATCTCCCGGGCGGCCCCCGCCTTGTCCGACACGTGGGGGAAGCAGTTGTGGCATACGACCTCATCGAAGGAGCGGTCGAGGAAGGGGGGGTGCGCTATGTCCGCGTGAATGTATTCGAGGTTGGGCGCCTCGTGTTTGTCGCGGGCGACGCGCAGCATTATCTCCGCGATATCCAGGGCGATCACCATTCCCTCCGCCCCCACTGCCTCCAGGAGCCAGGGGATGATAAGGCCGGTGCCGCACCCCACGTCCAGCACCCTGCTTCCCGCCTTTATCCCCAGGCCGCAGATGAGGCGCTCGCTCGCGGACACGCTATCCGCCGCATGCCCCTCGTCCCAGGTGTCCGCCCTCTGGTTGAAGAAAACCCTGATTGCGGCCGTCATGCTCGTGAATCTCCTCCGCTTCGCTTGCCAGGTGATGCCTCCGCTTCCAGCGGTCGCCATCAAATCCGGCCAAATAATAAACCACGAAGGTCCGCGACCTTCGTGGCCACTGTTTTCTTTCTCGCCCTTATCGTTCCTACATGGGCAGCTTCCCGCCGCCCGGTTTCTCAATTACCACTAATGATAAGGCATGATGTCTTCTCTCCGCAACCTATTGAATCGACGAGAACATAGGCTCCGCCCCACTCGTAACCAACCTCGACACCTGGGACAGCATGAGGTGGCGCTTTAAGAAGACCGGCACCTCGATATGTATCAACACATTTAGGTAAGAATATATGACATACAAGCTCTCCTTGCCGTTTGCAGATACGCAAACAGAGCAAAAGTATCGCTGTGTTGGATTTGCGCCCTATTCATAGCCCAAAAGTTATGCCCACGTCGTTCTGTAAATGATTGCCACTCCAAGATAAGGTCATAGAATAACCCATCTCTCAGAATAGACCTCCCAGCCCTTCTCTGCCATCCCCGG
>CAYPZH010000233.1:0-4720 GCA_964415205.1 uncultured Actinomycetota bacterium | reverse complement strand
AAGTGCTATTATGTTGGTAGTGCCAGACTAGTGGGTCAAAAGGGGTTCCTACCATATAGATGCAGCGGGCGAAGCAGTCCCTTGCGTCCCTACATTGGTTGAGACAGCCTGCACCACCGGATAGAGCAAGGCGGGGGACATGGGCAACATCTTCATAAGCCACGTCATCAGTGACGAACCACTCATGCGGGAGCTGGTAGAGGGTTTGGAGGCAGCTGGTTACACCGCCTGGTTCTTCGAGCGGGACGTCCTCCCCGGCCCCTCCTATCTGGTCCAGATCACCCAGGCCATGGAGGAGTGCGACGCGGTGGTGCTTCTGGTCACCCCGGCAGCCCTCTCCTCCGACCAGGTGAGCAAGGAGGTGGTGGGGGCCTTCGAGAGCAGGATCCCCTTCCTCCCCGTGCTCCTGGGCGTCACCCCGCCCGAGCTCAAGGAAAAGCAGCCGGAGTGGCGGCACGCCCTGGGGGGCACGGCCATGCTCTGCGCGGATGCGGGCCTGTCTGCCTGCCTCCCCCGCGTGGTAGAGGGGCTCCGAGCCCTGGGCATATCCCCCCCGGAAAGAGAGAGTTCTCCACTACCACCTCCGTCCCCTCCGCCCCCGCCTACATCTCCGAGAAAATACTTACTACCAGGACATCCCTGGAGGGCGAGCGCAAGCAGGTGACGGTACTCTTCTCAGACGTAGTAGGCTTCACCCCCATCTCGGAGAAGCTGGACCCCGAGGAGGTCGGGGACCTCATCCGCCCTGCCATAGACATCATGGCGGAGGAGATACACACCTACGAGGGCACCATCGCCCAGTTCTTAGGCGACGGGCTCATGGCCCTCTTCGGCGCCCCCCTGGCCCACGAGGACGCCCCCCAAAGGGCACTATATGCGGCATTGGCTATCCAGAGGCGCCTGCATGAATACGGAGAGAGGCTCAAACCAAAGGGCATAGACTTCCGCATGCGCGTGGGGGTAAACACCGGCCTGGTCATCGTGGGAAGGATCGGGGACGACCTCACCATGGAGTACACCGCTCTCGGGGACACCGTGAACCTGGCCTCGCGCATGGAGAGCGCGGCCGAGCCAGGCACGGTGCAGGTGGCCGAGAGCACCTACCGGCTCACCGAGGGCTACTTCGACTTCCAGGACTTGGGGGAGATCCAGGTCAAGGGCAAGGAACAGCCTGTGCATGCTTACCGTGTCTTAAGCGCTCTCCCCATAGGAACCCGCATCTCCGCCTCCCTCTCCCGCGGCCTCTCCCCCTTCGTGGGGAGGGAGCGCGAGCTGGACAGCCTCACCTATTCCTACGAGCAGGTTAAAAAAGGACAAGGCCAGGTGGTGGGCGTGGTGGGAGAGCCCGGGGTGGGCAAGTCCCGCCTCCTCCTCCAGTTCCGCGAGCTCCTCCCCCAAGAAGAGTTCACCTACCTGGAGGGGGGATGCATCCACTACGGGGAGGCCATAGCATACCTGCCCATCCTGGGCATCCTTCGCTCCTACTTCGAAATTACGGAAGGAGAGAACGAGGAAGAGAGCAAACAAAAGATGGATAACAAGCTCTCTTCACTCGACGGCCAACTGGCCCACATCCTACCTCCCCTGCAGGAGCTGCTCTCCCTGGAGGTGGACGACCAGTCCTACCTCTCCTTGGAGCCCGCCCAGAGGAGAGATCGGGTCTTCGAGGCCATCCGCTACCTCTTCATGGCTGAATCCCAATCCCGTCCTCTCATCCTGGCCATCGAGGACCTGCACTGGATAGATAAGACCAGCGAAGAGTTCCTCACCTACTTCATCGAAGGCATGCCCAGCGCTTCAATGCTCCTGCTCTTATTCCATCGACCAGAGTACACCTCCGTCTGGACCAGCAAGACCTTCTATAGCCAAGTCCGGGTGGACCAGCTCCCGGAGATACCCAGCGCAGAGCTGGTGCAAGCCATCCTCTCGGAAGGCCAGGTATCTTCCGAAATCAGCGAATTCATCGTGACAAAGACCGCCGGCAATCCCCTGTTCATCGAAGAACTCACTAGAGGCCTTATGGAAGCTGGCTCTCTAATCAAAGACAAAGATCACTACACTTTTTCCGCCTCGCCTGAAGCTATCTCCGTACCCGACACCATACAGGGCATCATCGCCTCCCGCCTGGACCGCCTGCCCGAGGAAATGAAGGAGACCCTACAAGTAGCCTCGGTCATCGGGAGGTAGTTCTCCCTCCGCCTCCTTGAGGAGGTCACCGGCACAAGCAAACCCCTCAAGTCCTACCTCATCCAGCTGCAGTCCCTGGAGTTCATCTACGAGAAGAGCCTCTTCCCCGAGCCCGAGTACATCTTCAAGCATGCTCTCACCCAGGAGGTGACCTACAACAGCCTCCTGCTCAAGCGCCGGAAGGAGATGCACGAGAGGGTTGGCATTGGAATCAAAAGGCTCTATGCGGATTACTTGGATGAATTCTACGAGACCCTGGCTCAGCACTTCTCCCGCGGCGAGGACACCGAAAAGGCTGTGACCTACCTCAAGCTCGCTGGGGATAAAGCAAGGTTCGAACATTCTATGTGGGAGGCCGTCATCTTCTACCGGGAGGCCTTACGCTTGTTGGACAGCCTGCCGGAGAATGTGGAGAGGGAAAGGGATAAGCTTGATGTCTATCACTTGATCTGGAACCCGATAATGTTTCTCAACTATCCCGAAGGCAGTCTCGACCTCTTGCAGGAGGCGGAAAGACTGGCAGAAGGACTTGGGGACGATGCAAGTCTTGCAAAGATCTACAACAGGTTGAGCATGTATCATACCTGGCTCGGAAAATTATCAACAGGTATAGAGTACTCCGAAAAGAGCATCGATGTGGCTGAAAAGATGGGGGACGCCGAATTAATGGCCACCGCATCTGTTGAAGTATGCACTTATCATTTTTATGCCGGTGGCTACGTCAAAGTATGTGATTTAGCCCGCAGGGCCATCGAACTCCTTGAAAAGCAACATCGGAAGGAGGCTGCCTACACGGCTGAGCTGACCTCGTTTACAGCGCTTAGCGGATGGTGGGGGATGGCCCTTGGGATGCTGGGGGAGTTCGAGGAGGCGAAGACAGTGCTGCAAAAGGGCCTCGAAAATTCCCTTGAGGATAGACTTCCCGTGGGAATGATGTGGCCGGTAAATTGCTCCCTCCCTGCTCATTACAATTCAGGAGATACACAGAACCTGATCGACAACGCGCGTGAAAACATCGAGCAATTGGAGAAAATTGGATTCAGAGTCCTACTATGTGTAGGTTGGTCTTTCTTGGGGGCGGGATATCACTTTCTCGCTGAGTATGAGACGGCGAGGGATTACGCTGAGAAAGGACTCAAGATCCAAAGGGAAGCGGGTGCGCCAGTCAATCTCCCGTTTTGCCTACATGTCTTATCAATGATTCTCACAGGCTTGGGGGATTTTGAAAACGCCAGGATGCATACCGAAGAGGCATTGGACTTCTCCCGTGAGCTCAAGCTGAGAGGCTGGGAAGCCACGGAATGTTTAGCTCTTGGAAATATATTGGGGAAAGGGGATCAGCCACAGTTAGATAATGCAAATAAACATCTGCGGCGGGGCATTGTGATGGCCGAGGAGATGCAAATGAAACCGTCTGTTGCCCAGGGATATCTCTTCCTCGGGGAGGTCTTCGATATCGCAAGCCGCAGAGGGGAGGCTCTTGAAAACCTGAGGAAAGCGGAGCAGATGTATCAGGAGATGAAGGTGCCTTCCGACTCCTACTGGCTTGCCCGCACCCGGGAAGCCCTGGCGCGCCTCGAACAAGATTAGTCCTTGCTTTCTCGCCGTGTCATGCGGAGATGGTAAAATGTAAGCAGCTTGAAAGGATAGAAAGATGAAGCTGTTGGACAGGATAGTAGCCGATCCGGGCATCTGTCATGGCCAGGCCTGTATTAAGGGAACCAGGATACCGGTTTCGGTGATACTCGACTGCCTGGCTGAAGGCATGAGCGAAAAGGAAATATTAAAGGAATACCCCGCACTTGCGGCGCAGGATATCAAAGCGGCTATCGAATACGCCGCCCTTCTCTCCAAAGAGGAACTGCATGCGATTTAAGATCGATGAGAACCTCCCGTCGAGCCTGGGCAAACTCCTTGAAGAGCACCAACTGGAATCCGAGACAGTACATGATGAAGGGCTTTCGGGATATCCCGATGAGATGATAGTAGATATGTGCAACAAGGAAGGCCTGGTGCTCATCACCATGGACATCGGCTTCGCCAATCAGAGGGCATATCCGGCCGGGACCCATCCGGGGATGATAGTGATCAGGGTAAGAAATCAGAGCACCCGAAGTGTCCTTTCCGTGATGAAGCGCTTCCTCGACAAACAAACGGAGCTTGAGGACTTAGCCGGATGCACGGTAATCGTAGAGGAAAACAGGTATAGAGTGAGAAGGAGCCTACGAGAGGTCTAAAAGCCCAGCATGCGAAAAACAACCTCTTTTGCAGAGACCATACGCCTCTAAAACCGCCGTACCTCCCGGGCGCGCCGCGGTCAGCGAAAGGACTTGGCTAGCGACTCCTCCAATATCACTTCAACCGCGGCCTCGTCCATGCCCGCCACGATCGCGGTTACGCTCAGGGAGAGCCTGCCCCCCGCTTGCAGCGGCCCTCCCTTGAGCTGCGGCGCCCCGCTGAACGAGGTGACGCTGAAGAAGAGCGGCGATGGCCCGCCGTCCTCGAGCATGCCCTTGATGTGGCCGACCATGGC
>CAYPZH010000232.1:0-4749 GCA_964415205.1 uncultured Actinomycetota bacterium | reverse complement strand
AAGGACGTGCCCGACGATGTCATCAACTACATCGCTTCCCGTTTCGATTCCAACATAAGGGAGCTCGAGGGCGCCCTAATACGCGTCGTCGCGTATTCCAGCCTGACCAAGGAGCCGATGTCCCCCGAAATGGCCAAGGAGGTCCTGCGCGATATCCTCCCCGAAGAGGAAAACAAGGACGTGAGCATCAACCAGATCATGAAGGTGACCGCGGACCACTTCGGCATATCCGTCAAACAGCTCACGAGTTCGAACCGTTCACGCCAGCTCGTAACCGCCAGGCAAATCTGCATGTACCTGTGCAGGGAGTTGACCGACGAGTCCCTGCCATCCATCAGCAATGCATTCGGTGGACGCCACCACTCTACCACCATACATTCCGTCGACAAGATAAAAAAGCTCATGGAGGAAAAGAGGGACATATACGACGCCGTGCAGCGACTTACCAACAAGATAAAACAGGGATGATGATGGATGTTGAAACCTTGTTATATATCCTGTCGACGATGTTCATTTTTTCCCTCTTTTTTGCTTACACAACTGAAAACCGCCGCTTTGCGCTTTTTTATGCACATTTTTGCCACAGACATATCTACAGCCTTCCAGACCCATATTACTGCTGTGTTACCGATACTACACAGTATCAACGTTTCTACTATGAGTACGGCTTATTTTATAAATATATAATCAGAGATATCCTAGAGACAGCCGATCAGGAGGTATGAGAAGAATGAAATTCTATGCGCTCAGGGAGGATCTTTTCAATGCGGTTCAAACAGTGCAATATTCGGCGAACGCGAAGGGCATGATGCCCATCCTCTCCGGAGTAAAAATCGATGCGGGGGAAAAGGGCCTTATTTTTCATACCACGGACCTGGAGGCTTATACGGTGACGGGATGCTCGGCAAGCGTGGAAAGAGAAGGGATATGTGTGGTAAGCCACAAGGTCTTAATGGATATATTAAGGGACTCCAAGGACGAGAAGGTGACGGTGGAGGTAACGGGGAACGAGATGATGTTGAGTGGCCAAAAGAGCGAGATAAGGCTCTATACCATGCCGGCGGAGGATTTTCCGAATGAGCCGGTGGTTGATATACCAGTGTTAGAAGGGGTACAGAGGGAAAAGTTGGTCCCTGCCATACAGAAGGTGTCAAAGGCATCGTCAAAAGACGAAAAAAGGCCCTCACTCATGGGGATACTGTTGGAGGTTGAGGAAGATACGATAAATATGGTGAGCACGGACAGCTACCGGCTCGCCATGAGCAGGATGAAAGAAGGTTTTCAGGTACGCGAGAAAGGCCAGTATATAGTGCCGTCTTCAGCGATGGTCAATCTGTCGAGGATAGCGGGCAAGGCGGGCACCCTGAATATGTACCGTGACGAGAACAGGGGACAGGTGAGGTTCGATCTAGGCGACTCGAGCCATACTATAAGGTTGATAGAGGGGAAGTTCCCAAAATACGCGCAGTTCATACCGGATAGCCTGGAAAAGAAGGCGGAGGTGGAAAAAGAAGATTTCTTGGGCGGGCTTAAGAGAGCCTCGCTGATAAGCAGCACGGTGAAGTTGAATATCAACAGCGACGTCCTGACCATGTCCAGCGAATCAAGGGACGTTGGGGAGGGAAAAGAGATGATAGGGGTGGAATACGGGGGTGAAGAGTTGGAAATCGCCTTTAACTGCAGGTTTTTAGAGGACGGCATACAGTGTATAGAGGGGGAGAAGGTGCTCCTGGGGATGTCTGAACCCCTAAAACCCGGCATAATAAGGGAAACGGAGTCAGACGACTTCATGTATATAATTATGCCGATCAGGCTTTGATGGACCAGACTTCGAGGGGCGCATGATCGAAGGAGCCGTGGCGGGCAAGCTGAGGCTGCACGGTTTCAGGAACTACCACCGCATGGAGCTGGAATTCAAGCCGGGCATAAATGTGATTATAGGAGACAACGGGCGAGGGAAGACAAACCTTCTCGAAGCCCTTTTCTTTTTGTTACAGGGGAAGTCGATGAGGACGAGCGATGCGACGGAGATGATAAGGAGGGGGGAGAGCGAAGCGATCGTGGAGGGTACGTTCTTCGCCGCGGGGGAGACAAAGATAAAGAAAGCCATCACAGCGGAAGGGATATCGTCTCCGAGAAAGATGGAAAAAGAGATACAGGCGGTTTCTTTTCAACCTGACGACATCTGGATAGTAAAAGGGGGGCCCGAGGCCAGGAGGAGGTGTTTGGATGAAGCGGTCCTCGACACCAGGAAAGCATACCGGGAGACGATGAGGGAATACCAGCGCGTGTTGAGACAGAGAAACGAGGCCATAAGAGCGGTGCGGAAAGGCTCGAAAGGGAGGGAATCCATAAGGTACTGGAACCCCCTGCTATACAGGCGTGGGAGCGAGATCGTCTTAGAGAGGACGCGCAAGGCGAGGACACTACAGGAAGGGATGGACTGGTTGTCGGAGAAGTGGGGGAAAGAAGGCATAGTGCTCAGGTACTACACCTCCCTTGGTGACGCGGTGGATGACGAGGGGAAAACCCTGGAGAAGATAGAGAAGATGGAGGAATCGGAGATAAGGAGGGGAGCCAGCCTGGTAGGTCCTCACCGCGACGAGATGGTCTTCTCGCTGGGGGGAAGAAACGTCAGGAGGGAATGTTCACAGGGTGAGCAAAAGATGGTGACAATAATGTGGAAGCTCGCCCAGGCGAAAGCCGTGGGAGACACCACGGGTAGGAAGATCCTACTGCTCATGGACGACTGTCTGTCGGAGCTGGACGGGGAAAACCGGGCGCTGCTCATGCGGGAGTTAGAGGAGTGGGAGCAGGTCATAGCGACGTCCACCGACGACATGCCCGAGTTCAGCGGCGCCCACAGGATACTGCTCGAAAAGGAGGAGGGAGCGTGACGGGCGGTTTAGAGGGAGGGATGATCAGGGAAGTGATGCGGAGGCTCCTGCGCGAGGAAGGGCTGCCGGAGCTGGACGAACTGCTGCGCATTAAGGAAGCCTGGTCCGGGGTGGTGGGAGATGATGCGGCCGGGTTCAGCAAACCGTACAGGCTCGAGAAGGGGCGCCTGTACGTCGGGGTGGCATCACATGCGCGGGTGCAGGACCTGCGCTTCCGGGCAGAGGAGATAAGGTGCAGCATAGAAAGGATGCTCGGACTGGAGATCGAGGACGTGGTGATAAGAAAGTTAAACCTCAAGCAAAAGGTTAGGGATTAGGCGCAACCAGTCGGCCACCCCGTGTTTCAAGGCCGCCCAAACGGCGAAAAAGGATTGAGTAGAGAACGGAAAGGCGGCATCCCACCGAGAAAACAGGCGTATTATAACCCCCGGGGATGATATAATAATTTGATAGTTGAAAAGCAAAGACGCACCGGAAACAGGATGAGACGGAGGATAAATGGCGGGAGCAAGCGAGAAAGCGGACATCTACGACGAGAGCTCGATATCGGTTCTCGAGGGCCTGGACGCGGTAAAGAAAAGGCCGAGCATGTACATCGGGACGACCGGCCCTAGGGGTCTTCACCACCTGGTCTACGAGGTCGTCGACAACAGCATCGATGAATGCCTGGCGGGTTTCTGCAAGAACATCTGGATAACCATACACGCCGACGGGTCCATCACCGTGGTGGACGACGGCAGGGGCATACCCGTCGGGATGATGAAAAAGCAAAAGAAGTCGGCAGCCGAGGTGGTGCTCACCACCCTGCACGCGGGGGGGAAGTTCGGCAGCAAGGTGTACCGCGTGTCCGGCGGGCTTCACGGGGTGGGGGTATCGGTGGTCAACGCCCTCTCGAAGTGGCTCATCCTCGAGGTGGGCAGGGACGGCAAGGTATATCAGCAGAGATACGAGAAGGGCGTGCCCGTGACCGGCCTCGAGGTGGTGGGCGAGACGGGCAGGACCGGCACCATCATCAGCTTCGCCCCGGACCCCGAGATCTTCGAGAGCGTGGAGTTCGACTTCGACGTCATCGCGCAGAGGATGCGGGAGATGGCCTTTCTCAACCGCGGCCTGCGCATCGAGATAAAGGACGAGCGCAGGGACCCGCCGGGGGAGACGACTTTCCGCTACGACGGCGGCATCATCGACTTCGTCAAGCACATCAACACGACCAAGGACCCGCTGCACAACAAGACCGTCTATATGAGCGCGGAGCAGGAGAAGGCCCAGGTCGAGATATCCATGCAGTACAACAAGGGGTACGTGGAGAACATCTATACCTTCGCCAACAACATAAACACGCACGAGGGGGGCACGCACCTGGCGGGCTTCAAGGCCGCACTGACCAGGGTGATAAACGATTACGCGCGCAAGAAGGGTTTCCTCAAGGAAAAGGAGGACAACCTCATAGGGGAGGACGTACGCGAGGGGTTGGCGGCCATCGTCAACGTCAAGCTCAAGGAGCCGCAGTTCGAGGGCCAGACCAAGACCAAGCTCGGCAACACCGAGATCAGGGGGTTCGTGGAGTCGACGGTGAACGCGAAGCTGTCGGAATGGCTTGAGGAGAACCCCGGCGAGGCGAAGGCCATAATGGCCAAGGTCATAGGCGCCTCCAAGGCAAGGATGGCGGCGCGACACGCGCGCGACCTGACGCGGCGCAAGGGGTTGCTGGAGAGCATCTCCCTTCCGGGCAAACTGGCCGACTGCACCATGAGGGACCCGTCCATGTGCGAGATATACCTCGTGGAGGGGGACTCGGCCGGCGGTTCGGCCAAGCAGGCGCGCGACCGGCGCTTCCAGGCCATACTCCCCC
>CAYPZH010000231.1:2465-4754 GCA_964415205.1 uncultured Actinomycetota bacterium | reverse complement strand
GTGATGCTACTTGATGACGGCCGTAGCCGCGGGCTATCCGGCCGGGGTGAGGAACTTCTGGAACATCACCATCTGCTGCGCGTTCTTCGCCGCCCCGCGCACCTTGAACCTGCCGCTTTTCACGGCCTTCACGACCTTCTTTCCGTCCTCGCTCTTCAGCCACTGCAGCATCTGCTTGCCCTTGCCGGCGCCCGACAGGCTTAGGAGGAGAGCCAGCTCGGTCCCGATATAGATATCCACCCCCGCGATGACTCCGTTGGCCACCTCCACGTCGCTCGCCTTGAAGATCATGGTGGCGGCCATCTCCGGGTTATCCAGGTCCTGGATGGCCACGGAGACGTTCATCTTGTCGGCCAGCTTCTTCTTTCCGGGGTCCTGTAAGAACCCCTTGACCATCTCGCTCATCATGAAGGCCAGTGGCCCGGGCTCGGCGTCGCGCAGGGTGACCGTGCCGCTCCCCGCGGGCAGCGGCTGCGCCTGCTGTTTCGAGGCCCGGGCGGCCATGGCCCCGCCCCCGACGACGGCCAGGAAAAGCAGCTTCTTCCCGCACTTGCGCGGCTTCTTCTTTTTCTCTTCCTGCTTCAGCTGCTCCGCTTCCAGTTCCATCAGCTTCTTTATCTCCTTTTTCCTCACCTCTTCCTCCTTTGTTCAGCGCATCGCCTCGAATCACGGCAGCTGCCGGCTCATCTCGACCTCCCCGCGCCCGCCGCCGCTGTTCCATTCTACCCAATAGAGGCGCGGGTGAATCCCCTCCTCCCCCGCCCGCGCGGGAAGGGCGGAGGACGGAGCCCCACGGGGCGACGGAGCCAGCACGGTCAGCGGTTCGAAACGACCCCTTATACTTACGCGCCTTAGAGCTTGAAAAGCCCGGGTAACAAAACACCCCGGGCTCTACACGGTGGCGGAAGTGGAGGGATTTGAACCCTCGGTGCGGTCTCCCGCACAATCGCTTAGCAGGCGATCACCTTAGGCCAGCTCGGTCACCCTTCCGGAAAACCTCTCTGCCCGTCGTCGTGCACAAGACCAATTATAAGGTCAGGTACGGGGCCTTTCCAGATGCAGCACGGATCCGTTCAGTCCACGGGCTAGCCCTGGCCGCCGGGGGCTGCGCGGTCGCAGAGCAGTTCGCCGCCGACGCACACGTTCTCCGGCATGTTTTCCCTGATGATCACCACGTAGGCCTGACGGGGAATGCCGTAAGCCTTCTCCATGGCGTCGGTTATCTCCCGGGTCAGCCTCCTTTTCGCCTCCAGGTCCTTGATGGGAGGCCCATCGATATATACGTTCGGCATCTTCACTCCTTTCACGGCCGTTTCTATTGCCGGCTTCAGGGCACGGGGATAAGCACCCCTGTCCCTAATAATCCCCCCGCTGCCGCAGGCGGTAAACATGGCAGGGTTGCATCGTGGTCAGGGTTTCTCCTCCAGGACGGCTGTGGCCTGTTTTTTCTCCCGCCCGCGGTAGAACTCGATAGTCACCTTGTCTCCCACTTCGCGCCTGCGGACCTCCATAATCACCTCGTCCATGGAACCCACCGCCGCACCGTCCATGGCCACGATTATATCGCCCGCCTGCAGCCCGGCTTTGCCGGCGGGCGCGCCGGAGACGACCCGCTGCACGATGGCGCCCCTATCTACCGCGAGGCCATACTGCTCGGCCACGTTCGCGGTCAGCGTGGAGCCGGTGAAGCCGAGCCAGGGGTGGATGACCGAGCCGTTGGCGATCAGCTCTTCGATCACCGGCAGCGCACTGTCGATGGGTATGGCGAAACCCAGGCCGTCGTACCCGCCGCTCTCGGTGTAGATAGCGGTGTTGATGCCCACGACCTCACCCGCGATATTGCCGAGGGGGCCTCCGGAGTTGCCGGGGTTGATGGCGGCATCGGTCTGGATGACTCCGAACAGCGATTCCTGGGCCGAGACGGTCACGTTGCGGTCGAGGGCGCTGATGATCCCTGAGGTCACGCTGCCGGCGAACCCCTCGGGGCTGCCCACGGCCACCGCGAGCTCCCCGACAACCAGATCCGATGAGGTCCCGACGGTAGCGGCGGGGAGGCCGGTGGCCTCTATCTTTATCACCGCGAGGTCGGTATCGGGGTCCGTGCCGGCCACAGCGCTCTCGTAGGTAGTCCCGTCTTGCAGCGATACGGTGATGCTCAGGGCGTCTTCCACCACGTGGTTGTTGGTGACGATGTAACCATCCGGGTTGTATTTAAACCCCTATGCTACCCCGTTGCCCCCGCGGAGCCCACCAAAGTCACCCACTTTGTGAACACGGTGGGGGTTAACC
>CAYPZH010000231.1:0-2455 GCA_964415205.1 uncultured Actinomycetota bacterium | reverse complement strand
TCGATGTGGACGACGGAGGGGAGTAGCCGGTTGGCCGCCTCCACCACCGCCTCCGCATCGCCCAGTACCACCCTCTCCTCCACGGTGCGTACCTCCTGCACCTGGGCCTGGGATGACTGGGTATCGTCTTTGCCGCTCAGCACGTCGATGGGGTTGGCCCCCAGGACAAGGGGCACGACGAAGATAACGGCCGCGGCGACGATGAACGCCGCTATCACGGCCAGGAGTATGGTCTTCCCCCTGCCCCCGGAAGGGGGCGGGGGGGTTGGGGGGTTATACGGTCGCGCGGTCCCGAGTACCCGGTTTTCCTCGCAGTTCTCGACCATCATCAACACCTCTATCCTCGACCGCCACCGGGCGGCAGCGGGGTTGGCCCCCTGTCCCTCTCTATGAGCCCGGAGGCGATATCATCTGAATGCGACTTAATCTCTTCGGCCCGCTCGTTGGTGAGATCACCGTCCGCGGCCATGCGGTCGGCGATCTCGTCTATCTTCGCCGCCACTGCATCCGTGAGGCCATCAACGGAAACCCCTTTTTCGTCGGCGATCTCCGCGATCGTCTTACCGTGCTCCATACCCTCCCTCAGCTCATCTACGGATATCCCGATTGCGGCGGCAATCGCTCCCTCCAGCTCATCGCGGTGCTCCTTCAAGAGACCGTACGGGCCGTCCCCGGCCCCGCTCCGCTCGGGAGAGGGCGCGGAACGCATGTCGGGACGCAGGTCAGGGATGGCAGGCTGAGACCGCAGGGGGAGATCATCCCTTGTATGCCCGTCGCACGGCCTGCCCACGAGGTAGCCGGCGATGAACACCCCCGCGATAACCATCACGGCCATGGCCCCCATACAAAGCCCCAGGAGCAGCTTGTGGTCCGCGAAGTATCCCTTCAGCCTGCCGCCCTTAGGGCTTCCGGCCTCCGGGACGCCGCCCCGGGAGACCGCCGCCTGCGGCGGGAAGCCTGCCCCCTCGCCGGTATCCTGACCGGCCCCCTCTGCGGCGGCGCCGGCATCATGGTCCGTAACCCCCTGAGCCGGCCCGGAGCAGGTGTGCTCATTCTCCTCGACTTCCTTTTCTATCTCGCCGTTCATACTCGCATCACTCTCTTTGTTCATGCCCGTATCACTCCCAGCTCTTTCACGCCTTCTCGATCAAGGCAGCTTCCCTTCCACCGTCAATCACCTATCTCTATGCCGGCCAGCTTGCCGTCCTCCATGCGGTAAGCCCAGTCGGCGGCCTGCAGGACGGACTCGTCGTGTGTGACGATGATCACGCTTTTGCCGTCCCGGCGCGCCAGGTCCACCAGGATGTCCACGACCACCTTCCCCGTGGCGGTGTCCAGGTTGCCGGTGGGCTCGTCGGCGAGGATGATATCGGGGTCGTTGGCCAAGGCGCGGGCGATGGCCACGCGCTGCTTCTCTCCCCCGCTCATCTTGTTGGCCTTGGTCCTCTGCAGCCTGCCGTCGATGCCCATCCGGCTCAACAGCTCCACCGCGCGCGCATGCTGCCGCGGCGAGGCGGCGCCTGCCAGGTCCATGGGCAGGGTGACGTTCTCAAGAGCTGTGAGTGACGCGATGAGGTTGAAGAACTGGAAGACGAAACCCACCCGTTCGCGGCGGTACTGGATGAGGTCCACACCCGGCTTGCAGATGTCCTCCCCGAAGACCTCTATCTCGCCTCCGTCCGGGCTCTCCAGGGAGCCGATGAGGTAGAGCAGGGTGGTCTTGCCGGAGCCGGAGGCGCCCAGGATCACCGTCACCTCACCCTTGTTGGCGCGGAAGCTCACCCCGTCCACGGCCTTCACGTCACCCGCTTTCGCCTTGAAGGTCTTGCTCACTTCCCTTATCTCCAGCACATCCTTCATCGTTTCTTCCTCCTATTCCATGCTCAGGACCCGGGCCGGCCTGAGCCTGGTGATCCAAACCAGGGGCACCGCCATCCCCAGCAGGCTGATGCCTAGGAGGATGAGCACGCCGTAGAGGAAGAGGCCGCCCTGGTAGACCACGTCCAGGCTGGCGGTCTGCTCCTGCCGGGAGGACACGCTGAAGCCGGCGCCCTCCTTGTAGAGGCTGCCCGAT
This sequence comes from uncultured Actinomycetota bacterium, assembly GCA_964415205.1. Classification (GTDB taxonomy): domain Bacteria; phylum Actinomycetota; class Geothermincolia; order Geothermincolales; family RBG-13-55-18; genus SURF-21. The sequence continues at coordinate 381 of CAYPZH010000231.1, read as the reverse complement.
CCCATGGGCCCTCCCATCATCTGCCCCGGCGCCCCGGCGACCGTCCCCTCCTCACCATCCGTCCCTTTCGTCGACTGGTTACCGCTGAGCAGCCAGTCGCCCATACTCTGGGAGACGAGGGCGGTGGCCCCTGTGGCCAGGATGATGGCCACCAGGCAGATGCACACCACCTCCACCGCGAACTGGGCCATGACCTGGCGGTCGGTGGCCCCGATGGCCTTGAGCACGCCCAGCTCCCGCGTGCGGCCGCCGATGATGATAGCCATGGCCAGCAGGATGATGAGGGCGCAGGCGCCCAGCGCTCCGGCCAGGCCGATCATGGAGGTCTTGCCCACCTTGAGCAGGGGATCGGCGATCGACTCGTACTCGGTGTAATCGGTG
>CAYPZH010000230.1:2031-4768 GCA_964415205.1 uncultured Actinomycetota bacterium | reverse complement strand
ATCATATCCGTGCTGATGCTGGACATCGACTTTTTCAAGAGCGTCAACGACCGTTTCGGCCACGAGACCGGTGACAGGGTGCTGCAGGCCGTAGCCACCTTCATCACCGATGCGGTGCGGGGGGACGACGCCTGTTTCAGATACGGGGGGGAGGAGTTCCTGCTGCTGCTCCCGGGCACCGACTCCGAAGGGGCGATGCGCTTCGCCGAGAGGCTGCGCGACGTCATCTCCCGCCGCACCCGGGAGTTGTTCGCCGTTCCCATCACCGCCAGCATCGGCATCTCCGAGCGACCCCGGCACTCTCATCAGCTGGAAGAGCTGTTGCGCCTGGCCGACCGGGCGCTCTACCGCGCCAAGCAGGGCGGGCGCAACCGCAGCGTGGTCTTCGAGCCCGACCTCACCGGCGCCCTCCAAACTCCACGCGCGACCTCCCCCACCACCGCCGCCTCCTATCTCCCCCAGCAGCCCACCGTCTTTGTCGGCCGGGAGGCGGAGCTGGCGGAAATAGTCGCCCTTGTGGGTGAAGATGACTGCCGCCTTCTGACCCTGGTCGGGCCGGGAGGCATCGGTAAGACCCGCCTGGCCCTGGAGGCGGCATCGCGGCTGGCGGAGGCATTCCCCCACGGGGCCTTTTTCTTCCCGGGTTCACAGCTGTCCTCGCCGCAGCACCTGGTATCCGGAGTGGCCAGCGCCCTGAGGTTCTCCTTCTACGCCGAGGGAGAAGCCATGGTCCAGTTGCAGGATTACCTGAGGGAGAAGAGGCTGCTGCTGGTGATGGACAGCTGCGAGCGGTTCATCGCAGAGGGCTCCTCACTGCTGACAAGCATCATGGAATCCGCGCCCATGGTCAAGATAGTGGCCACTTCCCAGGAGCGGCTCAACCTCAAGGGCGAATGGATATTCGAGGTCGGGGGGATGGACGTCCCCGCCCACGGCCTCGGCTTCAGTCTCACAGCCCCGGACGAGTTCGACGCCATCAACCTCTTCCTGCACGGGGCACGCCGCGTATATCCCGGGATAACCTTCACCGCGGAAGAGAAGCCTCTCATCAGCAGCCTCTGCCGCTTCCTGGAGGGCATGCCCCTGGGCATCGAACTGGCGTCGTCGTGGATCCGCTTTCTTCCCTTGGGAGAGATATGCGCAGAGATAGAGAGCAGCCTCGACTTCCTCTCCACCTCCCTGCGCGACATCCCCGAACGCCACCGCAACCTGCGCGTGGCCTTCGAATATTCCTGGAACCTCCTCAAGCCGGAGGAGAAAATTGCCTTCGCCAGGATGTCCGTCTTCCACGGCGGGTTCCGGCGCGAGGCGGGACAGGAGGTGGCCGAAGCTCCCCTGGCCCTGGTCTCAGCCCTCATGGACAAGTCCCTGCTGCGCCGCAGCCCCAGCGGGAGGTACGAGATGCACGGGGTGCTACGCTCTTACGCGGGGGAGAAGCTGGGCGAGGACGCAGCCGAAGCGGAGCGGGTCAGGGACAATTTCTGCAACTATTTCCTCCGCCTGCTGCAGAGATGCGAGGCGGACTACCTGCAGGGGCGCCAGCTCGAAGGGTTGGCCGCGCTGGAGGACGAGATCGAGAACATCCGCGAAGCCTGGAAGACGGCTGTGCAGGGCCTGCGCCTGGAGGAGCTCAACCGCAGCATCTCCGCCCTCTACCTCTTCTACGACATAGAGGCCTGGCTGGAGGAAGGCGAGAGGCTGTTGGGAGAGCTGGTCGAAACGGTGCGCCTTTACTCCGGCAAGGCCGGGCCGGGGCGGCGCGCCGAGAAAGAGGTCCTGGCCAGGGCCGTCACCCGCCAGGGCTGCCTGGCCCTGCGCATGGGCATGCACGAGAAAGCCGAGAAGCTCCTGGGCGAGGGCTTGCAGCTGCTGCGCGGCCTGGACCTGAAGGAGGAGATCGCCTTCAACCTCATCTTCTCAGGGATGTTGAGCGAGCGAACGGGCGATTATGCGCGGGCTTATGAGCTCTTCCAGGAGAGCCTGGACATATACCGCGAGCTGGGCGACATGCGCGGTGTGGCCATGGCCCTGCACAACCAGGCCATCCACTCGCTGGTCGGGTACAAGGAGGCCGGCAGGCTCTACCGGGAGAGCCTGGAGCTGTACCGCAGGCTGGGAGACCTGAGGGGCATGAGCACCAGCATCAATAACCTGGGGGTGGCCTGTTTCTATCTCGGAGAATACGAGGAGGCCAAACGCCATTACGAGGAGAGCCTTTCCATCGACCGGCGCCTGGGCGACCGCCGGGGCATCGCCATCTGCCTTGTGAACCTGGGAGAGGTGGCCGCAAAGCTGGGGCAGAGAGAAGAGGCGCAGGTGATGTGCGAGCAGAGCCTGGAGTCTTTCCGCGAGATCGGCGACCGGCGCTGCATGGCCAGTACCCTCAGCACCATAGGGCAGTTGGCTATGGACGCCGAGGACCTGGAGGGTGCGGCGGGCTATTTCCGCCAGGCCCTGGCCATCTCCGAGGAGATAGGGGCCATACCCGTTAGCCTCAGCACCATGGCGCAGATGGCCTTGGTGCTGGAGAAACGGGGGGACAAGGAGTCTGCCCTGCGGGTGATCTCAGGCGTCCTGTCCCAGGACGGCTGCGACGTGGAGACCAGGAAGCTGGGCGAGCAGCTGCGCGACCGGCTGGCCTTCGAGATCCCGGCCCCCGCCAGCAAGACGGCGATGGCCCGCGGACAGGAGGCTTCCCGTGAGGACCAGGCCCGGGAACTGCTGGGTCATACTTGAC
>CAYPZH010000230.1:0-2021 GCA_964415205.1 uncultured Actinomycetota bacterium | reverse complement strand
GAGACCTGCTGCCGATACGTACACGTGCCAAGCCCGAGACAATGGGGTCAGGATTTATCCTGACCCCACGACCCCACTTCCCATTACCTCAGAACAGCTCAGTGGTCGTATCATACGTCAACTTGTCCGGGCGCTCAGGCACCGTCGTATAGAAGACTTATCTGTCGAGGCTTGTTGCTCAATCGAGCTTGCCACGTCGGCTCTGCCTCCTCGCAACACGGTTTTTCGCTCTGCGAAAACCTGGCTTACGCGATGCACGCTATCGAAACCGAGTGCTAAGAAACTCCCTGCACATATCCACGCCCTGCTTGGGGTTGAGGGTCCAGGCGTCGGCCCCCACGTAGTCCCTGACCCCGGGGGTGGTGGGGCCACCCCCGATGATCACGAACCTGCCCTCCCTGAGGCCGCTCTCGGTCAGGGACTCCACCGCCTCGCGCATGGACTCGAAGGCCGGGGTGATGAGCGCCGACATAGCGACTATGGGCGCCCCGCTCTCCGCCACCTCGCGCACGAAGGCCTCCGGGGCTACGTCCACGCCAAGGTCACGCACCTCGAAGCCGGCGGCCTTGAACAGGGTGGCCACGATGTTCTTGCCGATGTCGTGGATGTCCCCCTGGGTGGTGCCGATGACCACCGGCCCCAGCCCGGCCCGGGTGCTGCTCCCCACCAACAGGGGCTCCAGCTCCTCCACCACCTCTTTGAAGATCTCCCCCGCGATGATCAGCTCGGCGAGGAAGTACTCCCCCGAGCTGTAGAGCTCGCCCACTAACTCCATCCCCGCCCGGCACTGGTCCAGGATGCGCAGGGGGTCCTCGCCCTCGCTCAGCGCCAGCGCGACATACTCTTTCACCTCTTCTGAGAAGAGCTTGCTGAGCGCCTCCGCGATCTCCCCCTCCGGCCTGGCGACCTCCGCCGCCGCCCGCTCCGCCGCGGCCGGTTGTGGCGCGGCGTGAGCACCCTTCCTTCCCCGGTAGCTCAGGCCGGTGTCCACCATGGCCCGCAGGTTCTCCGCCCGCACGTTCACCGGGCACTCGCAGCCCGTGGTGAGCATGAACCCCCCGCCGTCCCCCACCTCGTCTATGAGGCGGCGGCAGTAGGCCTTCACTTCCTCCGGGCTCCCCAGGGTGAGCATGGCGGCGGGCACGTCACCGCTGATGCACATGTGGCCGCGCAGGACCTCCTTGGCCTGGAAGATGTCGGTCATGCCGTCCAGGTCGCAGACGCAGCTGCCCGGGGGGAGTCTCCTGAGGTGGGGAAGGTTGATACTCCAGTCGGTGTCGAAATGCAGCCAGGGAAGGATGCCCTCGGATAGGAAGGCGTCAACGTACGCCTGCAGGAAAGGCCACTCGAAGCGCTCGAACAGCTCCAGGGGATAGTAGAAGCCGGAGCCCCGCTCGAGCACGATAAAGGCCGTCATCTTTCCGTTGCTTTTGCATACCTCGACGGCGTTGGCGATGAGGTCGTCGCAGGAGGCACGCATGGCCGCCTCCACCCTATCCGGCACCTCGTAGAGGTCCCGGGTGAACTCAACCAGGGTGCGCGAGAGGGAGAAGGCCATGAGCACCGAGTCCACGGCCACCCCCAGGAAGACAGGCATGCCCTCCTTTTCGCAGATCTTCATGTCCTCGCTGTAGAAGCGGTTGGAAAGCTCCTGCATGGCCACCAGTTTCTCCCAGGACTTGCCGCTCATGGACTCGTAGTATTCCTCCCAGTAGGCGTTCCAGCCCAGGGCGGCGATCTTGTCGTAGTCGTCGCGCGCGAAGAGGGGCCGTTCGTCTATCTGGTAGAGCGCGTCCTCGGGCAGCTGCCTGCCGGGTATGAGGTTGCGCACCGGTGCGCCGCAGAACCTGCCCGGCAGCATGGGGTAGTAGTAGTTGGGCTTGGAGCCGATGTCGTAGCCGAACTCGCGCCAGCACCACAGCAGCGCCTCCCTGGCCGCGTCGTGGTCTCTCCACGCCTCCCCCTGGGTGATGCCGTAGAGACGCGGGGCGGAGGTCACGAGTATGGGGAAGACGGGGTGG
>CAYPZH010000229.1:0-4818 GCA_964415205.1 uncultured Actinomycetota bacterium | reverse complement strand
GAAATCCTCGCTGTCCAGGGAGGCGCGCACGATGAGGGGGTGGATGTTAGCGTAGCGGGCGAAGATGCCCATGACCCCCCTGATTATCTCCTCCACCTGCTCGGGCGTCCTCACCGGGGGGCCCTCCGCATCGTCTTCCCGGAACCAGTTAAAGGCCTCGAACTCATCGATCATGTCCTGGAGCATGAAGCGCAGCAGGTCGTCCTTGTTGCGGAAGTAGAGCCAGAAGGTGCCGTGCCCTATGCCGGCGCGGGAGATTATCTCGGCCACCGTCGCCCTGTCGTAGCCGCTCTCGGCGAAGACCTCCCCCGCGGCCGAGACGATGCGGCGCAGGGTCTCGCGCGAGCGGTCCTGGGCGAAGCGCACGCCCCTTGCCGGCACCTCGCTCCGGCTCTCCCTGCCGGCGCTCTTCTTGCTCATGCGGGCCCTTCAGACGTCAGTGATAAATTATGACTAGCAGTCATAATTTATCACCCACAACGCTCGAGGTCAATATTGACACCGGCGGGTAAAGGCGCTGGACAGGGCTTTTTCCGGCCTGAACCGTATCTCTTCTGCGGTCACCGCGGGCTGCCGCGTCCCAGGGAAAGACCTGTGCGGCGGCGGCGCCCGCCCTCCGGAGGCGGTTGCCGCGTGGCGCGTCGTGAAGCGCAGTTGCTTGACCTGCTGGGGAGCAGGTAATACAATAATTGTAAGGTGAAAAATATGAATGATGCAAATTTATCACCATCGCCGGGGGCGGAAAGCGATGTCTTCGCCGAGATGGTGGAAACGGTGTTCCTCTTCATCCACGAGCAATACGGCGAGTTCGGGGCCATCCTCAAGGAAAACGACATCAACTACACGCAATACGTGACCCTCATCACCGTGTACATGAACGGTGCCCTGAGCGAGGGCGACCTGGCGAAGATGCTGTTCATAAACCCCTCGACCGTGAGCCGCATGGTATATGCCCTGGAGGAGAAGGGTTGGGTCAACAGCGCCCGCGAAAGTGACGACCGGCGCAAGGTTATAGTGACGTTGTCCGCGGCCGGTAAGCGCCGCATGGAGGCGATGAAAAACAAGCAGGCAGCGGTGATGTCGCGGCGGGTCGCGAGCCTCAGCGGCGACGATAGGGAGTTCGTTTTCAGGGTAGCCGAGTTCGTGAACAAGGCGCTGAAGATGATGATATCGGCGGATGCGCGAAAAGCCGGTGGAGAGACGGACCGGTGAGGCCCTTCCGGTAGCCCGGCAGCGGCCGTCTCCAGGAGCCCCAAAACCGCGGGCTGAATGCAGACTCCCCGCTCTAGCTTGCGGTATCCTCGTCCGCTTCCCGCTGGAAATATTCCGCCTGCCGGAAGCCGAAGACGGCGGCCAGCAGCATCTGGGGAAAGCTCTGGATGAAGGTGTTGTAGATGCGCACCGAGCCGTTATAATACTTTCGCGCTGCGGCGAGGTGGTCTTCAACTATTACCAGTTCCTGAAACAGGCGCTCGAAGCCGGTGTCCGCCTTGAGCTCGGGATAGCTCTCCCTGAGCACTAGCACTTCGTTCAGCGCAGCGGCTAGCGATAGCTCCCTCGCCCCCCTTTCCCCCACCGCGGTGGCCGCTTCGGCCTCCGCCCGCGCGCGCGCCACCTTCTCCAAAAGCTGCTTCTCGTGCAGGGAATAGCCCTCCGCCGCCGAGACCAGCACGGGGACCAGCTGGTGGCGCAGTTTCAGCTGCACGTCGATGTCCTGCCAGGCCTTCCTGGTCTTGTTGCGCATCCGCACCATGCGGTTGAAGACCAGCACCACGGTGAGGAGGAGCAGCACCGCTACCACGATGACTACATATACCCAGGCATCCATGAAAAGATTATACTCGCATTCGCGGCCAGCGACGCGTAGCGCTGGTGCCAGCATTTGGGGCCAGTATCTATACTGGCACCAGTCGCCTTCACGCGGGTCCGCCCGCTCCCGTTCGTCCTTTGCCCCGTAGGGTGGGTTCAGGTCTTGTGTTTCGCCATCCAACGTATCTTCACATTGCAGGGGTGAGGGCGAAATGCCAAGACCCCACTACCCGTTACTCGAGGCCTGGCCGGTTAGAAGGGCTCTGGGGCCGAGGCACGACAGTGGGCAACGCCCGTCCCTGTCCTGACTTATAATCTGCCTTATAATAATGGTGATTTCCCATACGCCAGGAGGAGCGATGGCTGGACTCAGGCTTCTGCATACGGCCGACGTACACTTGGGCGCGCCCTTCGGATTCCTGGGGCGCCGCGGCAGGGAGCAGCGCGAGCAGCTCAAGGCCACCTTTTCACGGGTGATAGACCTCGCCCTCACCTCCCAGGTGGATGCCCTGCTCATCGCGGGAGACCTCTTCGATAGCGCCTACCCCGCGCCCGCCCTGGTGGGCGAGGTCATTTACCAGCTGCGCCGCCTCGACAGCGAGGGCATCTGGACCTTCATCGTGCCCGGCACCCATGACCGGCTGCAGCCGGGTGGAGCGTACGACGATACGGGCTTCTCGACCCTTGCCCACTTGCACGTTTTCCGGGATCGCGAGTTTACCCGCTTCTGCGTGGACAGGCTCGATCTCGACGTGTACGGGATGGCCACGAGCGCCGAAGGAAAAGACGTCTTGAGCGGTTTCCGCGCCGCCGGCAACGCCTCCTGGAGCGTGGGCATGCTCCACGCCTCCTTCCTGCTGCCGGGCAAGGTCGAGCGGGACGAGATGCTGGTCTCCGCCGACAGCGTGGCCGGCTGCGGCCTTCATTACCTCGCACTGGGCCACTGGCATTCCGGGGGCGTCTATGGCCAGGGAGATACCGCCGCTTTTTACAGCGGTTCGCCGGAGCCCTTGGAGATGGACGGGGGCGAGGACGGGAACGTCCTTCTGGTGGAGCTGGAGGAGGGGTCCCCGGCGCAGGTGAAACCCATCGCCGTAGGGCGCAGGCACATGTCCCGCCTGCAGCTGGACGCTGCCGAGATAGGTGGTCCGGCGGAGCTATACGCCCACCTGCGGCGCCTGGCCGACCGCGACCTCGCCCTGGAGGTACGGCTCATGGGTCTGTGGGGCGAGGAATGGCTGACGTGCGACTGGGATAGGCTGGAGGAAGAACTCGCCCCGCTCTTCTTCCATCTGCGCCTGCTGGTCTCACCCTCAGGGTTTTCCGAGCACGGACTCGAAGCCTACGCCGAGAAGACGGTCATCGGCCGCTTTATCCGCATCGCCCGCGAGGAGATGGCGCGGAGGGAAGGCGAGGGACTACGCACCGCGGAGGAAGCACTGCGCCTGGGACTGGCCCATCTCACGGGGAGGCCGTAGGGATGAAGGTGACCTCGCTGACCCTGCACAGGTTCCGCCGCTTCAAGCAGGAGAGCATCGCGCTTGACGAGGGGATAAACGTGGTCAAAGGCCCCAACGAGTCGGGCAAATCCACCCTGGTGCAGGCCCTCCTGGCCGCCTTTTTCTGGAGGGTGGATTCCACCCGCAAGGAGGTGCGGGAAAGCGTTACCTGGGGGGAGCAGGACGGTTTCGCGCTGGAGCTGCAGGGCGAGGCGTCCGGTACGCCTTTCCGCCTGGTGAAGGACTTCTCCTCCAGGCGGGCCACGCTGGTGTGGGGCGAAATCGAGACCAGCGACCAGGCGGCGATAGAGGAAACCGTAAATGAGTGGCTCGGCCTGGGTTCCGAGGCAGCCTACCGTTCCACCGCGGGTATCCGCCAGGACGAAGTGGCAGCCATCGCGGCGGGGAGGAAGGAGTTGAGCGAGAGCCTGCAGTCCACGGTGACCGGCGGCGAGGCGGGCGTGGGGGCCGCGGAGGCCATGGCCTCGCTTAACCGCGAACTGTCCGAACTGCTGCGCGGCACTCGCAATCCCGCCAAGAACCCCGGACCGCTGGCGCGGGCGGAGGAGGAGCTGCAGAAGTGGCGGGCGAAAAGGGACGAGCTGGCGGTCCTGGTGGAAAGGCGCGTCGAGGCACGGCACCGCCTCGAGGACATAGATGCGGAGGCGGAGGAGCTCTCGGACAAGCTGGAGTCGCTGCAGAGGCTGGTGGACGATTCCGCCGAACGCGCGGATATCGAGGATGACATCGAGGATTTCCACCGCCGCTACCGGCAGCTCGAGTCCGCGGTGGCACTCGTCGCGGAAGATGGACGCCTGAGGGAGGAGGAGCACATCAGGTACGGCGGCCTGAAAGGCATCCTCGAGGGCAGGAAGGACGAGCTGGGGGACATCGAAATGCGCCGCGCGGGCATCGCGGAGGGACTGGGGATCATGCGCGCCAGGCTGGAAAAGGCCAAGAAGGCGCGCTACAGGGCATGGGCCCCCTACCTCTTGCTGGCGGGCGTCGCGCTGGTCCTAACGGGACTGGCGGGCATAGTGCTCTCACCCTACATGCTCTTCCTTGCCTTTGCGGGCGCGGTCTGCGCCGTCCTGTCGCTTCTGCCCGGCGGCTACCTTGGCTTCCTGCGAGGGAGCGGCGGAGAATGCGCCGCCCTGGAGGAGCAGGTGCGCGAGCTGGAGATGAGGGAGAGGCAGGTAAACGAGCAGGCCCAGGGGATAATAGCCGGTGCAGGATGCGATAGCGTGGAAAGCTTCACGGAGCTGAAGCTGGGGTACCTGGAGCTGCTGGCGCGGCGCAAAGAGATCGCTGACAAGATAGAGGTACTGGTCCCCGACGGCGATGTGACGCTGGTTGAGGAGGAAGCCCGGAAACTGGCCGCGGAGGTCGGGCTGCGCGAGAGAAGGCTGAAGGAGTTGAGGGGGCGCACCGTTGACCCCGCGCGGCTGCAGGAGGTCCTGCGCGAAAAAGAGCGACTCGATGCCAGGATGGACGGGCTCAAGGAGGAGCG
>CAYPZH010000228.1:0-4877 GCA_964415205.1 uncultured Actinomycetota bacterium | reverse complement strand
CTCGCCGTTAACGAGGAGACTAAAGAGGCGGTGCTGGTGGACGCGGGCGTATCGGCTGATCAGATACTGAACCACTTGGACGAGAACGGCCTCAAGCTAGTGGCCATCCTGCTCACCCACGGCCATCCCGACCATCTCCTGAGCCTGAAAGATGTGGCGGAATCAACCGGGGCCCCCTCTTACATGCATGAGGAAGACTCGCGGCTGCTCGGATCCCTGCCGCCCTTATTCCTGAATATGATGGGGCTGGACAATCTGGACCTGCCGGATGAGTTACTTCCCCTCGAGGACGGCCAGGAGCTGGAGCTGGCGGGCATGGGGTTCAAGGTGCTGCACACGCCTGGGCACTCGAGCGGGAGCGTGTGTTTCCTCGCCGGCGAAGTGCTCTTCGCCGGCGACCTGGTCTTCCGCGGCTCCATCGGCCGCACCGACTTCCCGGGCGGCTCCATGGAGACGCTGCTGCGCTCGGTAAAGGAGAAGGTCTTTACCCTGCCCACCGAAACGCGCATCCTGCCCGGCCACATGGACGCCACCGGGGTGGGCTGGGAGAAGCGTACCAACCCTTTCCTCATCGGCCTCTAGAGTCTAGGGGGTCAGGTCTTGGATTTTGGATACCCTGGTATGTAAAGGCAACATTTTACATATTGCAGTCGGTTTACCTGGTATTATGCCTCGGCAAATCCGTACTCTTCATCCAAAGAACAAGACCTGACCCCCTGGCGCAAAGGACAATGGTCCCGCAGCGTTTAATGATTGTTTAGAGAAACGCGGCCGTTGCGGGGGTGTCAGCTTTGCCGAAGAACCGACGGAGAGGGAGCGGGGAGCTCACCGGGGGCGCGCAGCGCCGTATAGTGATCGCCCTGATACTGCTGCTGACCCTGCTTGTCCTCGCCCCCTTCGGCTACATGCTCATCGAGGACATGGGATACAACGAGGCCTTCTACATGACCGTGATAACCGTGTTCACGGTGGGCTTCGCGGAGGTGGAGCCGCTGACCACCGCCGGCAGGTACTTCACCGTTTTCATCATCTTCATAGGGGTGTTCAGCCTCTTTTTCCTCATATCCGGCTTTATCAGGCATACCTTTGGCGAGGCGTTCAGGGAGACTTTCGGGAGGAGAAGGATGGACCTGAGAATAAGGAAACTGGCGGGCCACTACGTCATCTGCGGCTACGGACGCGTGGGCGAGGTGGTCGCGGAAGCCATGCAGGACGCGGGAGCGGATTTCGTGGTGGTGGAGAAAGACCCGCTCCGCTTCGTTGACGCCGTCGACAACGGATACCTCAGCATAGAGGGGGACGCCACCGAGACGGAGACGCTGGGGTCGGCTGGTGTGGAGCGCGCACGGGGACTGGTATGCGCCCTGGAGAATGACGCTGATAACCTCTTCACGGCCCTTTCGGCGCGCACCCTCAACAAGCAAATAACCATCGTCACGAGGTGCGTAAGCTCGGACTCGGTGGAGAAGCTGCACTACGCCGGGGCGGATCGTGTCATCTCCCCCTACGAGATCAGCGGTCGGCGCATGGCCACGTTCCTGCTCAAGCCAGGTGTCTTTGATTATCTCGACCTGGTGGCGCACGGCGCGTCACTCGAGTACCGCCTTGAGGAACTGCTGGTAGAGAGAGGGTCGAGCATCGACGGCAGGACTCTGGGCGAGTTGGACGTCAAAGCCCGCACGGGTGCGCTAGTCCTCGCGGTGCGCAAAGCCGGAAGCGCGGAATTCAATACCAACCCCGATAAGGAGACGCGTATCGACGCCGGCGACCTGGTAGTCGCCCTGGGTATGGAAAAGGACCTCGCCGGCCTGGAGAGATTGGTGGCGCCCTGAGGGCCTGCGTTTTTTCTTTTTCTAAGGGACGCGCCTGAGCCTTGCGATAAGGAAAGTGCCGGCGCCTTGCGACCAAGGACATATCTGCGCCTTGCGAACATGGACTAGCCGGCGACTGGAGAATGGAGACGTACCAGCGCCTTCCAACTGAGGGCTTGCCAGTTGCAGACCACGCAGGTACCTTTCAAATAGGAGCATAAGGCATGGCCATGGTTCCCCCGAGAGCAGAACTCGGGCATCATGAACAGTCAGGAGGTTGATTCTTGAGCGACATCTCGTTCCTGTCCGGGCTTGCCACTACTGCATCGTCCAAGATAGTCCTGCTGGTCATGGACGGTCTGGGCGGCCTTCCCCACCCGGACTCCGGGCTCACCGAACTGGAGACCGCGCATACCCCCAACCTGGATGCACTGGCCCGGGAGTCGGCGTGCGGGCTCATCCATGCCATCGGCCCGGGCATAACCCCCGGTAGCGGCCCGGCGCACATGGCGCTCTTCGGTTACGACCCCGTGCGTTTCGAGGTGGGGCGGGGGGTCCTCTCAGCCCTTGGCGTGGGGATAGAGCTGAGCCCGGACGACCTGGCCGCACGGGTCAACTTCTGCACCGTAGAGGACGGCGTAATCACCGATCGCCGTGCCGGCAGGATATCCACCGAAACCAACGCCCGCCTGTGCGAAAAGCTGGCCACGATCACCCTCGATGGGGCGGAGGCCGTCATCCAGCCGGAGAAGGAGCACCGCGCGGCCCTGGTCTTCCACGGAGCGGGCCTGTCGGACCTGGTGAGCGACACCGACCCCCAGCGTACCGGGGTGGCGCCGCTGCGCTGCGACCCCAGGCCTGAGGGCGGTGAAGCTGCCGGGCGTACGGCCGGTCTCATCAACGCCTACCTGGAGAAGGCGGCCGAGGTGCTGGCGGACGAGCATCCGGCCAACATGATCGTCACCCGCGGTTTCGCCAAGTTGCCGCAGATACCGAAGATAACGGACCTCTATTCCATAAGCGCAGGTGCCGTAGCTACTTATCCCATGTACCGCGCTATTGCCGGACTGGTGGGCATGGACGTCCTCGAGACCGGCCCCTCTTTCTCCGACCAGCTGGACGCCCTGGAAAAGGCCTGGGGTGGGTATGACTACTTCTTCATCCACTACAAATACACCGACAGCCGGGGCGAGGACGGCGACTTCGGCGCCAAGGTCGCCTGCATCGAGGAGGTGGACGGGATGGTCCCGCGCCTGACCGCGCTGGAACCGGACGTGATGGTGGTGACCGGCGACCACTCCACCCCCGCCCTGCTCAAGGGGCACAGCTGGCACCCGTCCCCCGTGCTGCTGCGCTCGCGCTGGGAGCGCAGGGACAACGTCGAGTCCTTTGGTGAGGCCGCCTGCGCGGCAGGCGGCCTGGGCATATTCCAGGCGAAGGACATCATGGCGCTGATGCTGGCCAACGCCCAACGCCTCGAAAAGTTCGGCGCCTAGCCAACCCCGGGGTCAGGTCTTGTATTTTGGATACTCCGGTATCTTGAGGATTTCCGGCGTTTTTCACCGCCATTTAGATGCATGTTTGCGTGCTGTACCATATATTGGAATCCAAAATCCAAGACCTGACCCCTATTTGCCAATACGCTTCGCAATCCCGCTGACGGTAGAATAATGCAGCCCCAGGAAATCTCCTATCTCCCTGAGCCTGTAGCCATGTTTACAGAATGCTTTATAGATACCGACATCGCGCTCATTGTCTCTGAATATGGTTTCCAGTGTCGGCCGGTCGGCGAATCTTTCTCTTGTCGGCACCTCATCGCTTATCTCTCCCATCAATCTCGCTGCCGACAACTCGACCAGATCGCTGCGGCCCGCCAATATGCCGCCACGGGCGTCGCTAAGCGGTGATTCCTGGCCGATTCCACCGCCCACAAAGGCAATATACTGCCAGACGGCCGATTCCCTGTTGCTCGAAAAGAAACGAAGTAGCTCATCTGGATCGATAAATGCGGGCGCCTTGCTCAACCCGGCAGTGCCACGGTAGGAGGACCACCTCCAATCCTCGGGACTTGCCACCAGGTTCGCCCTTACCGGATTCAGCACTACGTAGCGCGCTACGGCCAGGAGCCGGTCCTCGTCCTTGATTAGGATGTCGCTGAATCTTCCCTGGAAAAGGTGCCCGACCCTTTCATGGCGCCTATTGAAATATTGTGCATATATGCCGTTCAGCTGGCGCATCCCCCCGCACAGATTTGCCTTAGGGGTCCTCAACAAGAGATGGTAGTGGTTGCCCATGAGACAGTAGGCATAGATCACCCATGCATATTGCTCCACTACATTGGCCAGAAGCTTGATGAAAACATAGCGGTCTTTATTGTCGTAATATATCAGGGCCTTCTCGTTCCCTCGCGAAGTGACGTGATAGAGCGCGTTTTCAAACTGGATTCGGAGTGGTCTTGCCATCGTTTTATGCCTGTCTCATCCGGCGGTTGAGGACCTGTCGCGGTTTGCTCTCCCGTGCTCCGCTACTTATGTTTTAAATATTATATTTAAATATATCAAGATGTATATGATTTATAATATATATTATTAATTCGTACAATTCAAGAGGGGGGTCAGGTCTTGTATTTTGGATTTTCGAGAAGCGCGGTTAAGAGTATAAAGCCTGCTAGAAAGCCTGGATTATGTAATATATTTCCTATACATACTGGGGTATCCAAAATCCAAGACCTGACCCCTTATTATTTTTCGAGGCGGGCGGCGCAGACCTTGAGCTCCGGGATCTTGGCCACCGGGTCCAGGGCGTTGTTGGTGAGCATATTCGCGGCCGCCTCGGCGAAGTGGAAGGGCATGAAGATGACCCCTTTGCCCACCCTGTCGGTGACCTGGGCTTCCACCTCCACGCTGCCGCGGCGCGATGACACCTTCACGCAGTCGCCCCCCCGGATGCCCAGCTCCGCCGCATCCGCAGGGTTCACCTCCACGAAAGCGCGGTCGATCTCCCGCACCAGGGAGGGCGAGCGCCGCGTCATGGTCCCGGGGTGGTAGTGGAAGAGCAGGCGCCCGG
>CAYPZH010000227.1:0-4908 GCA_964415205.1 uncultured Actinomycetota bacterium | reverse complement strand
TATACTACGGCGGTGAACGCCTGTTCCGTTCGCTGGTAGCGGTGAGAGGATTTGAACCTCTGACCTCACGGGTATGAACCGTGCGCTCTAACCAACTGAGCTACACCGCCCCGCAGTTGGAAAGAATGGAGCCCGCTAGCAGATTCGAACTGCTGACCCCATCCTTACCGAGGATGTGCTCTACCAGCTGAGCTAAGCGGGCTCGTCAATCCTCCAGCGCGCTAATTATGTTACACCAACGCATGGGGCGAAACAACAACTCCCAGCCCCTGGATAATGCCCCAGGGTATGTTACAGAACGGGGCGTTGGGCGGGAGGTAACGGGGTGCAGCCAGTATGAATGCTGGCCCCGACGCTACACGTTGCTTTTTCCCGGGCCGTGAAAAATGGGTTCGGTCTTTATATTCCTCGCCTCAGGATCGGTACGCAACGCGTGAGCCCGCTTAAACGTCTATTGGCCCGATGCGTCCAGGAACATCGCGAGGGTGGTCTCTTCCCCCGGCTCGACGACGACGTATTCGGAATCCCAGGCTCCGTCGAGCATGGCGCGCAGCATGCGGTTGGACCCGGGTATCTCCTCATAGCTCAACTCGAACATGTCGGCCATGGAGCGCGCCGCATCCCGGAACTCCTCAAGCCGGTAGTTGCCGGTGTTGATGAGCACCACGCGCTTGTAGTTCGCCAGCATGAGCCTGGACACGCGCAGGGCTTTATCCTCGCCGTATTTTTCCACCAGGCGCAGGTACTCGTTGATGGGCAGGTCCGAGGCCTTTATCCACCCCTTGGTGAGAAAGTAAGTGCCCGGCTCCTCTTGCAGCCTCCTCAGGTGCTCTTGCCGAGAACCCAAAAAGAGCGCTATGCAGTCGTCCACGCGGGGGATGATGATGCGGTGCGAGGACGAGGACAGCCCCACCGCGGCATTCGAACACAGGCCGTAGCCGAGTATGATGTCGCCGTTTCCGGGCACTGAGTCTATCTCGCGTTGCAGAGTCTCCCGCAGTTTCTCCGGATAGACGTGCAGGCCGAACTCCAGTTCAAGGAGTTCCTCGTCCGGCACCCCCATGAGGCGCAGCTCCTCCGCCACGGTGGCACAGGCTATGATCTTCCTGCCGCTGCTGTCCATGTCTTTAATCTCTTCTCTCCCGCGGTCACTGCCGATGCGTCAATCCTCGTTGCCTCCTCGCGTCTCCGCCGCCACCTATTGTACCTCTCGCATGCAGCGCGATACATGCTGCATGCGGGTCAAGTGAGGTACGGTGTCGCCCCGCTGCATGCCTGCGCAGCCAGCCGTGCTCAGGGAGCGGCGCGGTTGAGCCTGGCACAGGCGCCGGAAAGCCTGGGGTAGATGCAACGGAATGCTTCGTACAACTCGTCATAGACGGGGCAGCACTCCGCGCGCGGCTCGAAGGGCGTTCTCACCCGCACCGCCTTCTTTATCATGCGGAAAGGTCCGCTTTCTCCCACGGCCAGCGACGCGGCGAGGGCACATCCCATGGCCCCCGCTTCCTGCGGGTGTTCCACCGCTTCCACTCTGCGCCCGGTGACGTCGGCGATGATCTGCATCCACACGTCGCTCTTGGCGCCGCCGCCGATGGCACGCAGGGGGTCGCAGGCGAGGCCGACCCCCGACGCCGCATCCAGCAGCCAGCGCAGGTTGAAGGCGACACCCTCGTAGATGGCGCGCAGCATGTGGTCACGGTCGTGTTCCAGGCTGATGTTCACGAAGGAGGCGCGCACGCTGGTGTCGGTGACCGGCGATCTCTCTCCGAACATCCAGGGGGCGAAGAGCAGCCTGCCGGCGCCCGTTTCGGTGCCTGCGACTATCTCGTCCAACGCGCGGAAAACGTCGGCGTCCCCGTCCGGTTCGCGCGCGGCATCGGGAGAGTAGAGATTGTCCGCGAACCATCTCAGGCACGCTCCCGCCGTCTCCGACTCCCCGATCATGAGGTACATCTCGGGATCGGCCGAGACCACCGGCGCGATGCCGTTCCTGCCCAG
Organism: uncultured Actinomycetota bacterium; assembly: GCA_964415205.1. Classification (GTDB taxonomy): domain Bacteria; phylum Actinomycetota; class Geothermincolia; order Geothermincolales; family RBG-13-55-18; genus SURF-21. The sequence continues at coordinate 2,910 of CAYPZH010000227.1, read as the reverse complement.
GTTGCGGGGGCGCGTGACCGAGAGGCACAACCAGCTCGAGGTGCCGATGTTGATATGGGCGTCGCCGTCCTCCAGCGCGCCCGAGCCGGTGGCCGCGGCGGGGATGTCGGCCATGCCAGCGATGATGGGCGTGCCGGCGGCCAGTCCCATCTCCTGCGCCGCTTTCTGGCGCAAGGTGCCGACGATGTCGATGCTCGACCTGATGGGCGGCATCTTCTCCAGGTCCAGGCCCACGAGTCTCGCCAACAGGCGGGACCATTCCCGCTTGCGGCCGCCGAGGACGCCCGTCCCCCCTGCCGCGGTGTGGTCGATGACCATCTCCCCCGTGGCGCGGTGGACCAGGTATCCCGTGGCATCGAGGAAATAGCGGGTGGAGCGGAATACCTTTTCCTCCTTCTCCCGCAACCAGGCCAGCTTGCATATCACGTCCTTACCGGATGGTTCCGCCCCCGCCACGCGGATGACCACCCTGCGTCCGCCCAACCTGCGGACTATGCGGGCCGCCTGTTCGTCGGCGCGGCTGTCGAGCCAGATGATGGCCCGGCGCAGGGGGATACCGTCCGCGTCCACAGGGACCACCCCGAGCATCTGGCCCGCGAATCCCATTCCCACCACCTCACCGGGATCGATGCCGCTCTCACCCATGATGCGGCGGTTGGCCGCTGCCGCCGCCCTCCACCAGTCCTCGGGGTCCTGCTCCGCCCAGTTCGGCCGGGGATGATACAGGGGATAGGGCTCGAAGCTGTGGGCGACAAGTTCGCCGCCGCTTGTGGCCAATACGCTCTTGCAGCCTCCAGTCCCTATATCGTGCCCTATGACGTAACCTCGCATCGCCTCGTCCTTTCTCGCTCCTCCCCGCGTCTATTTTAATCCAGTCGCCCTTCCTCCCCACAGACATGACACGTGCCATGGCTTCCAGGCTCTCATCGCCCACACCGCGTGTTTCCGCTATGAACGCGTAACTCACGCCTCTCCCGGCGGGATACGGTACCTCTACCCGCCATCGCGCTCTCCAGAACTCATTCCGGAAAGGCATGTTGTTCGTATTGCTGAAATAAAGTGATAACGGCCTTCATACGCTTTATTACCTTAATATGGTGAAGGAATAATCAGGTTTAAGTGGAAATAAATATCAGGAGAACGTTGGAAGGCCTTAAAGCCAGGGAGGGCTGCCATGGAGATCGTATGCAAACGGCTTTGTGACCAATGCCCGATATCGTCCTGTTCTCTACATCCCGGTTTCGAGTTCTATATCCAGGCGTACCTGAGGGACATGTCCAGGCATGCCAGGCGGCGCCGTACTACCCCGCCTGGCATGCGATAAAAGCGAAAGGGGCGGGACCGTCCGGTCCCGCCCCTTCGCATCGCCCGGATTTTGTGGGAAAACGCTTCTGTCTGCCTACGGCGATCAAGACATGAGGTTGCCCAGCGACATGGCGAAGGGCATGTCTCCCTCGATCTTCATCTTTCCGGTCATGAAAGCGGTGGGTCCCGCCAGCTCGCCCTTCTGCATCAGGGCCCAGTCCTCCAGCCCGATCTTGAAGGTCACCTCGGGTGAGGCGGAGTCTCCGAAAACCACCTTCAGGTCGGCTTGCGAACCGTCGGGGATGGCCAGCTCGACGTTCATGGTGCCGCGCAGGGAGGCCAGCGTATCGTACCTCTTGCGGCTCGCCATCTGGCCCATGTCCGTGAACATGTCCATGGCCCCCTCCATCTTGCCCGTCACCGCCTTGCGGAACACGTCCTCGCTGACCACCACCTTGATCATCGGGCTGTCCAGGGCGCCCTCGCTTACCTCGAGGTCCTTGGCGTCCTTCACCGTGATGCCGTAGGCGTATTCCTGGTCGCCCTTGACGTCGAACTCCACCGTGAAGACCGTGCCCTCCATGCCGGTTATGGCGGAACCGGAGAGCTGCTCCTCCACCATCTTGGGCACGATCTCCTGGAAATACTCCTTTACGCCGATGTTCTCGGGAACGTCCATCCCAACCTCCTTTTTGCCGAATGGAATTGACCCAACCGCGGACGGATTCGAGGATGCCCGGCAGGCGCGATGCCTTATCCCTTTCCCGCCCACATGCCATCACCTTATGGTACTGACATGTCATTACTATAAGGATATGCTACCATAAAGTCAACAATACAAACGTGTCGATTGAGTATGGGTGCCGCGGCGCCACGTCCCCGCCGTAGGCCCGGCTCAAGATGAGTGCCGACCTGGGAAGGGGGCTTGTTTGGATATCGCGGCTTCCGCAATATAAGACCTGTCTATTTCTGAGGGCATGGACCTGGTCGCCATCGCGGAAGTGGGCGCGCCGGTCCTGGCATCTCCCCCATTCTTTGCCACCGGCGTGGACTTCTGCACCGAGTGCATGAAGGCCTGTCCGGTGGGAGAGAGATGGAGGGCGATACGGCCCGGCCGATGATGTAGAGGGTGTCCAGGGAAGGCGCGTCTGGTTAATATTGCGCCCGACGGGTTAGACGCTTGTCATCATGGCGCGCGTCGGGCTTTTACGCCTTTTTGGATGGCGCATATGGGGTTAATGTCTTGTTAATATGGCTCACGGCGGGTTTAATATTGTCTTGAAAGAGCGGCCGCACGAAATGCCGGGCTGCGTCGCAAGACAGCAGTGATCAGCCGCATGCAGTAATGATCGCCGCAACGCAGGCAGGAAGAAAAGAACGGGCTTGCAGCATGACGCATGAGGAGAGGACGCAACAGATGGACGACAGGCTGAGAAACCTCGATTATGCCTTCAACGCGCGTTCCATCGCTTTCATCGGGGCCACCGAGTCCGTTCTCAAATGGGGATACCTCATCCTCAACAACCTCATGACAGGGGGCTATGAAGGCACCATCTACCCGGTGAACCCCAGCCGCGAGACCATCCTCGGCCTGCAGGCCTATCC
>CAYPZH010000226.1:0-4927 GCA_964415205.1 uncultured Actinomycetota bacterium | reverse complement strand
GATAGTGATATTAACTATGAGGAGTATGAAATATGAGCGAGGAAAAACGGCGAATTCCTCCTGATTTATTAACGTGGTCAACAGATATGCGATTAGATTTCTTTAAGAAAGTAGTTATTAAGCATAAAAAGCTTGAAGACACTCATAATAAACTCATGGATTACATACGAGGGCCTGCCAGAGCCTCAATCATTTTTGTTGTTGGCCCGACTGGTGTCGGTAAAACCACGGTGCGTTATGGTGTTGAAAAACAAATAAAAAAAGAATTGTTGCCCGATTTGGTAAGTAACCCTGGTCGTATTGCTGTTGCCAGCACTGAAGTAGTAGGACCGGAACCAGGCAAAAACTTCAATTGGCGAGACTTGTACGAACGATCCCTGGAGGCTCTGCATGAACCTTTAATAGATGAGAAAATTCTTGTAGGGGAAGAAAGCACACCGGGTATTCAATATATAAATGGTCAGTTGGTAGTAAACAACACTGTCTACTCTCCAAAATTACGTCGCGCTTTCGAAAAATGTCTAAAACACCGCTGTCCGTTGGCTTTTTTCTATGATGAGGCACAACATTTTACTCAGGTTTCAGGCGAGATTGCTCGAAAAAAACAGATGGACACTTTAAAATCCTTGTCATCCAAGACTAGTGTTACTTTGGTCTTATTTGGGACTTATGAACTCCTACAATGTTGGAAATTAAGCGGGCAACTTAATCGTCGTACCAAAGAAGTGCATTTTCCCAGATATCGACCAGATTTAACGGAAGATATCGAAGTATTCAAAAATGCTTTAGAAGATTTTCATCTCTGTATACCTCTACTTAGGAAGCCGGATTTCTCAAAATGGGAATTTTTCTATCAAGGCTCTGCTGGTTGTATTGGATTACTTAAGACCTGGCTTGATGCGTCAGTAGCTCAAGCTTTAAAAGAGGGTAAAGAGGAACTCACGCAAGAGCATTTGAATAATAACGCAATGCCGCCAAGTAAGCTGATTCAAATTGCTAACGAAATAATAGCGGGTGAAAAAAAGCTAGAGGAAACTGAAGCGCAATGGGCAGACCTTCGTTTGAAACTAGGGATGGGGGCAATTCCTGTGGAGGAAACTAAAAGGAAGCAGAAAAAGGGCAAAAAGATTGGCCGAAAACCAGAACGCGACCAAGTTGCCTGAAATCAATAGTAGTGTGTCCCTCTTGACGAATGAGTTCCTAGATCTAGAACCAATCCATATTCCACCCCCTAGTAGATTATATTACCTAGAGCCAATGGGGATTGGTACCATTTATACCGAAAGTATGACCAGCTATGTTACCAGGCTGGCTGCAGAGCATTGTCTCAACGTAAGAACGCTCGTCCAAAGAGAAATTCTGCCTCTATTTAAGCGAGAATATTTAATAGATATAGAGGGAAGGAAGCTAACTGGAACTTTTTGGAAAACAAATGTACGGGCATTAAATGGAACTCATACTTGGGCGAGTGATTGGTTAAAATCTCTAGAGATACTAACTCTCCGTAATGATCTGCGTTTTCTAACAATGCTGATGTGGAAAGAGGTGCTTTCTCCAAGAGGTTTATTGCGTAGCATCAAAGCTTGGTGTCCAAATTGTTATGCTGATTGGCGGGACATGAAAAAAAATTTATATGAGCCGCTGATCTGGTTGTTCAACATGGTTGAACTATGTCCATATCATCGTTGTTACCTGGTACTACAATGCCCTCATTGCAATCGATCACAACCTTTACTTACCCCTAAATCTATGATTGGAAGTTGTTCTTATTGCCAAGGATGGCTTGGGGTTTCATCGCCGGGTTCTGTTAGTAAGTTACCAGATGAAGATAAATTAGAGTGGCAAAATTGGGTAACAAACGCACTGGGTGGCTTAATTTCCAACGCGCCAAGTCTTTCATGTTTACCTAAGCGGGAAAATATCAGTATTGCTATAAATCATTATGTGGATTATTTGACTGATGGAAATGCAAGTGCATTCGCTCGTGAAATGGGATTATCGTTACGGACAGTACGAGATTTGCAGAATGGAACGCAAATCCCCACCATTAGTACCCTGCTTTTAATAGGTGGCCGCTTAGGTCTATCATTAAATTGTTTCACTATGGGCGAAATAACGGAAGTTGGTCGAGAACAAGCAATATCCATGCCGCAGGATGGGTTAGAACATAACTCCACGATCCGTTATAGAGTGCTTGACCTGCCTAAACTAAGAAATTACTTAGAAGCTGTAATACAAAATGAGGCCCAACCACCCCCTCCCATGGAACAAGTAGCTAAACAATTAGGTTATGACCAATCTCATATTCGGAAACATTTCCCTGACTTATGTGCTTCAATTTCAGCCCAACATCTAAAATATATAAGAAAAAAACGTGAGATTAGACAGCAAGAAGGGGTGAAGGAAATCTATCGAATTGTTAATAGAATGAAAGATCAAGGCCAACATCCAAGTTGTGATAATGTAAAGACTTTTCTCAAGCCAGGTAGCATGCGAGAACCTATGTTTATAGCTGCGTGGCGTAGAGCCGTGAGAGACTCAGATTAGGAATAATTTAAGAGATATTATGAAGCATCAATGTATTCTAGTTTTTCTAAGGGAGAAGAAATATGGAAACTGATCTACTAACACTCTATGATTTAATGAACTGGGAGCCACTTGATATCCCACCATGTTCACGCTTGTACCATTTAGAGCCAATAGGGATAGGTACACCCTTTACCGAAAGTCTGACCAGTTATTTTATTCGGTTAGCGGATGCTCATAGTGTGTCTGTCAATAAACTAGCTAACTATGAGATTAAATCTTGCATAGAGAAACAATGTAAATACATCCCTATCCCTAATGTAATGCACCAGAGTTATTTTATTAACGGGACAGGAAATTGGGCAAAATATTGGATTCAAGCTTTAGAGATGTTAACCCTCCGTAATGATTTACGATTTCTAACAATGATAACTTGGGAAAATGTGTTATACGCACGTAACCTATTACGCCATACTCGTGCTTGGTGTCCAGATTGTTATATTGAATGGCAACATAACAGTAAGATACTGTATCATCCCCTTTTGTGGGCGTTAGAAGCTATCATGGTGTGTCCAAAACATCGTAAACCCCTGCAATTTAAATGCCCATATGAGAATTGCCAAAAGAGTTTGCCTATATTAGGAATGAAAGGCAGAGTTGAATACTGTCCTTATTGTAAGGGTTATCTTGCTATGACACCTAACGAGGATACTCCCCCTCATCATACTATAACTTTAAGCGAAACTGAGTTAGAATGGCAACTATGGGTTGCTGATGTTCTGGGGGATTTAATAGCTGCCGCCCCAAGTTTAGTAACATTACCATCACGAGAGAGAGTTGTAGAAATTGCCACTATATATATGAAACAGATTTCCGGTACAAATACAGAGGCTTTGGCTGATATAGGGGGAATAGATAAATTAAGGACTTGGAGTCATGGCACCCATGTTCCAACGATTACTTCATTATTAAAATTTTGCCACTTTTTTAATATTTCACCCCTCAATTTTCTTACCAAAAAAACAACTGGTGAAGAGGATATTTATTTTAACTTTGGAAAGTTAAATGGAAGTGGGAACCTTCTCTCTCAAATCTCTGAATTTCTTAGTGATGAAATCACCCCTCACGTTCTGGAGGAAGCCCTTACTGAAGAACCTCCACCATTTCTTAGTGATGTTGCCAAACGACTAAATAAGAGCGTAAGCAGTCTTCGCAGAGAATTTCCAGACCAGTGTCGCAAGATGGTTAAACGTTACAACATTTTTCAAAAAAATAGAAAAATACAATTAAAACAAGAACTGGAAAGTATTCTAACTAGGCACGATGGCCCTTCCCCTTCTCCTTATGAAGTCGCAAAGCGGCTAAGTATTCGCCCCGATTATTTTCGTAAACACTTTCCTACAGAATATCAGTTGATCCGTGAGAAGTATCAAGCCCGTTTAGAGATTAGACGGCAAAACTTGGAGGAATTCTTGGAGAAAGCCCTTTCACAGGAAGAAATTCTCCCACCAGCCGTCTTTGAGATTGCCAAGCAATTTCACTGTCACTGCCTGTATCTTGAGAGAGTCTTTCCGGACCAATGTCGAGAGATTGCAGCACGTCGTAAAGCATATCGTGAAAATCAAAAAGCTGCATTGAGAAGTGAGTTGGACAAAATTCTGGATAGTCCGGAGACGCCACTTCCATCGCTAAAGGAAGTAGCTAGGCGTTTTAAGATTTCTATCAGTAGTATTACTAAATGGTTTCCCGACTGGTGCCAAGCATTCCGGAAAAAACGTCGCATTTATTTTGAATCACGAATAGTGGAATTAGGAAAAGCGCTCGAGGCATTACTAGACAACGAACCATCACCCATTTCTCTTAGTGAAGTGGCAAAACGGTTAGAGTGCGGTGTCAGCACACTATATACGTATTTTCCAGAACAAGTTCGCGTAATTGTGGAACGGCACGAGATTTATCGCGAGAATGAAAAGCAGGAGAAGATTGAAAAAATTCGAGCTTTGGTTCGAAAAATTACCTTTAAGCTTTATTCTGAGGGAGTATATCCAAGCTCACATCGAGTGACATTAGCTCTCCCAAAATCGGGAGAAATGAGGAATCCTGAGGCTCGAAAAGCTTGGCGTGAGGCTTTGAACGAACTAGGGTTAAGAAATTGAAGCTAATTACCCAGAGTGTTATAATGAAGTTATAGGGGAATGAGAAATAGGATAAAAGGATAGAGAGAGCTTCATCCTAAACAAAAAACTGTTATCTATGGACTCAAAAACAACATTTGAAGCCAAGTTTTGCCGCTACCAATTTGAAGTGAAGTTCTTCCGCAGCGGCAAAACTTGCTCATAAGTCACATTTGTATTGGATTCGACTCGAAGTCTGTGCCCTCGACGGGATTCGAACCCGTGTC
>CAYPZH010000225.1:4050-4968 GCA_964415205.1 uncultured Actinomycetota bacterium | reverse complement strand
CTACGACGAGACCACCTACACCAACCCCGACCCCACCGAGCAGAGCATTGGGCGGGGCAGCCTGGGCGCGCGCGACGCCGTGGTGCTCATCCCGCGCCAGCCGCTGACGCCGGGCGCCAGCTACACCGTCTCCATCACCGCCGACGGGGTAGCGGGCGGGAAGGTGGGCTCGCCCAGGGCCAGCTTGCCCATGTTGAAGGGGTGAAAGGTGTCGATATCCTTGCCTACGTCTATTGAATTGATGACCGCGCTGTCGGATATGTGTTCGGGGAAGGGCCGGAGGGGAAGAATACCGCTCACCGCCTTGTCCTCGTTCAGCTTCTGGACGATCTTGACGACCTCATCCTCGCTGACGTCGGCCGCCGGGTTCTCGTTGATATAGTTGAACCCCGCCTCCTCGCAGAACTTCTCCACCTGTCCCCGGTACATCTTGGCCCCGAAATCCTCCCCCACCAGCAAGGTGGCGATACCGGGGGTGATGCCCTTGGACTTGAGCGATTCGGTCTCCGCGATGATCTCCTTCATCAGTTCGTCGCCGATTGCTACACAGTCGATGACCAAGGCCATATCCCTCGCTCCTTTCCTCGTCGGTCTCTATCTATCTCCGCTTCCGTTTTTTCACACACTTGCGCCTGAACCGTTGTCGCGTGGTTTTCTCGAACGAAATCGCCGCGCCGGCCTCTCTCCTGTCTCGCTCTCATGCTATGACTGCGACTTTTTCCTCGATCGAGATCGCATCGCCGGCTCCGTCTCCGCCCGGCCTGCGGTCTCTTGCTTGCAACCCATACAACGATGTATTTCTCACATAAGGCCGCCGCGTCCCCCCCGACACACCGAAAAACCTATCAGCAAAACACAATTACCGGAAAAAACAAAAATAAAAATTGTAAAATAAAACACCCCGAACCCCAACCCCCC
>CAYPZH010000225.1:1928-4040 GCA_964415205.1 uncultured Actinomycetota bacterium | reverse complement strand
ATCCTAACTTCTCATAGGTCATCTTCACCACGCGCTCGCGCAGTCCCGCCGTCTCCTTGAGTATCTCTCCGATGCGTTCCCACCTGCTCTCGCAGAACGCGCGGTCTTCTATGCTGTTCACGTTGATCTTCACGTTCAAGGCCGCGCTCTGCGCGGCTGCTTCGGCTAGCAGCACGGCCACTCCCGCATCGCTCACCGCCCCGACATTGCCGACAACTGCCGACGTCTCCGACAGGCGCGCTACCTCCAGGCATTTCTCGGCGATCTCGAAGGGCACTTCCGTGGCCAGTTTCAGGGCTTCCTGGATGCGGGTCGCCCTCTCCGCCTTGTCCGCCTCGCTCTCGCGGGGAAGCTTGAAGGCCGCGGATACGTCAGCGTACACCTCGGTGTCTTTCTGGATCAGGGCCTGAAGTTCGTCGCGGAGCCTTTCCGAGGATGCGAGCAGCTCTTCCACCTGGCCCTGGACGTCGGCGTATTTTTCCTTGCCTAGGGTGAGATTGGCGACCATCGATACCAGGGCGGCTCCCAGCGCAGCGACGAGTGCGGAAACCGACCCGCCGCCTGGCTCCGGTGACCTGGAGGCGAGCTTGTCCAAAAATGCGATCATGGGCTTCTCTACGTACATCGTCAGACCTCCCCGGTCCAGTGATAGATTATCTCACTATTTCGTATATTGCGCCATATCTTTCTATATTAGTGCCCTGCCTCATCGCTAGCTGCTGAACGGCGCTTTTATGTACCCGGAGAGTATCTCCTCCACCGCCTTGCGGGCGGTGCTACCCTCGGGTAGCTCCGAGATGGCCCTGCCGGCCTCGTCGTAGTCCCGGATCATGTCGTCGTCGGGCACCGCCCCCGCCAGTTCCAGGTTGCCGTCCTCGGCAAGTGTACGGAGGTTTTCGGGCAATCCGTTCCTGACCCTGGATACGACCAGCGCCATACGGGCGATGTTCAACTTGAGCTCCCGGGCGAGCCCGCGTATGCGCAGCGCCGTCTCCACCCCGCGCACCGTGGGGTCGGAGGCGATGAACATGATGTCCACCCCGGTGGTGGTGCGGCGCGAGAGGTGCTCCATCCCCGCCTCGTTGTCCATGACCACGTAATCGTATTTTCCGGTCATGATGTCCAGGTAGCGGCGGAAGACACTGTTCAGGTAGCAGTAGCACCCCGGGCCCTCCGGCCTGCCCATGGAGATGAGGTCGAACCCCTTTTCCTCCACCAGCGCCTGCTGCAGTAGCATCTCCACCCAGGCGTCCTTGGACATGCCAGCGGGCATGTTCTTTACGTTCTCGGTCAGGTGTTCGCGCACCGCCCCGATGGTCTGCTCCGCCCGCGTGCCCAGGGCCAGATCGAGGTTGGAATTTGAATCGGCGTCCACCGCCAGCACCGGCTTGCCCGTCGTGCGCACCAGCCAGTCCACGGCAAGGGCGGCGAAGGTCGTCTTGCCCGTCCCCCCTTTGCCTGCGACCGCCATCACATAAGACATATCAGTTTTCCTCTCCTCCGGCCGCGGCGGTATCCGCGGCCATGCGCTGTATCGCCCGGTATGACTCCAGCTTCTCCCGCACGGTGGGGAACGACTCCATGTCGGTGTGGGGGAAGAACAGGGCCGACATGTAATGGTCCATGAACGCGGGGTTCATGGAGAGCTCAAGGTAGGTCATCTGGCGGGCGATGTCGTTGGCCGTGTTCATCATCTCCTTGGACAGGGCTACCAGGTGCGCGCCCAGGAGGGAGCCGTTGCCCACGAACTTCATCTTTTCGTATCCGATGTCGGGGAGCAGGCCTATGGTAACCGCCTTGTCCACCTCCAGGTAACGGCCGAAGGCCCCCGCGATGAGCAGTTCCTCGATCATGGAGGCGTCCATGTCCATGGAAGAGAGCAATATCTCGATGCCCGCGTATACCGCCGCCTTGGCCCGCATGAGGTTGTCGATGTCCACATCGGTGATGACTATATCCCGCCGGGTGGCCGAGTCCTCCGCCCATACCACCACGTATTCGGCGCCGCCCTCCTTGTCGCGCACGCGGTCCGTGGGCAGGTCGGTGTTTATCTTTCCCTTCTCGTTTATCAGGCCGGTCAGGAACATCTCGGAGAGCAGGTCTATGAGTCCC
>CAYPZH010000225.1:0-1918 GCA_964415205.1 uncultured Actinomycetota bacterium | reverse complement strand
CCATTTGTCCGCACGGGTTCCTTGGGACTGTTGTGTTTTAATTTTCCAGCACGTTTAACAGGCCGGGTATGTACAAATCGGAGATCAGGTATATGAGTCCCGATCCGCATATGCCTATGGGCTTGCGGTTCCCCACCGTGATGATCATGGGTTCGTAGCCCACCTTGTCGATGCGTACCCTCTCTATGGCGCCGCCGGTGGCCCGCATACCGTGTTTCACCCCGCCGCCCTCGAAGGCGGGCCCGGCGGAACAGGAGCACGAGAGCAGCCATTCCCGGTTCCCCAGCACCATCTCACCATTGGTGCCGATGTCGATGTACAGGGTCATCTTGTCCGTGTTGAAGATGCCCGACGCCAGGATGCCGGCCACGATGTCCCCGCCCACGTAGCTCGCCACGCAGGGCAGGGCGTAGAGATATACACCGGCGGCTATGCGCAGGCCCAGGTCCGAGCTCTTGATCCAGGGGAAGATGGTCCCGGAAGGGATATAGGGCTCCTCCCTTATGTACTTGGGGTTGAGCCCGAGGAGAAGGTGCATGATGGTGGTGTTGCCCGCCGCCACCACGTGGGTGATGTTGCAGTATTCGATGCCCGCCTGCTCCACCAGGTTCTTGATGAGGTTCCAGATGGTGCCGACCACCACCGACTGCAGCTTGGCCAGCCCGGTGCCGCGGGTGGCGTAGATGATGCGCGTGATCACGTCCTCGCCGAAAGCCACCTGGGCGTTGTAGTCGGAGGCACGCGCGGTCACTTCCCCGGTGTGCAGGTCGATGAGTTCGGCCGAGATGGTGGTGGTGCCGACGTCGATGGCGATGGCCGACTGCCTGAGCGTGGTATCTCCCTGCTCTATGCGCACGGCGCGCAGCTCCTCGCCCGAGTCCAGCACGGTCACGGTTATGTCCCAGCCGCTCTGGCGGATGATGTTGGGAAGCCGCTGCAGCACGGGGAAATCCACCACCACGTCGCGCAGCCCCGCCTCCACGGCCAGGCCACGCTTGACGCGCTCCGCGTCGCTGGCGTTGTCGTCCAGGGTGGGCTCGGCCAGGACCAGGTGTACCTTGCGGGTGGGCGGGTCCAGCTCCCACTCCGGCAGCCGCTCCTCCCAGTCGGCCGCGGCCAGCAGGTAACCCTGCGCGGGTGTGGGTTCCGCCCGTTCGAATATCCTCTTGTCCCCGATGCGCGATTCCAGCGGTACGGTGACCTTGAGGTCGGAGAGAACCTTGGTCTGGCAGGCTAAGGCGTAGCCGTTGGAGATGTCAGCCTGCGTGAGCTTGGGGTTGGCCTCTCGCTCCACCTCCCCTTCCTCGATGACCACGCGGCACTTTCCGCAAGAGCCGGAACCCCCGCAGGAGGCGTTGATGTGCACTTCGGCATCCATCGCCGCCCTGAGCAGGTTGTCTCCCTTCGATACTACGACGTAGCGGTTGTCCGGCAGGAACAGTACTCTGCAGTTGCTCTCCAAGTATTATCCTCCATACCTCCGTGCTGCCTCTCGGGTCGATGCCCCGGTCCCTCGGACCGGGGCATCGCTTTTCTCCGTCCTGATCTTCAGCGCGTTTTAGAACAGCCCGAGGGTCTTTCCGCTCTCGTCGATATCGACATCGACCGCTGCTGGGCGGCTGGGCAGACCGGGCATGGTCCTCATTGCGCCGCACAGCGGGTAGAGGAACCCCGCTCCGATGGAAGGCCTGATGTCCACCACGGGCAGCCGGTAGTTCTTGGGCACGCCTTTGAGATTTGGGTCGTGGGATAATGAGAGATGGGTCTTGGCCATGCAGATAGGCAGCTTGTCGTAACCTGCTTCGGTAAACTGCTTGATCTTCTGCTATCCCAGGGGCTAAATTACCACCCCTCCGCCCCGTAATTTTTGGGGGCTTTGGCCACTTATTTTCCTTTTTGGGTGGCGGGGGGGGGTAAA
>CAYPZH010000224.1:0-4994 GCA_964415205.1 uncultured Actinomycetota bacterium | reverse complement strand
AATTTCGACCCTCCTTCCTTTCTTTGTCTGTTCGCTCGCTGGGTTTAATATCCAGGTCCGTTACCCCCCTCCCCCCTCCGGAAGACGCCCGCCCCCATATTCCCGGGGACCCACTGCGTGGAGGCGGGATGACCGCCCGGCCACGCGCCGCTCCCGTAGGCGCCGGGGTACATGGCTCCGTAATTGCCGTACCCGGGGTACGCCCACCAGCGCCGCGGCAGCCAGGGATAGAACCTGCAGTAAGGATAGGGGTTGCCCCTTCCTCCTCCCGGTCGGTTCCCGAAACCCGGACCTCCTCTGCCTCTCGGTGGCATCGACTCACCTCCCAGTTCTATACGGCATATGCCCATAACCATGATATAAGCTTTATGGGCATATGTCAATAACCGGCCCGTGACGTCGGGGTGTTCGGGCAGACATCATCTACGCTGCCCCCAGCCCGAGAACTACCAGGTCTGAACAAAGAACCGTGCATCTCAATAGCCAATAAGGCGAGCTTGCATCCGGGTGTCGACTGTATAAAAAAACCTCCCCGAGAACGGGCAGCTTGCCTGAGCGATCTCGTATGAGCTGTCACGTGCCCGGCGAGTAAGGTGCTCGGAGGAGCTTGCGACGACGACCAGCCTTGTCGCCGGGCCCCTAAAGCTCTATGAGCGAAGCCGTTTGCTCCCGGTTCGCGGGCCTACGGCGCGTAGCCCACCACGTCGTGCCCGCCGGTCCAGCCGTAGGAGTCGAAGTACATGGGGCGCTCGCAGACCACCGGCCGGGTGGAGGTGACCTTGGCGGAGAGGCTGAGGCCCGATCCGGCGCCGTAGTTCTCCAGCCCGTTCACGTAGACGCTGGCGCGGGTGCTGGCGGCTACACCGAAGGGGCCCCTCACGATGGGATCGGCGCCCCCGGTATAGTAGGTGATGGTGACGTCGGCCGCCTTCGTGCCCGGGTTCTGGATGCACAACCACTCCTCGAAGCCATCCCCGGTGTAGCCTTCGGCGAAGAACCAGGTATCCGCGCCGGCGGTGGCCCCGATGACGCAGTGCCCCCCGGTCCAGGCATGGTATCCCATGCCGGTGTAGTCGAAGTACATGGGGCGCTCGGCGAGGAAGGTCTCGGAGCAGGTGAGGCGCACCGAGACGTCCACGCCGGGGCCGACCCCGGCGGGGGCGGGCGAGTTCACGTACACCGTGGCCCTTCCCCGCGCGGGCACGGTGTAGGAGGCTGCGAGCGGTCCACCCTGCCCCGGTCCCAGCTGGTAGGTGGCGTCGACGGTGATCTCCTCCCCGTGGGGGTTCTGGATGGTCAGGTACTCGTCGAAGCCCGCCCCGGTGTAGCCCTCGGCGAAGAAGTATTCTTTTGCCAGCTCGGAGGCCCCCATGACGCAGTGGCCGCCGTTCCATCCCGGGGCGCCGTAGCCGGTGTAGTCGAAGTACATGGGGCGCTCGGCCACCACCGGGACGGTGGACTTGAGCTTGAGGGAGGTCTCGTAGCCCTCGCCCAGGAGCTGGTCGACCAGGAAGGTCTCGCGGGAGTGGGCGGGGACGGAGAGACCGTCCCTCACTATCTCCCCGGCCTGGGTCTGGAAGCGGAAGGTGAGGTCGGCGTCGGCGCCCCCGGGGTTGAGCACGCATACGTACTCGTCGAAGCCCGCCCCGGTGTAGCCCTCGGCGAAAAACCAGGTGTCCGAGGGGGCGGTGGCCCCCACCACGTCATGCCCGCCGGTCCAGTGCTCACCTGCGCCGGTGTAGTCGAAGTACATGGGGCGCTCGGCCACGAAGGGGGAGCCCGAGGTGCACTTGATGGAGACCTCCCGGCCCTGGCCCACCGCGCCGTTCACGCTTATGGTGACGCGGGAGCGGGCGGGCACGCCGTAATTCTCATCCTGGGTGGTGCCGTCCTTGAACATGTAGGTCACGTCGACGTCCATGAACTCGCCGCCGGGGTTGCCCAGGCACAGGTATTCTATGAAGTTCGTCCCGGTGTAGCCCTCGGCGAAAAAGAAGGCATGTTCCTCCACGGTGAAGCCGGAGGCAAGCCTCCCCTCCTGGCCGTCCGCGTTCTCCACCACCACGTCCCAGGCGCCCGGCACAGCTCCGGCGAGGTCGAGGTCGCAGGTGATTCTGCTGTCCGAGACCACGCTCACTCCCGTGGCCGTGATGTCCGGCTGGCCGCTTCTCTCCAGGCGCACCTCGGGCGCGCCCCCTACGTCGCTGAACCAGGCGCCCGCGAGGTCGCTCACATGCACCGTCGTGTCTCCTGTACCGCTCGCGGGGGTGATGCCGCCGACCACCGGGGCGGGGTTGGAGACCCGCTGGGTGTAGATGTCGAAGTCCGTCCCCGAGCGGGCGTCCTCCCAGGCGATGATGGCCCCCCCCGTGCCATCACCGGCTATCTGGGGGTCCACCTGGTCATTCGCCGCCGTGCTCACGGGCATGCCACCCACCGTCCAACGCGGCGTGCCCGAGGAGTCGATCCTCTGGGTGTAGACGTCGAAAAAACTCGCTGAACGCATGTCATCCCAGGTAAAGATAGCCCCGCCGGAACCGTCCGCGGTCATCTGGGGGTTCTCCTGGTTATTCGCCGCGGTGGATACACCTTCGCCATTTACCGTCCACTGCGGCACGCCCGCGGAGTTTACCCTCTGGGCATAGATGTCGGTACTGGTCGCCGGGCGGGCATCCTCCCAGACGATGACGGCCCCGCCGGAGCCGTCCACGGTGATCTGAGGATCATACTGGTCGTTAGCGGCGGTGCACACGGCCACGCCGTCCCCCGTCCACAGCGGCGTGCCGGAGCCATTGACTCTCTGGGCATATACATCATCGTTAGAGCCGGAGCGCCTGTCCCCCCAGGCGATGATGGCTCCGTCCGAGCCATCCGTTGTTATCTGGGGAGATTGTTGAAAATCCGCCGCCGTGCACACGGCCACGCCGTCCGCCGTCCACTGCGGCGTGCCGGAGGAGTTTATCCTGCGGGCGTAGATGTCGACATTCCCCGCGCGCTGGTCCGCCCAGGTGACGATGGCCCCGCCCGTGCCGTCCGGGATCAGCTGGGGGTAATTCTGGCTGTTCGACGCCGTGCACACGGCCACGCCGTCCGCCGTCCACTGCGGCGTGCCGGAGGAGTTTATCCTGCGGGCGTAGATGTCATAGTTTCCGGCGCGTTCGTCTTGCCAGGCGATAATGGCACCGCCGGAGCCGTCCTCGGTTATCTGGGGGCTGATCTGCGCGTTGGTAGCGCTGCACACGGCCACCCCGTCCGCCGTCCACTGCGGCGTGCCGGATGAGTTCACCTTGCGGGCATAGATGTCGTTGACGCCCAGGCGCTGGTCCTGCCAGGTGATGATAACCCCGCCGGAGCCGTCCGTTATTAGCTGGGGAGCCGTCTGCGAATTCGCGGCGGTGCACACGGCCACACCTCCCGCCGTCCACAGCGAGGCGCCGGAGGAATCGACCCTTTGCACGTAGATGTCAGAGTTGCCCGATCGATAGTCCAGCCAGCAGATGATGGCCCCGCCCGAACCGTCGGGGATCACCTGGGGAGATACCTGGAAGTTCGTCGCTGTGCACACAGCCACGCCGTCCGCCGTCCACCTCACCCCAGCGAGGCACAATGAAGCGGTCAGCAGCATGGCGAAAAGGAATGCTGCCAGGAACACGCTGAAAGAATGGACTCCCCTGGATGACCTCATCGCCCTCTCCCTTCACTGCATGGATGCATCTTGCCGTCGTTCAGGGCCATGGATGGTCGGATGGGATCTTGTCTGCATTTTTGATGCCTGGATCCGGACGACGGATCGTCTCTAAGGTGTGATCGACTGCGAAACCATCCACGTCATCCCTGTGTTCTTAAAAGATTATATATCCGGTAGCGGGCCTGTGAACAGCTTGTTCCGTTCGCTTTATCCGGCCGTGCGGGAACGCCGCAAGCCCTGCTGCGGGAGGGATGTCGCAGGCGATGATCTGGCCCCGTTATCCCGGGAGGCGCCCGGCGCTGCGACCACATCGATAAACTGCAGGACGAGGTCCTGCCCCGGATATTCCCTACAGCCGGGCGATGATGGCGTCGGCCATGTCCGAGGTCCCGGCCTCGCCGCCGAGGTCGTAGGTGACCGTCTTCCTCTCCGCGATGACCGCCGTGGTGGCATCGTAGATGCGCCGCGCCGCCTCCTCCTCGCCGATGTGGTGCAGCATGAGCACCCCGGTGAGGATCTGGGCGGTGGGGTTGACCTTGTTCATGCCGGTGTACTTGGGGGCGCTGCCGTGCACCGGCTCGAAGACCTGTATGTTTTCGCCGATGTTGGCGCTGGGGGCCACCCCCAGCCCGCCCACCAGGCCGGCGCAGAGGTCGGAGATGATGTCGCCGTAGAGGTTGGGCAGCACCAGCACGTCGTAGATGTGCGGCTTCTGCACCAGCTGCATGGCCATGTTGTCCACGATGCGGTCCTCGAACTCGATGTCCGGGTACTCCGCCGCCACACCTCGCGCCACCTCCAGGAAGAGGCCGTCGGTGAACTTGAGGATGTTGGCCTTGTGCACCGCGGTGACCTTGCTGCGGCCCTCGCGGCGGGCGTACTCGAAGGCGAAGCGGCAGATGCGCTCGGAGGCCCCACGGGTGATGAGCTTGATGCTCTCCGCCGTGTCCTCGTCCACCTGGCGCTCGATGCCGGCGTAGAGGTCCTCGGTGTTCTCCCTCACCACCACCAGGTCGATATCTTTGTAGGGGGAGCGTACCCCCTCGATGCTTTTCGCGGGGCGCAGGTTGGCATATAGGTCGAGTTCCTTGCGCAGGGCGACGTTGATGCTGCGAAAGCCCGAGCCCACCGGGGTGGTGATGGGGCCCTTCATGGCCACCTTGTTCTCCCGGATGGAATCGAGCACGTGGGTGGGAAGGGGGGTGCCGTATTCCTCCATCACGCCCGCCCCCGCCTCCTGCACGTCCCACGCTATCTCGACCCCCGCCGCCTCGATGATCCTGCGACAGGCCTCGACGATGTCCGG
>CAYPZH010000223.1:0-5021 GCA_964415205.1 uncultured Actinomycetota bacterium | reverse complement strand
CACCCGATGACCACGTTGGGGTAGTCGTCGAACATCTCGAAGGCCTTCTGGGCCTCCTGGCCGATGACGGTCTGGTGCAGGAGCACGTGGTTGAGCACGCTGCCCAGGCTGTACTTGACGTCGTCCCCCTCCATGGCCATCTCCACCGCTTCGGATATGGCCATGCCCAAGCTCCCGGACGTCTCCGGGTCCTCGGAGAGGTACTTCCTGCCGGTTACGGTCAGTTCGCTCGGGCTGGGCACCACGTTGGCTCCCCAGGTCTCGATGAGTATGCGGCGGTACGGCTTCTGGCGGAAGCTCGACCCCACCATGAACACCTGCAGCTCCAGGTCGAAGAACTTGCAGCCCATGGCCAGGGCGCTCCCCCACTGCCCGGCCCCGGTCTCCGTGGTCAGCCGCTTCACGCCCTCCTTCTTGTTGTAGTAGGCCTGGGCCACGGCGGTGTTGGGCTTGTGGCTCCCTGCCGGGCTCACCCCCTCGTGCTTGTAGTAGATGCGTGCCGGCGTCTGCAGGTACTTCTCCAGGCGGTCGGCGCGCACCAGGGGGGTCGGCCTCCAGATGCGGTAGACCTCGCGTATCTCCTCCGGGATCTCGATATAGTTCTCGGGGCTCATCTCCTGTTCGATGAGGCCCATGGGGAAGAGCGGCGCCAGGTCGTCGGGCGTGACCGGCTCCCGGGTGGCCGGGTGCAGCGGCGGCTCCAGCGGCTTGGGCAGGTCGGGAAGGACATTGTACCAGGCCTCGGGCAAGTCCTTCTGTGAAAGGTTGATCATCTTCGGTTTTTCGGCCATTGTTCTTTCCTCCTGACTCCTTTCTCCGTCCATGAACGGAAAAATCTCTGCTTAGTCCCAGCTCCTTTCTCTGTCCATGCATAGAAAACGGCCACGGAGCTTTTTCTCTCCGTGGCCTGTTGATGCCTGCCCTAGGTTACCAGATGCACGGTGGGCAAACACCGCCACGGCGGGTCCGCCACCACCAGGTGAAGACTCCTTCTCTGTGCCCGATAACCATGTTCACACTTCCATCCTTTTCGCGGATGATCTCGATGTGGATAGATTATGGCCCTCACCTGCGCCCCTGTCAAGAAGCCGTATATTTCAAGTAGATTTATTTATGAGTCAACGAATGAGCTTTCGAGTAGATTTATTATTGACGCAACGGGGACGGTGCGCTGGCTTAGCTATCTAGATAGCTAAACTGGGCAGTTAAACTTTGATACTTGGCACAAAGAACCAGCGGCTGGTCTGCCCTGTGATTTGAAGGTGGTTGAAATATGCTAGTAATTCTGATAATCTGAAAATCGGAGGTTAAGAAATGAATAGCGAAGAAACCGTAAAGATGGGAAGGCGCGGAACGGTGGTGATCCCTGCTTCTCTTCGTAAGACCTATCATCTGGATGAGGGTTCTCTGCTGGTAGCCGAGCCATGCGAGGACGGGATCTTGCTCAGGCCAGCCGCCGTATACCCTATCGAAGTGTATACGCCGGAGAGAAAGGCGGAGTTCTTTTTGAGCAATGCGGTCACAAAGGACGATTACGCCTGGGCGGTGAAGCAGGTAAAGGCAATGGGCCTCGATCCCAAGCAGATACCCCACAAGAAACCGGGTAAGTGAGATATGGACCGTCTATTCCTGGACGCCAACGTCCTCTTCTCTGCAGCTTACGGCAGCCCTTCCTTGAACCGCTTCTGGGACTTGGCCTCAGCCAAGAAAGTGCTTCTGCTCACATCGGCTCATGCCATCGAAGAGGCCAGACGAAACCTGGAAGAGAGCTCGCACTTGGATCGGTTAGAGCATCTTATCAATAGCGTTGTGACTGTACCGGAGCCGGCAGCGGATATGGCATGTCCCATATCCCTCAATAAGAAAGACGTGCCTGTCTTTGTTGCTGCCCTGTCATCCAAAGCCACTCATTTCATAACCGGCGATATCCGTCACTTCGGCAAATACTTCTCAAAAGCCATAGAAGGCATGATCATCTGCACTCCCGGGGATTATCTAAAAACAAGGTGACGCAATTCAAACAAGAAACTACAGCTGCTGCCCAAAAATCCATCCCAATCCATATCCCCAATTGCTGCATGACAAGATCCTGTGTAGATGATCCGAATGAGCTGACTAAGAGGGATTAAGGAGCCCGGTATCGAAAACCAAAACTTGCCAAAGATAGCATATTCCACCGGGCAGCAATCGCCCCTGACTTAATCACTTCCATCTATATGTTCTTCTTCATCCGCGTACTTGCCTTCTTTCCTGTTGCCCCCTTTAGTCATGAGCATGCTCAGCATGTATATCACTCCGACCAATGGTATTAGAACCTCCCAGGGGGTTATTTCATCCGATCCATGAAACAACATGAATATTCCAAGAAATATCATCCCCAAGCCAATAAGATAATATATTGCCTGAAAGAAGAGGTAATATTTTCTTTCCGGGTCCACAACAGTTCTAAAAAGCCTTGGGTGTGTTTTGACCTTTTCATCGAGTGTATCAAGACCCTTATTTACTGAATTGGAGCTTCTTAATCTGCGTTCATATGCCCCTTTGAAATCGTAGAATCTCATTCCGAAGCGGTATTTGAAATTCAGAACAGAGAACGACAGTCCAACAGCGATCCATATTATCGAGATGATGTTATCTCTCAAGAGACTTCCATCCTTGATTAGACCCTATTTCATATCCTTCATATCAACCCTATGGGCAATGTTCGCGAGGAGCGATGGAAACAGGTGAATGGAGGTTGTAGTCAGAAGACTCGATATTCATGACCCGCCCCTCTTCTTTACCTCTCTTCCTCATCCTTATCCAGATCATCCTGTTTCTCTCCAGAGGAAAGACATGTTTTTCCATTAGAAAGAGGTATCGCCAATGTCATCGGCCTGAAACACAACAAAAAGATATCGGTGAATCCGAAGCTCTTTGCTTTAATCCGGATCCGTTTAAATAATTTCTGATTTGCTCACAGACCGAGGTCCCGGTCGGAAAGACGATACCTCCTATTCAAGGTCTTTGACAACACCACGTATTTATACTCCGGGCGATCGGGGTCTGGGCTTATCTCTTCCACTTTCACGTACTCATCTTTACGAAACGCCAAGGCGCCTTCCACCATGATGTCATGGAGTAAGACCCCTATCTTTTGCTTCTGTTTCTCCCTGGCCGGCTCATGTTTTTTCCAGCCGCATGAAGTGCACACGGTATCGGTTGGCCCCATTATCCCTCTGCAGTTCGGACAAAAACTGGCCTTAATCGTCCAATCTGACCTGTGCAGAGGTATCCCGCACTTTGGGCATATATTGATATCGGCTCCAACGAACATCTGGCACATAGGGCAATGTTGGAGCCCTTCGGCCATAGTCTTCTCGGTTTGGCCTCCAGGCTGACCTTCACCTGGGGCAGTGGGTTTCTTTCGCAGATGCCAACCGCATACAGTGCAGGTTGCGGCATCATCTTCTTGGGGGACCTTACAGAAAGGGCACTTAATGGACATCTTTTCACCCCCTTGTACCTGGGTTTTCAGGAGGATCTACCTGAGGGAAAATCCTTTTTATGTGGTTTATCCTTTCCAACATGGAAGGTTGAGAACTCGGCTTGTAGGAGCTATAGGGACCAAGAGGTTTGAAGAGGAGTGCATCGTAACATGGAGGCAACAGGAGCACGTCGATCACGTCTTCGGCGGTATGCTTCAAGGCTCGATAGACCGCTTCCGGGTCACGCGTAAGGTAAACGGCCTCCATGTCCGCATAATACTCTCGTTCCTTATCCAGGATAATCCTCAGCGATTTGTACATGAATATCGGAAACCCCAGCAAGAAACATAGAAGGATACAGGCGAGGGCGGGCCAGAAAGCGGCGGGGGAGAGGCTCGACGTTTTGTCCTCAGACTCTACCGCAGCCATAAAAGTCATCGTGAACCAGAGGAAGAACCCGACTACGGAGGCCACGGCACCCAGCGTCATAGGATTAGGGCCGGTCTCGTCCCGGGCCATCTTCTTCACCGGCGGCCATCCCGCCAGATAGAGCAAGAGCGTGTGGATGATGGTGTCACCTACCTGCATGTGGGCGATCTCGTGGGCCATAAGCGCCTCGCGCTCGCGTTCAGGCAATATGGAAGAGACTCCCTGGGTAGCAACGAGGGCATATGACCTGTCTGGAAGGGAAAGCGAGAAGGCGTTGATACCTGGATCGGGGATCTCGTAGAGCCTTACCTTGTCCTCGAAGCCGGAGGCCAGCTTGGCCGCTTCAAAGGCATCCTGGAGGTGACGGTCCGCCGATATTGTGGCCAATTTCCTAAAGGCCCTGCTTCCGCTGACGGCAAACCTCGTTATGGTAAAAAGGAGGATCATCGCCCAGAACAAGGACAGTAGAAGCCAGAAATTCAGTCCGAGATGAGCAACCCTGCTCAAGATATAGAGGCAGAAGCTGGAAACACCCAAGGAGATCAAAGCGTAGACAAGCAGGGCAATCGCTAAGCGTCGGCGATTGCGTGCCCTGCGCTGGTAGATGTCTAGCCCTTCGATATCGCTCATTTGACCACTTATTCGGCGCCTTCAGCGGAATGGTTTAACTTGCCGAGATTTCCCCATATGCACCCCCTGATACCAATATTCTACCATTCAGCGGGCTTGTTACGGTGTCCAAACGCCGGTTTTCCAATCTCACCTCAAGAATCCCGCTGGACATAGGGTGGACGATGTCCTCCGGACCGATATCCGGAGAGCCTTGAGCGCCGGCGGCGTGTTCCATATGCGGTTCCCTTCTCTTTTTAGCTGCCTCAGCCAGAGGCAGCGGCCAGGGATCTGATGCGGGCAAGGATCTCGGCGAAGAGCTCCCCGGGTACCGCCACCTCCGCTAACTGAAAGACGGTCCTTCTGGCATGGCTTACGATCCTTGCCCCGATCTTGATCAGCTTGAGCTGCACGCTTCTGAGGGAGAAGTGGGATATCTCATTCGGGAGGGCGAGCCGCCTGAGGAAGTATCCCAGGTTGTAGGCGAGGACGAAGAGGGCCAGCCTCACCTGGTTG
>CAYPZH010000222.1:0-5058 GCA_964415205.1 uncultured Actinomycetota bacterium | reverse complement strand
TTCTTTGAGGAACCCCGAAGATTCGCCAACCAGCGATGCGGGGATGGAGGGCTGCAAAAAGTTTTTTTTACCAAAAAAAACTAAAATATCCCGTTTTTAAACAATATTTTGCGCGGGGGTTCGGGTCCCATTCTTGTAATGGGGTCGAATAACACGCGGGGGTTCGTATCGTCCCTGCTCCTTTCCAGCAGCTTTTTCTCCAGCAGGAGGTCGACCATGCGCGTGGCCACACCCTGTGTGATGTGCAGGCGCTGAGAAAGTTCCCCCATGCTGAGCCGGCCGCCCCGCCGCAGCTCCAGCAGGAGCATGGACTGGGGAAAGGTGAGCCCCATCTCCTCCCAGGTCCCCATGCTGGTACGGAAGCTGTGGATGATGCGCATGATCATGTCCCACAGCTCCTGGGTATACCGTTCCAGCTCGGGGTCGTTTATCTTTGCCATTGCTAATATTTGCTCCTGACAAATAATCGGCCTGTTTTCCTAAAATATTTAATGCCTAACTCAGTGTCAAGGGACAAAACCAACCCGGCTGCCCGCTACGCGCGCCTCGATCATCTGCCAGGTGTTAAGACCCATGCGATGCGTTGCGAGCCGCAGGCGAGAAATGCCGATACCAGGCCCGTTTCTGACCTGCGCGGTTGAACAACGCGTGGCGTTGGTGCCAGGATAAGTCCCGGCACCATTTCCCTCACATGTGGTCAACATAGGGTATAGATGCAACCCCTATAATGAGAGGATGAGCAAGGGAAAACGCGCTGCCGTGGTGGCCATGAGCGGGGGGGTCGATTCCTCCGCCGCAGCCGCGTCGCTGGCGGAGGAGGGCTGGTGGGTGATGGGGGTGACCTTCCGCATGTGGGAGGAAGGCTCGCCGTCCGCCCTGGCCGCCCGCTGCTCCGCCCATGCCGTAAAGGAGGCGGCGGCGGCGGCGCATAAGTTGGGGATAGAGCACACGGTCATCGATCTGCGCGAGCGTTTCCTGGCCCAGGTGGTGGAGCCCTTCGCCCGGGAGTACCTGCGCGGGCGCACCCCCAATCCCTGTGTTGAATGCAACCGCCGGGTGAAGTTCCCAACCCTGGTGGAGGTGGCCGACGGGCTGGGGGCCGATGCCGTGGCCACCGGCCACTTCGCCCGCACCTGCCGCGACGAGGGGGGCGCCTATGCGCTCATGCGCGCCGCGGCGGTGGAGAAGGACCAGTCGTACGTCCTCTACGCCCTGGGCTCAGAACAGCTCTCGCGCTGTCTCTTCCCCAACGGCGAACGGTCCAAGGAGAAGGTGCGGGAAGCGGCCGCGTCGCTGGGCCTGGCCTGCCCGGAGACGAAAGAGAGTCAGGACATCTGCTTCCTCTGCGGGGGCGACTACCGCGACCTCGTACTGCGCCACCACCCCGAGGCTGCCGCGCCGGGACCCATCCTGGACACCGCGGGAAAGAAGCTGGGGGAGCACCGCGGCATCGCCTTCTACACCGTGGGGCAGAGGCACGGGCTGGGCGTCTCCGCCCCTTATCCCCTTTACGTGGCGGCGCTGGACCCCGCACGGCAAGCGGTCGTCGTCGGGAGCAGGGAGGAAGTGCCGGGCACGTGGCTGCGGGCGGACCAGGCCCACTGGACCAGGGGCGGGCCACCGGCGGAAAGGTTCGAGGCGGAGGCCATGGCGCGCTACAACACCAGGCCGGAGCCCTGCCGGGTGGAGGTGCGTGAAGATGCCTTCGAGCTGTCTTTCGACGCCCGGGTGTGGGCCCTGACACCGGGACAGCACGCGGTGCTCTACCGCGGCGACGAGGTCCTCGGCGGCGGCGTCATAACCTCCACAAAATAATGGGGTCAGGTCTTGGATCTTGGATTCGGCGGGATGTTATTCCCAAAATGCATGCTTTTACCAGAAACGATGTGATGCGCTCGCATCCAAGATCCAAGACCTGACCCCATCTACTCTATCTCCACCCGGATGCCCTTGAGCTTGCGCACCGTGCTCAAGACGTACAGGGCGTTGTATAGCTCCACGTGGAAGGTGCCGGGCATTCCGCCGCACATCCCCGCCGCCTTCTCTCCCGCGAGGCCGAAGACGGCCAGTCCCCCCGCAGCCGCCTCCAGGTAGGGCTCGCCCGCGGCCAGGAACGAAGCGATGGCGGTGGTGGCCATGCACCCCGTCCCGGTCACCTTTCCCAGCAGGGGATGGCCGTTGCGCACGCGGGCCGTGCGGCTGCCGTCGCTCACCACGTCCACCTCGCCGGTGACTGCGGCCACGCAGCCCAGCGACCCGGCGAGGTCGGCCGCTATCTTCTCCACATCGCCTGTGGTGCCCAGGGAGTCCACCCCGCGTATCTCGGCCTCCACTCCGGCGAGCGTGGCCATCTCGGCAGCGTTGCCGCGTACGGCCGCGAAACGTACCCTGCCGAGCAGCTCTTTCGCGATGCGGGTACGGTAAGTGGTGGCCCCCGCCCCCACCGGGTCGAAGACCACCGGCACGCCGGCGCGGTTGGCGGCTTTCCCGGCCGCCAGCATTGCTTTCTCTAGGTCGGGATAGGGGGTGCCCATGTTGAGGACCAGTGCCCCAGCCACGGAAGCCATCTCCTCGACCTCTTCGACGGCATGGGCCATCACCGGCGAGGCGCCGAGGCAGAGAGTGGCGTTGGCGGTCTCGTTCATCACCACGTAATTGGTGATATGGTGGACGAGGGGCCTTTTGGCCTCGATCCACTCCAGCCTCTGCGCGAGAAAATCCTCCATGTCGAACCTGTCCGCCATCTCTATCCTCCTGGGTTGAAATGCCGGCCGTGCTTCATCGCCGATCGATACTATGGGGTCCGGCGGCTGGTTGCGGTCGCGGGATCGCGGCCCCATATGCGCGGTCGGTGTCCAGTAATGGACATTATTATATATCACCTTCGAACATCACCTGCGCCTCCCGGATTGGGAAGACGGGCTGCGATGCCACCCCCTCCCGGCGACGGCACGTCAATACCTCGGGGGTGCCGGCCGGCTCTTGAAGCCAGCATGACGGTCCGCACGTTGTTCTCGCTTTCCCGTCTTCATCCCGTGAGGCGGTGACCGTCGCTGTCGGCACCACGGCAGACTATATCCCGTGAGGTGATGACCGTCACTGTCGGTCCCAAAGTAAACTATATATACTTGTATTGAAACGCCGATACCCATATTGGCGTGGAAACGGTCGCCCGAGCGGTAGCTGAAGGAGCTGAAGCAGGATGTTCTCGTCGCAGCAAAGGAAAGAACACATCGAGGAGGCCAAGGGTAAGGTCTTCGACGTCGTCATCATCGGGGGAGGGATAACCGGCGCATGCGCGGCGCGTGACGCGGCGCGCAGGGGACTCTCAACCGCCATCGTGGAGAAGAACGACTGGGCTTTCGGTACCAGTTCGCGTTCCTCCAAGCTGGTACACGGGGGTCTTCGCTACCTGGAGCTATTCGACTTCAAGCTGGTCTTCGAGGCCTGCCGCGAGAGGCGGCGCCTGCTCCTTAACGCACCCCACGTGGTATGGCCGCAGTCCTTCATGTTCCCGGTGTACAAGGGGGACAAGGCGCCCCTTTTCATCATCGCCATGGGGCTATGGATGTACGACTTCCTGGCCCTCTTCCGCAACGTGCAGAACCATCAGCTGCACGGCCCAAAGCGCATCCTGGAGGTGGAGCCGGAGCTGGACCGCGAGCGCCTTACCGGCGGGGGACAGTTCTACGACTGCGCCACCGATGACGCGCGCCTCACCCTCTCCCACGTGCAGTCGGCCCACCTGGAGGGGGCCTGCTGCCTCAACTACGCCCGGGTGCTGGAGGTGTTGAACGAGAAAGGCAGGGCCTGCGGGGTCCGGGTGCGGGACGAGGTCGCCGGGGAGGAGTTCGACATCGAAGCCAGGGTGGTGCTCAACTGCAGCGGCCCCTGGACCGACGCCGTATGTCGCTTGGACGACGCGGAGGCCGCTCCCAAGCTGCGCCCCACCAAGGGTTCCCATATCATCGTGCCATGGGAGAGGGTCAAGGTCACTAACGCCATGCCCATCATCTCGCCGGCGGACAAGCGCATGATGTTCCTCGTCCCCTGGGGAGACTACGCCCTCGTCGGCACCACGGACACCGATTACGATGGCGACTACGACAGCGTGTGCGCCTCTTCAGACGACGTGCAATACATCATCGACGCGGCGAACAAGACCCTGCCGCGGGCACAACTCACTCCCGACGACGTCATCAGCACATATGCCGGCCTGCGGCCCCTGGTGGTCGAGGGCGGGGGGAAGGACGTGAAGGAGAGCCAGGTCTCCCGCGAGCACAGCATCTACGAGAGCCACTCAGGCCTTATCTCCATCGCCGGGGGCAAGCTCACCACCGCCCGCTCCATGGCCCAGGAGCTGGTGGACCTGGGGTCGAGGCGCCTGGAGGAGCGCTTCGGGATCAAGGCGGCGAGATGCGCGACGAAAAAAGCGCCGGTGTTCGGAAAGGACGGTGGGGATTTCCGCAAGCGCCTGGAGAGGCTGGCCGGGGACCTGCGCCTGGACCAGGACATCGTGTCCAAGCTACAGCTCCTGGGCACGGGGGCGGTGCGGGTACTGGCCATGCTTGCCGAGGGCGGCTCGATGGCGGATAGGGTGGGGGACGGCATACCCTATATCGAGGCTGAGGTCATCTATTCTGCCCGCGAGGAGATGGTGGTGAACCTGAGCGATTTCATGGTACGCCGCAGCCTCATCTATTATGAGGACCGCGAACAGGGACTGGGGTGCGCGGACAAGGTGGCGGACCTGCTCGGCGGCGAGCTGGGATGGGACGCAAAGGAAAAGAAGCGCCAGGTGGAGGAATACCGCCGCGTGGTGAGACTCTCCCGCGCCTACAAAATGGACAATCCTTAAGGGGTCAGGTCTTGTATTTTGCATACCGAAGTATCTTATGCTTGAAATGACCGCTATTACCAGCAACGATATAATGCCCTCAAATGCAAAATACAAGACCTGACCCCATAAAAGGTGGTGTACGTGGGATACTGGGACGACTACATGGGGTACTACGAAAGACTCTTAGCCAAGGAACCCATTTAAGCGGACGCCATGCG
>CAYPZH010000221.1:4398-5062 GCA_964415205.1 uncultured Actinomycetota bacterium | reverse complement strand
AGAACTCGGATTGACAATACCGGGAGACCTCAGTATTGTCGGATTTGACGGCTTGTCTATCGGGGAAAAACTGAAGCCGGCGCTGACCACGATAAACGTGGACAGGGAAAAGATGGGCAGGTTCGCCGTTCACCGTCTTAAATCCATATTCGAGGGGGAAACCGAACAGGTAAGTCATGTCCTGCCGGTGGAACTTACGGTACGTGCGTCAACTTCGTCTCCATGTTATCAGAATCGTTGATAAGCAACGGTCTTGTTTATATAAATAAAAACTGCGGAGGTATGCAATGAGCACAAATAACAGAAATGCCGGATTTACGCTGATAGAATTACTGGTAGTAGTAGCAATAATAGCCATTCTGGCGGCGATGCTTCTGCCCGCTCTCAGCCAGGCAAGGGAAAAAGCAAGACAGAGCGTCTGCATGAACAACCTGAAACAACTTTATACAATAGTGGTAATGTATGTCCAGGACTATGAGGACCGTGTCCCGAATTACGATAACTGGTATTCTTGCTTCCAAACGACAGGTTACTTTCCTTCCGGCTCAATAGATTGGTCAAGAACGGTATTAAATTGACATTCAAAAAAATTTAAACCCAAAAATTGGGCCTTAACGGAAAAAAAAAAACAATTAAAAAAAATGGCGCACTTTTTAAAAACCCA
>CAYPZH010000221.1:2563-4388 GCA_964415205.1 uncultured Actinomycetota bacterium | reverse complement strand
CCCTTAATCTGGGACTGAACGGCTATACCTTCACGAATTACAGAAAGTTCGGCAGAGTTGAAAGACCGAACTTCAGATGCTTCTTCGCCGATGGCAAACATGTAAGCGGTCATTCCAGTGCCTCGACCGTTACTTTCTGGACGTCACCGGGTTCAACCAATATCGACTTCCGGCATAATGGAATGGCTAATATCATGTTTGTAGACGGTCACGTGGAGGCACGCTCTTCCGTTCCTCTCACCGCTACAGCGACTACACAACCTCTCTCTGAATTCCGGCTTTTCTGGGGAACAAGCACCTATTAGCGTTCAGTAAAAGAAAAGAAAGGTTCCTGCGGGCCGCAAAACGACAGGCATAAAAGGGGTAAAAAGAAGGAGAAAGAAAATGCGGATGGTAAAGATAGGAATTTTTTGGGGATTGTTGGCAGTTGTCTGGTACCCTACTGTTTTTACAGGGGAGAACGTTTTATCCGAATATAAATTTGACTTTGGATCGGCAAATCAGTGTTTTCCAGTGTTCAATTCAGTTGGGAAGGAAATCTACTCTCCGGGAAAATCTTACGGCTGGAAGCTTGATGGTGTGGACTTGAGATATGACTATGGGATACCGGATACTCTCTGTACAGATTATGCCGTACTTAATCAGGGAGAATTTATCATCGACCTCCCCAACGGCAATTACATAGTTACTCTTTGGATGGGAAGTTTAAGACCCTTCAATTCCTCATATCGTCTCTCCAGCCATCCTCACAGTTCCTATCTGGTGAAGGCTGAAGGAGAGAAGAAAATCGAAGTAAAATATGACAGTAGTAATTATTTCAGGGAGTCATATTACAAGAATGTAGAGAATGACTATCAGGGGGAAGATATCTGGAATAGGTATATCGCTTCTAAATACGGTCCATATAACTTCAAGGTGAAGGTAGAAGACGGACAGCTTAATCTGGAGTTTCAAACTACCACCCCTTCCGCTCTTCTGTATCGGGAACTGGCAAGATTCACTTACTACGTTCCGGATGATGCATTAACCGTCAACGGGTTACTTATCTGCCCGGAGAGCAAAGAAAATGAATGGAAGGAAAATTTAGCTGCTATTCAGGAAAAAAGAAGGACCGCATTCTACGAAAAATTTCCTGCTCCTGAAAAAAAATCGACTTCCGCACCGGACATCAAAGACGAAAAAGGATATATCCTGTTTTCTTCAAATTATATGGAAAGGATATATCCTGATACTATTCCCTCATCCGATGAGATAAACATGGGATTAAATGCTTTTGCTGCCATCGGCGAATATGAACCGGTATCTTTTGGGGTTTATCCCTTAAAGGAATTAAAGGATGTTACGGTAGAGGCAACTGACTTAATTTGTGAAGACCTGCTGATTAAAAAAGAGAATATCAATATCCGGATGGTAAGGTATGTAGCCAAACCCTCCGGTTTCCAGGATAAAGGAACCAAATCATCACCAATATTGATTGAGCCAAAATACCTTTATAAAATCATTTCTCCCATAAGTATCAAAAAGGAATTTACCCGCAGTTTCCAGCTAACAATAAAAATTCCCGATGATGCCAAGCCTGGAATTTATCAGGGAGCGATAACTTTCAAATCAGAGAACGCTCCGGCTTCTTCTCTCCCCCTCAAGATAAGAGTTCTGCCGTTTAAACTGGACGTTCCCTATATTCCCATTATCGCCCAGCGCTCCGCATGGGAGTTGGAATGCCCCTATCTTTTATTCCCTGATTTGAAGGAGGAATACTGGAGACGGGTGGAGATGATGTACCGTGATATAAAGGAACATTCTCTTACCAGCGTTCTGATAAATA
>CAYPZH010000221.1:0-2553 GCA_964415205.1 uncultured Actinomycetota bacterium | reverse complement strand
TGATACTGTAAAGTGGGATATGACACGAGAAAAAATATTTTTTGACTCCGATTATCTTGAGAGATGTCTTTCTATCTATAAGAAGGTGAATCTCTCTTCCGAAGAAGTGGTTATTGAAATATACAGCGCATTCAATCCCCGTTCCCGTGGAAATCTTTATTTGAGTTACGAGAAAGAGATTATTTCCCTTCTGCGACAGATAAAAGAACTGGTGGAAAAAAAAGAGTTAAAGCCGGTATTTCTTTTAGTTGGCGAGCCGACAAATTATGGAGCAGAGGGACTTAAGCATACCCAGGAACTTTACCATATGCTACAGGAAAAAGCCCCGGATATTAAAACCGCCTCTTTTCTTACCTCTCTCCCCTGGGATGCCCGGGATATTATCCTTGCTCCGTATCTTGACTGCATAGGGCTGCATACAGCCCCGGAGTCTTACCCCCTATCGGAACAGGTTAAGATAATCCGGGAGAAAAACAGTTATCTTCTATATAACGCCGGTCACTTCCGGTTTAGCTGGGGTTTTTATCCCTGGGCAACCGGAGCCATTGGGAGGTCCCAGGAGTTTTACCAGATGAGCACCGGTGACCCGTATAACTTTTTCGACGGCAGATATCCGGATGATTACATTGCCTGCGTTCTCCCCGGACCGGAGGGGCCGGTTCCCCTTTTATGCTATGAGGAAATAAGGGAGGGAGTGGATGATTACAGATATCTTTTAACCCTTGAAAATTTAACCAAAGAGGCAAAGAGCAAGGGGAAGATAAAAGAGGCTTCTGTTGCAGAAAATGCTCTCAAAAACGTTAGGAATCAGATTAACCCGGATTTATGTTACTATACCAGGCAAACAGGTCTTCCTGAAAGCTGCTTCTATGACAGATTACGCTGGTATATCGCTACAGAGATAATTAAATTGGAGGAAGTATTAAGATGAGATATTTACTAAAAAAAACATGTGCATATTTTTTAGGAATTATCTGGATTGGCCTGATAGCGAGTTCCACTTGCCCGGCACAGGAAGAAATAAAAGTAATCAGGCAAGGTTTAATTTCCTGGTGGCGTTTTGACGAAGGCAAAGGAACTATATCCAAAGATGCATCTAATACAGGTAACGACGGTACCATATATGGTGCAAAATGGGTCGCAGGGAAGGTTAACTCTGCTCTTTATTTTGACGGGACGGACGATTATGTTGATTGTGGAAATGATGCGAGTTTAAAGCTGACAGGCGATTTCACCGTTGAAATCTGGGTAAAGCTTGACAAAATCTCAATGGGGCGCAACGTCTGCATAATTGACTACATTTATACTGACGGTTATTCTCTGTTTAAAAATCACCGGAATAAACTAAAAGCTTACCGGGGATATAAAATGCAAAAAGGCGGTGTGGAAACAGGAGCTATCTGCGGAGTCAAATATCTGCTTGCGGATACATGGTATCATATCGCCTATGTTGTTAACACTTCTGTCTCCACGGGATATATTTACATTAACGGGGAACTGGATAATTCCGGAACATTAGACAATAAACCGGGTTTTACCAAGGGAAACCTATTTATAGGCAAAAGAGGTGACGGATACTGGTTCAACGGCATTATAGATGAAATACGCATCTACAACCGGCCATTAAGCGACACCGAAATTTGTGATAATTATACTGCTGCGGTACGTCTCTCTTCCCCCCCGCAGATTTTCTGTTCCCTGTCAACTGCCACATACTATCTGAACGATGGTAAAATAGAGCCGGAAGTAAGAATTAACAATATTCTCACAGAGGAACTTGCAGGAATGGAATTAAGGGCAGCGATAAAAAAGGACAAAAAAATTATTTCTTCCGAAGAAATAACGAACATCTCTTCCCGGAAGTTTCGGCTGTCTCTTGATATTTCCACGCTTGAGCCGGATTCTTATTCTATTAATCTATCCTTAACAGATAAAGACGGCAAAATCATCGGGGAAGCGGAACAGAACTTCTCAATAACGAAAGGACCTTTTGATTAAGATGAAAAAAATTATTATCCTGTTTTCCATCCTTTTTATTCTTCTAAAAGAATCTCCGGGGGAAAACAGCATAGAATATTTAACAGACGGAAGCCGGGCTATATGGTCGCCGGATGGTTGCATAATAGCCTGTATTGAAGGAAAAAACGAAATACGGTTAATTAAGCAGGGGAGGAAAAAACAGGTTGTCTCTACCACCGGGGAGAAAAGCAGTTTATCCTTTTCACCTGACGGAAAACGACTTCTTTATAGGGAAGAAAATGGAATCTGGCTGGTTGATATAGCAGATGGAAAAAATTATTTTTTAGATAAAGGCAACAATCCTTCTTTCTCCCCAAAAGGAGATTACATTACTTATGAGGATAAAGGCAACATCCTGATAATAAATACAGAAGATGGAAAAAAAGAGTGTATCGTTAAAAAAAAAGAGACGGATAATTCTTTCCCGGTTTACTCAACCGACGGTAAAAACATTTTCTTCATTAGAGAGGGAAATATTTTCCGGGTCAGCCTGGAGACAAAGAATCTCTCTCTCCTCATTAAAGAAAGCTATCA
>CAYPZH010000220.1:0-5064 GCA_964415205.1 uncultured Actinomycetota bacterium | reverse complement strand
TTAACAACTTCTATTTGGTTTTCAACATTTTAAAGAACTGCGAAACTTGAGTAATAAGTCATTACAATAGGTCTGGTCATCGGGTGGTGTTGCTGAAGGTGTCGGATTAACGGTCACTGTCACCTCAACTGCTTCACCTGTACATCCATTAGCTGTTGGAATAACTGAATATACTACTGTGCCTGGTATGTCACCAGTAGCTGTCAGTGTCTGATTAATTGCCGAACCACTTCCGTCAGATGCTCCTGTGACACCGGTTTGAGCTACACTCCATGAAAATATTGTTTCTGGCACGCTCCCGGAAAGGGTAATCGAGGTAGTGGTACCTGAACAAATAGTCTGTTCCGAAGGTGTGGCTGTAACATCAGGTATCGGATCAACTGTCAAAATCGCAGGCTGCGACTGCACTGAGGAACATTGATACCCTGCAGTACCGCTTATCAGAACGTCATAACTGCCGGCGTCGGCCTGTGATATATTATTAATAGTATAGGCAGGAGCATTTGGTGCCCCGGGTATAGGCACTCCGCCTCTTCTCCATGTATAAGTAAGCGGATCACCGCCCGCATCAGCCGTTACCGAGAATGTAATATTCCCGCCGGCACATATTGTCTGCGACTGAGGCTGCTGGGTTATTGTAATCGCCTGATCGATATTGAGTGTGACGACATTTGATGTGACAGGATTGCATCCGGCTGCCCCGCCTATCACCACGTAATATGAGCCGGCATCGGCTAGTGTGGCCTGATTGAAATGAAGTATATTGGAAGTGGCACCGGAGATATTTCCAGAATTGGTGACAGCAGTGCCAGTAGGTGGAACACCTCTGTACCACTGATACGATAGATTGTCTCCTGTGGCCACAACACTGAGGTCAGCCGGGAAACTGGAACATACTCCCACGTTCGACGGCTGGGTTGTGATAACCACGGCCCGGTTTATCGTTATAGTCGTCGATGCGCTAACCAGCCCGTAGGGTCCTTGGGGTTAATCTTTCGTAAGGGTAAGTGTAACCGACCTTGCAGCTATTTCTGCGGGTCTGGGAGTATAAATTGCAGTAAGTGAATTCCGGTCAGGGTTAAAGGTTCCAGTACCTCCTGTCCATGAACCTGATGTAGCACCACCACCTACTTCACCTGCAAGTGTAACAGACCCGTCTGAACAGATTGGACTGTATGTGCCGGCATTAGCTGTTGCCCTCGGATTAATGGTTATTGTCACATCATCCATAACAGCTGAGCATACTCCCGCAGGATCATTAGTCGTAAGGGTCAGGGTTACTGAGCCTGCTGTAATTTCATCTGCATGTGGTGTATAAGTTGCTGTTAATGTGTTAGAATTCGGATTAAATGTTCCAGCACCTCCAGACCATGTGCCTGATGTTGCGCTTCCTCCGACACTGCCTGCAAGTGTCACAGATGACCCTTCACAGATTGTCTGATCTGCTCCGGCATTTACTGTGGGCTGGGTGTTTATTGTAACCACTACCTGGTCTGACACAGCAGGGCATGGTCCGTCAGGATCGTTGGTTGTTAAGGTAAGGATTACTGAACCTGCAGTAATATCTGCAGTTCCCGGAGTATAAACAGCATTCAGGTTTGTGTTATCCGAGAATGTTCCGGTTCCGCCGCTCCATGTTGCTGAAGTCGCACTTCCTCCGAATGTCCCGTTGAGTGTAACTGCCGATCCGCCGCATATTGTCTGATCAGAGCCGGCATTCACCGTGGCTTGGGGATTGATGGTAATTACAACTTGGTCGGTCACGAAACCGCACGGGCCGCCAGGATCGTTTGTTGTCAGGGTCAGAGTGACCGTACCTGCTGCAACGTCTGCAGCACCCGGATTATAGACGGCATTTAATGTACTGGCATTTGGTAAAAAGGTTCCAGTCCCTCCACTCCATGTTGCCGATGTGGCACTGCCCCCTATCGAGCCGTTAAGTGTAGCAGTACTTCCGGCGCAGATGGTCTGAGGTTCTCCCGCCTCCACAGTTGCAGCCTGATTTATGGTAATTACCATCTGATCTGATTCCGGTCCGCATGGTCCTTCCGGATCATCGGATGTCAGAGTAAGGGTTAATGTACCTGCTGTTATCTCTGCCTGTGAAGGAGTATATGTTGCGTTTAATGTAGTCCTATTTGGACTAAAGATGCCGGTTCCGCCATTCCAGGTTCCTGTTGTTACTCCTCCTGTTATTGATCCGGCAAGTGTTACGACGGGGTTTGTTGCGCAAACTGTCTGGTCTGCTCCTGCATTTACCACCGCTACAGGATTCACTGTTACAGTAGCGGTGCCTGTTGCAGTCTGTGAGCAGGCAGGCGGGGTTGAATAGGCCACGCTTACAAGGCTATAAGTTGTTGTGGTGGTAAGATTGCCTGTTGGAAGTATTGCAGTTCCTGACTCTCCGACCTGGATTGTCTGATCTGCTCCGCCGTTTACTCTGTATGTTACTGTTGTGTTAGGGGTGGCAGTGAAGGTGACTTGTGAGGAGGAACCTGAACAGATCGGATTTGCTCCGGTAACTGATATACTTGCTGTAGGATTGGGCCTGATTGTTAAAATCATTTCATCACTTACGAAATTACACAGACCAGGGGGGTCGATTGTTACCAGTGTAATTATCACAGTACCTCCATTTCTTACAGAAAGTGGAATGGTATAAGTACCTGTAAGATCATTACCACCTCCAGAAAATGTACCACCTGGAACTGAACTTAAC
Source organism: uncultured Actinomycetota bacterium (assembly GCA_964415205.1). Taxonomy (GTDB): domain Bacteria; phylum Actinomycetota; class Geothermincolia; order Geothermincolales; family RBG-13-55-18; genus SURF-21. The sequence goes on along the minus strand of CAYPZH010000220.1, from coordinate 2,345 downwards.
CAATCCCATTGATTTGCCCTTGTGATAACTCCACCCACTTCACCCTGAAGATTAATGGTAGTTGTTCCAGCACAAACAGTTTGATCCGGACCTGCAAATGCATATGCAAAATTTCCAACAGAAACAGGCAAAATACTTGCAACGCTGGTTCCACAAACGTTGTTGGCTCTCACTGTAATATTACCACCAACTGCTGTGGATCCAGCAATAGCATTAATTGATAAAGTTCCTTGTCCAGTGAAAGACCAGCCTGATGGAACCGCCCAGGTATAAGAGGTTGAATTTGGAACAGATTCTATAGTATAAACTAAATCTGTAGCAACAGGACATATAGCATCAGGTCCTGATATAATTCCCGGTGTCGCTGGTGCTGATGTAAACACAGTCATTACAATGCTGTTGCTGGTAGCAGGATTACCGGTAGTGCATTGCAGGTTTGAGGTTAGTGAAACATTTATCACATCACCATTAACAGGAGTATAGTTGAATGTTGGGCTGTTTGCTCCTGCCGGGGTGCCATTAACCCTCCACTGGTATGAAGGTGCAGACCCTCCATTCAATGGCATAGCAGTAAATGTTACCTGGGTACCAACACAAATAGGATTTGCACTGGCTGTAATGCTTACACCAACAGGGAGATTCTCATTTACTGTAACAATAAATGAAACAGATGACCCTGTACATCCATTTGCCCTTGGAGTAATAGTCACAGTCGCATTACCTCTGGATGCTGTAAATGAAGGTATTTCCGTAACCCCTGTCCGATCTGGAAGGCCAATGGAGGCACCTCCTGTAATATCAAATACAACTCCTGCCGGGGATCCGGTCAATGGAATTAAGGTGGTTGTCTGTCCATCACAATAAATCTGATCTGGCGGAGCTGTTGCTGTTGGTGTGGGATTTACCAGAATATTAAATGTAACCGGTGTCCCTGTACAATTATTTGCCCTTGGTGTAATTGTAATTGTAGCAGACCCTGTTACAGGTGTAAATGAGGGTATTGCTGTTACTCCGGTTCGATCTGCCAATCCTATACCTGCTCCGCCTGCAATATCAAAAACAACTCCCAAAGGTGTTCCGGCAAGATTGATGGGTGATGTTGCAACACCATTACAATAAACCTGATCATTTGGTGCTGTGGCAGTTGGTGTTGGATGAACAGTAATTGTGAAATTTATAGGAACTCCGGCACATCCGTTTGCCTTGGGTATTATTGTAATTAGCGCATTTCCTGTGACGGGTGTGAAAGCTTGAATTTCATTTACCCCAACCTGATCAGAAAGACCTATTGATGCTCCACCTGAAATATCAAAAACTACTCCTTCTGGTGATCCTGTGAGTTGAAGCGGAGAAGTCAGTACTCCATTACAGAATGCAAGATTACCCGGCGAATTGACAACTGGAGTGGGATTAACAGTAATATTATATCTGACAGGTTCACCGGTACAGTTGTTTGCCCTGGGAGTAACGGTTATTGTTGCAAGTCCTGTTATTGGTATAAAAGCAGGGATTGATGTTACTCCTGTCTGATTTGCAAGTCCTATTGCACTTCCGCCTGAAATATCGAAAATTACACCAGAAGGAGTTCCTGTAAGGTTTATTGCAGAGGTTACTACACCGTTACAATAAACCTGATCTGTTAGGCTTGTTGTAACAGTTGGATCAGGATATAATTCAACTGTTATGGGGTTGCTGGTCGCAGGATTTGCAGCACAAGGCACACTTGAATTAATTAAAAGCCTGACCTGATTGCCGTCTGCCAAAGCAGATGATGAATAGGTAGTCCCCGTTGCACCACTTATATCCATCCATGTACCAGTTGAATTGGGTCTTGATTGCCACTGGTAAGTTGGTGCGATTCCGCCGTTTTGTTCACTTTCTATTGAAAAGGATACAGTTTGGCCTGCACATACAGGGTTAGCAGATTCAATGATTGAAATTGACGGCGTTACATTTGGATTTACTGTCATTGTAACATGACTGCTCGTAGCAGGATTACCCGAGGTACAGGTTGCATTCGAGGTCATTACTACCCTTATCCTGCTTCCATTAGATAGGGTGGTTGAATTGTAAGTTGAAGCGGTTGCTCCTGAGATATCAGTAAATGGGCTAACTACATCCGGACTAAACTGCCATTGAAAAGTAGGTGACAAGCCGCCGTTTACAGGATTTACTATAAAAGCCACAGATGTCCCAGCACAGATTGTTGTTGCACTTGCTGAAATACTTACACTTACAGGCAAAATTGGATTAACTGTGATTGTACCCGTAACTGTTTTAAAAATTGGACATTAAATTAAATTTTAAAATTTTATTGAATTACTTTTTAATGGGGTGGTTTACCT
>CAYPZH010000219.1:0-5095 GCA_964415205.1 uncultured Actinomycetota bacterium | reverse complement strand
CACCTCCATCGCCGGGAACCTGCCCACGGCGCCGGCGCTCATGGGCAACGCCGTGGTGTGGAAGCCCTCGTCGGACGCGGTGCTTCCCGCCTACTACATCATGAAGATCCTCGAGGAGGCGGGGATGCCGGAGGGCGTGATAAACATGGTGCCCGGGCCTGGTCCGGTGGTGGCGCCGCCCGCCCTCAACCACCTCGACCTGGGGGGCGTGCATTTCACCGGCTCCACCTACGTCTTCTCCACCATCTGGCTGACCATCGGCTCGGACATCCGCAAGTACTTCTCCTACCCGCGCATCGTGGGGGAGACCGGGGGCAAGGACTTCATATTCGCCCACGCCTCCACGGACATCGCCGCCCTGGTGGCTGCCATCGTTCGCGGCGGCTTCGAGTTCCAGGGGCAGAAGTGCTCCGCCCCCAGCCGCGTCTACGTCCCCGACGGCATCTGGCCGCAGGTCAAGGAACGGATGCTGGACGAGATAGCCACCATCAAGGTAGGGGACGTGTGCGACTTCTCCAACTTCGTCAACGCGGTCATCGCCAAGGATTCCTTCGACAAGATAGCCGGCTATATCGATTTCGCCCGGCAGGACCCCAACCACGAGGTACTCTGCGGCGGGACATGTGACGACTCGGTAGGTTATTTCGTCCAGCCCACGGTGGTGCAGTCAAAGGACCCCCGTTCCAAACTGATGTCGGAGGAGATCTTCGGCCCCGTGGTCACCGTCTACGTCTACCCGGAGAAGGAGTACGAGGAGGCACTGGAGCTGTGCAACACCACCAGCCCCTACGCCCTCACCGGTGCCATCTTTGCCCAGGACCGATACGCCATCGTCCAGGCGACGAAAAAACTGCGCCACGCCGCGGGGAACTTCTACATCAACGACAAGCCCACGGGAGCGGTGGTGGGGCAGCAGCCCTTCGGCGGCTCGCGCGCCTCAGGCACCAACGACAAGGCGGGGAGCTGGCTCAACCTGGAGCGCTGGATATCCACGCGCGTGATCAAGGAGAACTTCCTGCCCCCGACGGACTACCGCTATCCCTTCCTGTCCGAAACATAGACTATGGGGTCAGGCCTTGTATTTTGCATACCCGGGTATGTTTGCGGATATGAGCTAAAAACACACCCAGCAAGCTGGTAATTTATGAAGTATGGTAGAATATGGGATTCAAAAACAAAGACCTGACCCCCAGGAGAGAGGTGTTGAGATGAGAAGAACGGTCATCATGTTACTGGCCCTGGCTCTGGCCGCCGCCCTTGTCTGCGTGGGATGCGGCGGTAACGGAGCGAGCTCTGACAGCCCGGAGCAGGTAGCCGAGAAGTTATGGCAGGCAACCATCGAAGAGGACGCGGACGCCGCCTGGGAGCTGATAACCGCGGATAGCCAGGAGAGCATCGGCAAGGACGAGCTCGTCGCCGGCGCCTCCGAGAGCATCGGAAGCTACGCTATCGGTGAGGCAACCGTGTCCGGCGACGATGCCAGGGTTGAGACCACTCTGGTCTTGAAGGGCCTGGATTACGAATTGGTGTTCGATACGGTCCTGCTCAAGGAGGATGGGGCCTGGAAGGTGTCCCTCCTGGATACCCAGGAGGAGATAAACGCGGCCCTCTCGGAGATGCAGGAGGAACTGGAGACCCCACAGGGAACGGGGGAATGAACTCACAAAGGCACGTGCATGATCTTGTAGAATAGATTTGTCCTGGTAGAGGCGTGCTCGTACAGGCAGGGATGACGATCATGAGCGAAGCCTTCGACACCATCGTGGTGGGAGCTGGCATCGCCGGCCTGGGCGTGGCGTCGATACTGGCCAGCGAGGCCGGGGAGAAGGTGCTGGTGCTCGACCGCTACGACCGTCCCGGCGGGCGGCTGATGAGCTTCCCCGACACCCCCGGCGAGGGATGGAAGGTGGACATCGGGCTGCACATGACCGAGCTGGGGGACGCTTCCTCCATTCATGCCCTGAACGCCAGGGTCGGGGTGGACGTGGCCTGGGGACCCTTCTCGGAGACGGTGCAGTTCTACCACGAGGGAAAGTTCGTGAACATCGCGGAGCTGGTGCCCATGAGCGGGGACGAGCGGCGCGCCTTCGGCTCCACCCTGCGCCTCATCGCCGAGATGGAGGACGCGGAGATAGCCGCCTGGGACGACCGCTCCCTGGCGGAGTGGCTGGCCCAGAACGTGCCCAGCGCGGCGGTGCGCGACCTCTTCACCGACATGGGCATGATCATGACCACCATCCCCGATGCCATCGACATGGCGGCGGGGGAGGTGCTCTACATAGGCCGGGACAACCTGCGCAAGAAGAGCCAGCTCCTCACCTCCAGCTACCCCATCGGCGGCATGGATGCCTTCACCCGCGGCCTGGTCAAGGTGATCGAGGACGACGGGGGCAGGGTGGAGACGGGCCGGGAGGTGGCCGAGGTCATCTTCGCCGGGGGCAGGGCCGCGGGGGTAAAGGTGGCGAAAAGCGGCGGGGAAGGCCCCTATCCCCGCTACTACGCCATGCCGAAGCTGGAGGAGTTAACAGCGGGCAAGGTAGTGTGCGCCCTCCCCATCTACCAGCTCCCGGGCATCATCGACTTCGCGCCCGGCACCTCACCCATGCCCTCGTGGTGGACGAAAAGGATAACCGACATCATGCACGAGGTGACCTGCCTGGTGGGCTTCATGTTCGGCCTCTCCCAGCCGGTGACGGACAAGCTGTGCTTCTTCAGCGCCCTGAAGACCCCCCACGCCGGCCTGCCCTTCCAGGCTTTCCCGGCCTCCAACTTCGACCCCGGGGTGGCCCCGGCCGGGAAGCAGCTCCTGCACACCGACGTGGTGTGCGAGTACCCGCAGGCCTCCGACCCCTTCGAGCGCCGGCGCCTCCTGGACGCCCTGTGGCTGGACCTCAGCGAGATGTTCCCCGGCATCGCGGACGCGGTGGAGTGGAAGGTGCCCTACTACGTGGCGGGCTGCGACGGCCTGGCGCGCAAGCCCGGGCTGGTGGGGGAGTTCAAGCCCAAGCTGCAGGCACCCGGCGTGGACGGGCTATATTTCGCCGGCGACACCTATATCGGGCGCGGCCTGGCCATGAACGGGGCGGCGCTCTCGGCCATGCAGTGCGCCGACCTCATCCTGAGCAAGATGGACTGAGGGAAAAGGGAGCGTCGCTCAAACCTCGCTGGTGGTGAAGGGGCGCCGGTCCCGGTGGCAGATGATCTGGATGACCTCGCGTCCCGATTGGGCGGCGGGGGGCAGCCCTCCGCCCGGCTTTACCCACTGCCCGATCATGTAAAAGCCCTGCAGGCCCGGCAGGGTCATGTCCAGGCCCCTGATTATCTCGCCGGAGTTCCCCGCCAGGAGCATCCACCCCTCGTAGCTCCCCTGCCAGTTGTTGGTGTAGCGCTTGTAGGTGACGGGGGTGGCCACGTCCACCATCTCCACCCGTCCCGCCACGGCGGGGAACCTCCCCTCCACGGCGGCCGTGACGGCGTCCGCGATGCGCTGCTTCTCCGCCTCGTAGGCGTCGCGGTCCTCGTAGAGCTTTTCCCAGTAGCGGTAGGAGGTCGTGAATACGGTGAGGAGGACGGTCTTCCCGGCGGGCATCTGGGTGGGGTCGAACCCGTGGTTTATCACCTGCATGCGCCCGTGCTTCACTCCCGCTATCTCTATGGGGCTGGGCAGGGGGAAACTTATGGTCTGCGGCTCACCCGCGATCTCGGCCGCGACGCCCAGCGCCACCTGCACCAGGGGCTCGAATATGGGGTAGCTGCGGTAACGGTCGCGTATCTTTTCGTCTGCGTACCTCCCCTCCAGCATGTCGAAGATGGTGGCGTGCCCGTCGGCGGCGGAGATGACCAGGTCCGCCCGGTGCTCGCTCCCATCGGCAAGGCTCACCCCCACCGCGCGGTCGTTCTCAACCAGGACCTTCTCCACCCGCGCCCTGTAGGTCACCTCGCCGCCCAGGTCCAGGTATCGCCGCTCGATGGCGCGGGCGAAATCCAGCGAACCCCCCATGGGATAACCGGCATCGCGGTTGTGCAGCCAGGCCATGGTGAAAAGGAAGCCGAGGAGGGGGAAGCCCGGGAGGTCGAAGAAAGAGGTGAAGGCCTCGTGCAGCAGGGGGTCGGTGAAGCGCTCCCCGAACTCCCTGGCGGTCGTCTTGCGGTACTTCAGCAGCGGCCGCACGAGCGGCAGCATCCCGGGGAGCAACTTCAGACCCTCCAGGGGAGACGATAACCCCCGCGGCTTGGCCAGGGGCATGTCCACGCGGCTGATGGCCCGGACGGCCCCGGTGAACTCCTCGATGAGCGCGCCGTCGGCCGGGGCGAGTTCCTTCATGTGCCGCTCCAGGCGGTCGACGTCGGTGTAGAGGTCGAACGTCTTTCCATTGCTGCCCTCGAAGCGGATGAAGACCTCGTGGTCGACGATCTCTTTTCCCTTCAGGGCCCCCAGCTCCCGCCAGATGGTGTTGAAGCTGGAAGCGGGGTTGGTGCCCACCAGCCACTCGATACAGCCGTCGATGGTGTAGCCCTTGCGCTGCCAGGCGGTGCACAGGCCGCCGGGCTTGTCGTGCAGCTCGAAGATATGCGTGTCATAGGCGTTCATGCGCCCGTAGCAGCCTGAGGCCAGGCCGGCGATACCGGCACCGATGATGATGATGGAACTTCCCATCAGGTCGTCATCCTCTCAGGTCTGGCGGGGCTTGCAACTTGTCTTTTGATTCTCCCATACGTCCTGCTTGAAATACAGCGTCTTTGCGCAGATCGCCGCGCTGGCGAAGGCGCCTACTCTCGGTGACGGAGAGCGGCAAGGCTGACGGGTGGCGTCAAGGTGAATCCGAGCGGTGACGGGTGGAGGAAAGGCGAATCCCCTCCGTGAAGAGCAAGGGTCTCCGACCCAGGCATGAACCAGAAAGGGGCAATAACGGGGGCAAGCGAAGCAGGCCCCGTTACGGGCCTTATCCCCGAGGGGACACGGGAAAGGTGCACAGTCACTAAAATGAACAATGTCACGACATCAGTATTGAATAGTAGTGTACATTTTTTCCAAACCCGTTTGACGGCAGCCGTTTCCCGGGCCTCGCCGCTCGCCGGGTATGCCCGCCCGCCC
>CAYPZH010000218.1:0-5123 GCA_964415205.1 uncultured Actinomycetota bacterium | reverse complement strand
ATAAAGGACCTGCGCAAGAAAAAGCGGCGAGAACGGCGCAGGTCCAAGCCGTCGCGGGCGGTCACGGCCATTCTGCTGGCGGCGTTCTTGCTGCTCTTCGTTTTCTCGGGCGTCTTCAACATCTTGACCAGCGGGGAAGACGAGGTCTACCTGGTGAACGAGATCCCGCCCTCAAACCTGTCAGACCTCGAGGACCTGGCCTTAGGCGCCGGGGAGATACCCGTACCCGCGATAAGCGCCGCCGCCGCCATTCTCGTCGATCCCGCCACCGGAGACGTGCTGTACGAGCTCAACGCGGACCAGCCCCTGCCCATGGCGTCCACGACCAAGATCATGACTGCACTGGTGGTCCTGGAAAACGCCTCCCTTACGGACAGCTTGACGGTCAGCGCTTACGCCGCCGGCACGGGCGAGTCGTCGGCATGGCTGGAGGCGGGGGAGGTGCTCACGGTCGAACAGATGCTCTATGCTCTGCTGCTGCAATCGGCCAACGATGCGGCCGTGGCGCTGGCCGAGCACGTGGGCGGCAGCGAGGACGCTTTCGTGCAGATGATGAACGAAAGGGCGCGGGAGCTGGGCCTTGACAACACCCTCTTCAGCAACCCCCATGGCCTCGATGAACCCGGACACCATACCTCGGCACGCGACCTAGCCGCCTTGTCCGAGATAGCCATGTCCGAACCGAAGTTCAGGGAGATCGTCTCCACTTCCTCATACGAGATACCCTGGCCCGGCCATCCCTTCCCGCGCGTGATGGAGAACCACAACCGCTTTATGAAGCTTTACGCGAACGCCACCGGCATCAAGACCGGTTACACGGCGGGGGCGGGGCTGTGCCTCGTTGCCTCGGCAGAGAGAGAGGGGCGGGAACTCATCTCCGTCATACTCAACGGAGGGGAAAGCTACTGGAGCCAGACCGCGGCCCTGATGGATTATGGCTTCGACTTCTTCGTGCGCGTGGAGTTCGCCTACGCAGGCGAGAGCGTAGCCCGGGTAGAGGTGGGGGACTTCCCGCGCCGTGAGGTCGCGGCCGTCGGTTGCGAGGACCTGGCCTTTACGGTACGCAGGGACCGCCTCTCGAGCTATCGCAGCGCGCAGATCAACAGCTTGATGTGGGTGCCGTACCCCGTCGCATCGGGGCAAGAGCTGGGATATCTTCTGGTGGCCAAGGGCACGCCCCACGAGTCGAAGGAACCGCTGGTGAGCGGAAGCCAGCGCGATAACCCCGGCTTCTTCACGCGCTCGGCGGCTTTCGTGGGGTCGATCTTCAGCCTGTGGTGGAGGGGTATAAAGTGGGCAATCCCGGGGCTTTAGGGAACCTGCTGGGACGCGGGGTGAAACGTGTTGTATCCCGAGCGGTTTGAGAGGATAGTCCTCACGCAGGAGGAGATCGCGCTCAGGGTGCGCGAGCTGGGCGAGGCGATAACCGCGGACTTCGGCGGGCAGCCCGCGGGCAGCCTTGCGCTGGTGGGTATGCTCAAGGGCGGCTTCGTCTTCCTGGCGGACCTCATACGCGCCATCGAGCTCGACCTCACCGTGGACTTCATGGCCATCTCAAGCTACCGCCGCGAAGAGGCGTCGGCGGGGGCCGCGCGCATTGTGAAGGACCTTTCCGACAGCGTTTTGGGGCGCGACGTGCTGGTGGTAGAGGACATCATCGATACCGGTCTGACCTTGAGCTATATCCTGCGCAACCTCAGAGAACGCGGCCCGCGCCGGCTCAAGGTATGCACCCTTCTGGACCGCAAGGTCAGGCGCATAGCCCCGCTGCATATAGACTACAGCGGCTTCGAGGTGGGGGAGGAGTACCTGGTGGGATACGGTCTCGACCACCTGCAGAGGTGGCGTAACCTGCGTTACATCTGTTCGATCACGGAGGCCGTACCCTAGGGCCCGTACAGGCCTTTCTTCCAACGGCAAAGTCGGGCGGTGAACTCGGCGCCTCCCTCGGGTAGAATAAAAACAAGGCTGATTGACAGACGCAGGAGGGTGCTATACTTTAGCCTTGAAACCGGAAGGGTGTGATGGAAATGGTCGAATTGACACTGATAGGCGTCAGAGTGGAGCTTCCAGCAAACCAGCCTATCGTGCTGCTCAAGGAGAAAACGGGTGACCGCTTCCTGCCCATCTGGATAGGCGCTTTCGAGGCAACGGCCATCGCTTTCGCCCTGCAGGGTATCGAGACCGCGCGCCCCATGACCCACGACCTGATGAAGAACATCATGGACCAGCTGGGCATCACCATGAAAAAGGTCGTCATCTGCGACCTGCGCGAGGGGACTTTCTTCGCCGACATCACCATGGATTACGGCGGCAAGCCCTTCCAGATCGACGCCCGGCCGAGCGACGCCATCGCACTCGCGGTACGCACCGGCGTCTCCATCTATTCCGACGAGCACGTCCTCAACGAAGCCAGCGTCTTTATACAGACCGAGGACGAGGACGAGATAGAGCGCTTTCGCGATTTCCTCAAGGACGCCAAACCAGAGGATTTCATGTAGGCCCTGCGGCCGCGAGCTGTCCCCCCGGCCTCCAGACCTTGCCTCGCCGGGCTTACCTTCCCTCTCACGCGAGATTATAGCTGTGCGCAGGCAAGTACGATACTATTCTTGGTGACAGATGGAAAGGGTATAAAGGAAGGCCTCTTTTGCTGGGAGAACGCCTGAGGAACCTGGAAAAAGCCGTTTTGCTCCTTTTCGCGGTGATCGCGCTCGGCGTCGCCGGGTACATGCTCATAGAAGGCGCGAGTTTCCTGGACGCCCTGTACATGGTGATCATCACCATCACCACCATCGGTTACGGAGAGAGGTTCCCACTCGGCACTGGGGGAGAGGTCTTCACTCTCTTCCTAATCATCTCCGGAGTGGGAATCGTGGGCTACACCCTGGTCAGCGGGGTAGAATTCATGATAGAGAACAGCGTCGGCGGCATGATGGAAAGGAGAAAGATGCGCAAGGAGATAGAGTCCATGATCGGACACTACATACTGTGCGGATATGGCAGGGTCGGACAGCACATCGCCGATGACCTCAAGGATGCCGGCGTCGATTTCGTCATCATCGAGCGCGATGCGGCTGCGGCAGAAAAAGCCAACGGCCTGGGCTTTCTGGTAATAAAGGACGACGCCACCAACGACGAGACCCTCAGGCAGGCGGGGATCGAGAGCGCCCGGGGCCTGGTGTCGGCGCTGTCCAGCGATGCTGAGAACCTCTATATAACCCTAACCGCACGGGAGCTGTGCCCCCACCTTTTCATCGTCAGCCGCTGCGACTCCGAGGAGTCCGAATCCAAGCTTAGGCGGGCGGGGGCGGACAGGGTGATATCCCCGCATTCCATCGGCGGGCGCCGCATGGCTGCCATGCTCCTGAAACCTACGGTATGGGACTACCTTGACCTGGTCACTCGCGGGCAGTACATCGAGTTCAACATCGAGAACCTTGAGTGGCGCATCGACGACGTGGAGATCCAGCCCAACTCCCAGCTCGACGGGAAATCCATCGACGAGGCCAAGATCTATTCCATCTCCGGGGCGCTCATACTCGCGGTGAAGAAAAAAGGCCTGGGTTTCAACACCAAGCCCTCCAAGGACACGCGGCTTGACCCCGGGGACTACATCGTGGCCATCGGAACCGTTGAGCAGTTGGCCAAGCTGGAGGAACTCGCCACCTCGAAGAGCTGGTCCCAGGGCGGACGCTATACCTGAGGCGAACACTCCAGCCTAAACCTCGACTGCACGATAAACCGTTATTTGCTTGCCCCACATCCCGCGCCTTCCCTCGGCGCCCTGCTGAGATTCTATCGCCGGGGGAAACCGAACGGCGTTATTTTGCTATTATTATGGGAGCGAAAGACCAAGGAGAGAGCACGACGTGGTGGTGAAATGAGATCTCTGCACCGTGTCATATCGCCGGCGATTGCCCTGGTTCTGGCCCTGCTGTGCCTGTTGCCCTCGCCCGCCGCCCTGGCGCAGGGCACCGGCGAGTCCGCTAGCGAGGAGGCGGACCGCCTTACCTATGAGATCCTGGAGCTCAAAGCCCGCCTGCGCTCGGCCGAGCGCGACCGCGACGCCATGCTGGCGGAACTGGCGCGCCTGGACGGCGCCATAACCGCCACGGAGGCCGAGATCGACGACCTCACAGCCGAACTCGAGAGCTGCCGCCAGGCGTACGGGCTTTCTCTGCGCGCCATGTACAAACGCGGGGACGTGAGCGAGCTGGAGATCATCCTGGAATCCAGCGAGCTCGAGGAATTGTGGCAGGACAACGCCTATTTCGAGCATATCATGCATTCAGAACTGGATGCGCTCGAACGCCTGAAAGAGAAGATAGCCCAGGTGGAACTGGAAAGGCGCGACCTGAGGGATCAGCAGGCTAAGCGCCAGCGCATGTCCGAGTCTCTTGACACCGGGCTCCTGCAGGGCAGGATGGCGGAACTGGAGGCCCGTTTGAGCGAATTGAACGCCAGTATGCGCACCGCGAACAACGGGGCCTCGGGTCAAAGTCGGCGCTTCAGCGACGCGCCGGCACAGGAATGGACCGTACCCGCCCCGGGCAAGCTGCTGAGCAGGGTGCCCGAGATGCCGCCCCTCTCGGACTTCATGCGCACGGGGCAGGTATACTCCGGCTATACCACGAGTTACGGAGCGGACTTCCACGGCAATCCCACCGCCAGCGGGGTCATCTACAACATGTACGACTTCACCTGCGCCCACCGCACGCTACCCTTCGGCACTTGGCTCCTGGTGACCTTCCGTGGGAACCAGACCATCGTGCAGGTGAACGACCGCGGCCCGTTCGTCCCCGGACGCGTGCTGGACCTGTCATACGGCTCGGCGCAGAGCATCGGCCTCGACGGCGTGCAGTGGACGGAGTTCGAGATAATCATCCCGCGGGGGGGGTGACCCTGCGGATGGAGACGACCGGGCATTGACGGCAGGGGGCACGGTGCTGTAGAGATGGATGGAAACGAGCGAAAGCGCTGGGACGAGGTCCGCTTCGCCCACCGCAGCGAGCAGGAATTCGCGCGCCTGCTCGATTTTTACGATATCGCATGGCTCTATGAGCCGGTGAGTTTCGATATCGAGTGGGACAAAAAGGGAAACCCGGTCTCCAAGTTCACCCCCG
>CAYPZH010000217.1:0-5154 GCA_964415205.1 uncultured Actinomycetota bacterium | reverse complement strand
GCACGTCCTTTTTGTCCAGGGCGGACTTCTTACGCAGGATAGCGATGCGCGTCTCCAGCTCCGGCGGCTGTATGTCGGTGATAAGACCCCATTCGAAACGGGATATCAGCCTGTCTTGCAGGCCGGCGATGTCCTTGGGCGGACAGTCACTGGAGAGAACGATCTGCTTGGTATTGTTGTGGAGGTCGTTAAAGGTGTGAAAGAACTCCTCCAGCGTCCTCTCCTTGTTGGCAAGGAACTGTATGTCGTCTATTAACAGCATGTCTATGGAGCGGTATCTCTTCTGAAACGAAGGGATACTGCTGGTGGTAAGGGAATTTATGAAATCGTTTAAAAACTGCTCGGAGGAGCGGTAAACCACCTTCATGTTGGGATAGAGCCTCTTGGCATAATGGCCAATGGAGTGGAGGAGGTGGGTCTTTCCCAGGCCGACGCCCCCGTAGATGTAAAGGGGGTTGTAGGAAGTGGGATTCTCGGACACGGAAAGAGCAGCGGCATGGGCGAAACGGTTGCTCGCTCCGATCACGAAAGTGTCGAAGGTCAGGCGGGGGTTTAGGTCTCCCGAGGCACCGGCATCAACCTCCTCCGCCAGCATGTTCGTGTCAAGATAAACGGGATCGCGGCCCCCTTTCTTGCGGCGGTCTCTCAATACCACCCTGACATCTTCAACACCGGTAAAGACCTCTGTTACAACCTCTTGTATAAGGTTAAGGTATCTTTTATCGACCCACTCCTTGGTGAAGTTGTTGTTGGTGTAGAGTATGAGCGTAGAGCCGTCTATCTTGTCGGCATGCAGGTTCTTGAACCACATGGAGGATGTGTCGGTGCCACGTTCCTGGATGACGCGCTTGCACTTGTCCCATAAAAGGTTCGTTTTTGCCGACATCGGATCATCCCCCGGGGAGTGTCGAAGGCGAAATCACAGCGCTATTCTATTACAGCGACAGAAGACTCTGCAAGTACGACCTTCCGATTTCCGAAAGGAATCTTTTTCCATTTTTATCTACGAAAATCAGCCCAATATCCTGGAGTTTTACAAGATCCCGGTGCGCGGTGCTTACTCCTATGTTCAACTCCGCAGAGACTTGGGACGGTCCGAGCGGATCCCCCTCAGAGAGCAGAAAAAGGATGTTGTTCTGGCGTTGGGTCAGCCTCGGGGTGCTCGCGCTTTCGTCCCAGCTCTCGGGAGGGGAAGCAGACGACATGCTCAGCTGCGCATAGGTCCCCACGCCCACCTCGGATTCGATCAGGAGCTCGCCCCCGCGGGAGCGCATGTCTTCTCGGGCGAGGTGGAGGCCGATACCGACACCGCGGATGTAGGCACGCTGCTTGATGTCGGCGGTAGAGTAACCGAGTTCGAACGCGAGATCGAGTCTGGCAATGCCCGGGCCCGTATCGGAGAGAAAGATGTTGCCGGCGTCCGGCTCCAGGACCAGGGACACGGAGCAGGGCAAGGCGTGGACGAGGTTGTCGACGAGCTCGCGCAGCGCCAAAGCCGGGACCGCGGAGCCGCGGTCCTCGAAGGCGCGGGACACCAGGGCCACCAGGCGGTCTGCGTAACCCCGGAAGTCATCTCCGCTTACGTCGAGCACCTCGAAGGAACCGCCGTCACCCAGGACGGCGACGCGCGTATGCGGGGGAGCCAGGGCATCGGGGTCACGGGATGCTCTTTCCGTGCCGGCCATGGTTTTTCACCCCCCTTCTTATGTGCGTGGAAAAGCCCAGGAAAGGTTGCAGGAAAATCGCAGGAAAACAGGAAAGAGAGGGGTTTTTACACATGCGCACCGCGTATCTGCAGGCATCAAGAAGCAAAAAAACGGGGGTGCGGGCACCGCTATTATACGGCGCAGAAAAGGGGCTGAGCTGCAAATACACCACTTTATACACAGCGATTTCCACAGTTGTTGAAAATCCTCTCCATAAAGCGGACAAAGACAGCAAGAAGACATTTCGCTATTATAGCAGAGCGCCGCCCGGAGCGGGGAGTAGCCCCCGGCTCGATGCGCGTGGAAAGCGAACGAATATAGACGGAAAGTACAGATTGGCCGTCGGCGAAGCGGAAGAAGGGGCCCGGGAGAGGAAGACACGGCAACCGATGAGCGCGAGCGGCAGTGAGCTAACGGGGGTCATCCCCGCGGTCTCGCCCAAGGACGCCGGGATGCGGGAATAACGCCCCGAGCGGGCAGATCCCCCACCAGGGGCCGGAATAACGCCAAGCGCCATAGATTAAGACGCCGTGCTAGCAGGCCTTTCCTTGACACCCCCCCGGGGCACGGATATAATTTCACTGTTTTTTTGGAGGTAAAAGAGTGAAAAGAACATATCAGCCTAATACCAGAAAAAGGAAAAAGAATCACGGCTTCCGCAAGAGGATGAGCACGAGGTCCGGAAGGGCCATCCTGAAGAGGAGGAGGCAAAAAGGCAGAAAGAGGTTGAGTGCCTGAAAGCCCCATGGAAACCCTGAAGAAAAGCCGTGATTTCAGGCGGACCGTCGAGGGCGGCCGAAGGATACACCTGGAAACGATAACAGCCTACAGGCTCCCCAACCAGGAAGGTAAGACCCGCATCGGTATATCCGTTACCAGGAAGGCATGCGGCAAGAGCGTCCAACGCAATCGCATCAAGAGAAGAATCCGCGAAGCTATCAGGAAAAACGCAGCCTGCTTGCCTGCCGGGGTGGACATGGTTTTTGTGGCGAGACACGGAATCGCCGCGGCCGCCTTCGAGGCCATAGAGGGGGACGTCAGGAGGTCATGCGAGGTGGAGCCGGTTGAGAAAAGCGATTGAAGGGGCCATGATGGTGGCGATTAAGGCGGGCGTGAGGACGTACCAGCTCCTGATCTCAAGCTGGACCCCGCCCTCCTGCCGCTTTTATCCTACTTGTTCTCACTATATGATACAGGCGGTCGAGAGGTTCGGACCCTTCAAAGGCGCCTGGATGGGGATAAAGAGGCTGGCGCGGTGCCACCCCTGGAACGATGGAGGGTATGACCCTCTACCGGAGGGATAGACTTATATGAACGTGTATATGAACGTTTTCGGAGATATATGGAACGCGATCGTTGGCGGGCTGAACTGGCTGTTGCAGGCCCTCTATGGCCTGACCGGCAATTACGGGATCGCCATCATCCTCCTCACCATCCTGGTCAAGCTCGTCCTGCTACCCCTGACCATAAAACAGACGCGCTCGATGATCGCCATGCAGAAGATACAGCCCGAGATAAAGAAGCTCCAGGAAAAATACAAGGACGACAAGGAGCGGCTTTCCCAGGAGATGATGAAGTTCTACAAGGAGAACAAGGTCAACCCCCTGGGGGGCTGCCTGCCCCTCTTGCTTCAGCTCCCTATCTTCATCGCCCTCTACACCGTGCTCAGGAAGTACCTGTTAACACCACCCACCATCATCATCGGCAACACTTTCGCGTCTTTGACCGGTATAACGGGGTTCGCCGGCCTTCCGGCAGCATATGCGAACCTTCCCATCACCAAGCAGGCGAGCTTCCTGTGGATAAACAACCTCGCCGACTCCACGCGCATCGCCGACCCTACCTTTATCCTCATCATCCTGATGGCCGCCACCACCTGGTACTCGCAGAAGCAGGTTATGACGGATCCCAGGCAGAAAAACATGCTGATAATCATGCCGCTGTTCACGGCCTTCATAGGCTGGAGCCTGCCGGCTGGAATCGCTTTGTACTGGTTGACCACCAACGTCCTGCAAATAATCCAGCAGTTCGCGATAGAGTTCTACGAGAAGAAGCACCCCAAGGAGGAGCCGAAGACCGCGGCGGACAAAAAGAAGGCCGCGGCGGAGGAGAGGGGGCCCGCCAAGAGCAGGAAAGAACCGACGGGCAGGGCAGCAGCGGGTGCGCAGGACAAGAAAATACCCGCGCAACACGGCCAGGCAAGGCCTGGCGCGGAAAAACAGAAGACAAAGCCCGGCGCGGAGAAGGGAAAGGCCGCCCAGGCAGGAAAGCAACCTTCCCAGGTGAGAAAGCCCAAGGGGCCACCGCCGCAGCAGAAAAGGCCGCCCCAGAAGGGTTCTGGGGGCAAGGGCGGGGCTCGAAAAAGATAGCAGGAGGAGATTGCCGCTAT
The DNA here is from genome assembly GCA_964415205.1 of uncultured Actinomycetota bacterium. Lineage (GTDB taxonomy): Bacteria > Actinomycetota > Geothermincolia > Geothermincolales > RBG-13-55-18 > SURF-21. The sequence goes on along the minus strand of CAYPZH010000217.1, from coordinate 1,059 downwards.
GGAAACGGTGGAACGGGAGGTCACGCCAAAAAGCGTCGTCGTGGATATTGTCAACCTCATGGACCTCAGAACCAGGGTGACCAGCTGGGAGGACGAAGAGGAGATCCACGTCGATGTTTGGGGCGATGACCTGGGGATACTTATCGGCAGGGGCGGCTCAACCCTGCAGGCCCTGCAGGACATTGTGACCACGATAGTGCGCAGGGCATGCCCCGAGGCAAGAAGGATCGTCATAGATGTAGAGCGTTATAAGGAAAGACGCAGGCAGAAGCTGCGGGAATACGCGGAGAGGATGGCGGACAAGGCAGTCACGACCAGGAAGCCGATAAGGCTCGAGCCGATGACGCCGCGCGAGAGGAAGATCGTGCACGATGCCCTCAAGGACTTTGCCGGCGTCGAGAGCAAGAGCGAGGGAGAAGACCCCCAGAGGAGGATCGTAATCACCCCGGCCTAGGCGAGCAAGCGAACCACCCCGCGTTTCACGTGAAACGCGGGTTTTTATGTAAAAGACCAGTTGGAAAGGATATCGGTACGGGGAAAGGGGACGACTAAAAAAGGTGAAAGGCCCCTTTGACGGCGGCGCCCCGGGCTGCCGGCTCTCATCCGGCGGCTAGAGAGCGGCTGCGGGACCTGGCTGCGCACAATCCAGAAAAGATGCCCCGGGCGGAGCGCTCGGGATAACAAACATGGAATGGCAGGAAAACACGGGATATACGGGCGGAGACACGGAAAGGGCCACCGCCTAGGGCCTTGCGGCTGGCCTCGCCATCTTTTGCGTGTGGGGGAGAAGCCTGGAGGCAAAAACAGAGGTTAACGTATCGCCGCAGGAAAAGAGCGGGATAGGCGCAGGACCATCATCCCGCATCATGTCCGCGGTGTCGCTGAAAAGCTCACGACCAGGTTTCTCAGGCGCTGAGAGACGAGGCCTGCAGAGCCAGACCATGCCGACACTCTAAATCAAATATATACAGTTTGCCGCCAAGGCGCCGCGCAAAAACCCCGAACACGACCATTTTATCGAAATGCGCTCGTTTTCTGGTCAGCAAACGATTTTCTTGC
>CAYPZH010000216.1:0-5178 GCA_964415205.1 uncultured Actinomycetota bacterium | reverse complement strand
ACATGCTCAGCCTCCTGTCCAGGCCGCCGGGTCCCGCCTCCAGGCCCTCGACGTTGCGGATCCAGCTCCGCAACTCCTGCACGCGCTTCTCCGGGTCCCGCTCCTCCAGCTCTCGCCCCATCTTCTCGCCCTGGATGACGAACTCCTTGAGGGTGAAGACGCGTTCCACCGCCTCCTGGTGCGTGGTGAGCAGCCGCGAGCTGTTGTGCATGGCCATGGCCAGGATCAGGTCCGCCTTCTCCACGTCTTCGCGGCGCATCTGCCGCGCGCGGTGCCCGGATACGTCATAGCCCATCTCCCGCATCACTTCTATGACCTCGGGAGGGGGGGCGCTGCCTTCCTCGGCCTGCAGACCCACGGAGCCTATGCTTACGTCGTGGTAACCGTTGGCCGCGTTTAACTCCTCCTTCATGAAGGCTTCGGCCATGGCGCTGCGGCAGATGTTGCCGGTGCACACGAACAGGATGTTCAAGGAATGCTCCTCACGGTCTGGAGATAACGTCTCCGCCCACATCGCTTACTCGTTCTCGTACCGCCACCGTGTACGGGCGGCTGAATACATTATCCCTGCCACAGGGGATTTGCTCAATCTTCGAGTATGCCGGGGGCGTGCTCGAGATAGACCTCCAGGTCCCCTTGGGAGAAGCAGACGATATAGACCTTCTCCAGCCCGGGCTCCGCCTTCAGCACCTCCTTCACCGTGCGCAGGGCGATGGGCGCCGCCCGGGAGATGGGGAAGCCGTATGCCCCGGTGCTGATGGACGGGAAGGCAACGCTCTTGAGGCCGTTTTCCACCGCCACCCTGAGGCTGTTGCGGTAGCAGTCCGCGAGCAGGCCGTCCTCGTTTCTGTCGCCGCCGTGCCATACCGGACCCACGGTGTGGATGACGTGGCGGGCCTTGAGGCGGTATCCTCCCGTGATCTTCGCCTCGCCCGTCTCGGCACCGCCCAGGGTACGGCATTCCTCGAGCAGCCCGGGCCCGGCCGCGCGGTGTATGGCGCCGTCTACGCCGCCCCCGCCCAGCAGGCTCCTGTTGGCCGCGTTGACGATGGCATCCACGTCACAGGCGGTGATGTCCCCTTTGGTTATACTCACCCTTCCGCCCAGAAAATCCTGCACCCGAAACACCTCCCCGCGAACGGTATCGATACATGTATGCTGCACCGTGCCGTCCATACGCTCCAGACCCCCGCCTGGCCAGGGGCCCGGGCCCCGGCAACACCCGACGCCTGTCCCGGCTAGGTCGCCACTTCCTCTTCACCGTAAAGCAGCTTACGCGCGGCCTTGTAGCCCTCGTGCACCGCGTCCAGCATCCTGCGCGGCTCCGCCGCGTCGCCCACGGTGAAAACGGGTATGCCCGCTTTTTTTGCCGCTTCCCCCAGGGCGGTCTCGGGGACGGAGCCTACCGCCCATATCACCGTGTCTGCCTCTATGCTCCTGGTCTCGCCGCCCCTGGCCTGCACCAAGGCACCGTCGTTCCTTACCTCTAGCAGCCTCGTACCCAGCAGCAGTGTTCCGCTTTTCCTTAATACGCGGTGCAGAAAATATCCGTGCGAGGTCATCGGTATGACCGGAGGCTGCTCGCATTCCTCCACCACCGTCACCTCGCGTCCCCTGTCGATGAGAAAATGGGCCGTCTCCATGCCCACCGGTCCCGCTCCTACCACCAGGACCCTGCTCCCTACCTCGTCCAGACCCAGAAGCACCCGCCTTGCTTCCCTGTTGATCTCCAGCTCGCACCCGGGGACCCGCGGCAGGCACGGTGCCGCGCCGCAGGCGTTTACCACCCCTGCCCAGCGCTTTTTTCTCAACATCCCTTCCCCCGCCTCCGTGCCATACTCCACATGTACGCCAAGGGAGTCGAGCCGTCTCAACGACCACTTCACCCACTCCGCGTAGGGCTCCTTGCCAGGGGGCCTGGAAGCCGGCCTGAGCTGGCCGCCCGCCTCCTCTTCCCTCTCGCACAGCAGCACTTCGGCCCCTGCCTCGGCCAGGGTCATGGCGGCCTGCAGGCCCGCCGGCCCCGCCCCGGCGACCAGGAAGGGCCCCCCAGCCGCCTCCGCCATCACATCTTCCCTCGACTCTCGGCCGCACAGGGGGTTTATGACGCAGGTGGTCGACTGGAAATCGAAGGTGAGGCGCTCTATGCACCCCTGGTTGCAGGAAAGGCAGAAGCGTATGTCCTCGTAGCGGCCCTGTTTGGCCTTGGCCAGGAAGTCGGGGTCGGCGAGGTGCTGGCGCCCGAAGGCGACCAGGTCCGCCTTGCCCGCCTGCAGCACCTCCTCCGCCATGCGGGGGTCGTGGATCTTCCCCACCACGATGACCGGCCTGTCCACCGTTTCCTTCACTCTCGCCGCCCGCTCCACGTTGATGCCCGCGGGGAAGTGAAGACCCGGGCTGGTGGGGCCGCCCGGTGAGTCGTAGATGCCGCAGGAGACGTGGAAGGCGTCCACGCCATCCTCCTGCAGCAGGGGCAGCAGGGGCAGGATATATTCGATCTCATAGCCTCCCCTCGCCTCCTCGCTCGCCGAGAAGCGGAAGATCACCGGGAAGTCCTCCCCCGCCTGCTTTTTTATCTCCTTTACGACCTCTCGCGCGAAGCGGAAACGCCCGGCATCGTCGCCTCCGTACGCGTCTTCACGCCGGTTGGAGTAGGGAGACAGGAACTGGTTCACCAGGTAACCGTGGGCGCCGTGCACCTCGACCGCGTCGAACCCCGCCTCACGCGCCCGCCTAGCGGCGGCACCGAAGCAGCCGGCCATGCCCGCCACCTCCTCCTCGCTCAGTTCCCTCGGGACCTGGCCCAAGGCGCGGCTGGCGATGGCGGAAGGCGCCACCGGCTGTTCGCCGATGACGGACGCGAACGTCTCCCGCCCCGCGTGATGCAACTGCACCGCCGCGGCGGCGCCGCCCTCCTTGATGGCGGCCGCCAGCTCGCTGAGGCCGGGGATGAAGGAGTCATCATGGATGCCCAGTTCGGACGGAAAGCCCTTGCCGGTATGGTGCACGGAGGAGACCTCGCATATGATCAAACCCACGCCGCCGGCGGCCCTCTTGCGGTGATAGGCCTTGAGCCTGTCCGTGACCCGCCCGTCGGCGGTGGCGTAGGCCGTGCCCATGGCCGGCATCACCGCGCGGTTGCGCAGTCTTACCCCACCCAGAAGCACGGGATCCCAGAGCGACGTCCCCATCTCGACCAACCTTCCGCCGTTATAACCGGCCGTCCCGGCTCAGGAGGATATCTCCCGGCCGCCGTCGATGAGCATGACCTGCCCGGTGATATATCTCGAGGCGTCGGAAGCCAGGAAGATGGCCAGTCCCACCATCTCCTCGGGTTCCGCCATCCTTCCCAGCGGTATCGAACCGATGGCATGCTGCAGGATGGCCTCGTTGCCCCACAGCGCCTGGCTGAAATGCGTTTTCACCAACCCTGGGGCGATGGCGTTCACCCGCACTCCTTTGGGCCCCCATTCCTGGGCGAAGACCTTGGTTAACATGTTCACCGCGGCCTTGGATATGGAGTAAACCCCCAGGAAAGGCGTGGGGCAGAACGCGGCCTCCGAGGACACGTTGATCACAGCGCCCGACCCCTTTTCGCACAGGACCTTTCCGACCTGCTGAGTGAGGAAGAACAGCCCTTTTACGTTTACCTCCATGATCTTCTCGAAGGCGGGCTCCTCCACGTCGCCCGTGCCGCAGAATATGGGGTTGGTGGCGGCGTTGTTGACCAGGATGTCTATGGTGCCGTACTTGTCCAGCGTCCCCTGTACCAGCCGGCCGATGCCCTCCATGTCGCCCATATGGGTGGGGATGACGAACGCCTCGCCCCCCGCCGCCTCTATGCCCTTGCGCACCTCCTCCAGCGCCTCCGCCTTGCGGCTCGCCAGAACGACCCTGGCGCCCATTTCAGCATAGCCTTCGGCGATGGCCTGGCCTATCCCCCGGCTACCGCCGGTGACGATGGCCACCTTGCCGTCCAGAGAGAACTGCTCCTTGTACAACTGCATCGACCTCCTTTTTTAACGAATCTCGCCCGGTCTCGCCGCCGCGTTCACACCTTCTCAACACGACTTTTCCCCGCACGGGCCCCGAGCGTCCGACCGCCGCGGGGTCTGTTACCGGAACCGCGGGCCTCTACCGCAGATTCTACCCGCTATCCCCATCGCGTGCCAGCGAGCATGGAGGCGGCCACGCTCGTCTTCTCCCGCAAGGACGCCCGCGGGACGCGGCGCGATCAGGGGCCGTGAGGATGTCGCTGGGCGTGCCGCCTGCTTTCCGGAACGGCGGAAGAGCGCGGCACCTCATGACAGGCCACGCCCTGCAATCGCCCGCGTCTTTATGATAATCTTGAGCACAACGAAGCATGGTGTCTCATCCGGCCTGACGGAGCAGAGGTGAACGTGCGTGCACGATATAAGAGGCAGAGCGGTCCATGCAGGCCCCGTTATCACTCCATTTCTCCTGATTCTCTTTTCCCTCTTCCTTGCTCTGGCGCTGATCGTGGCGCCAAAAGCTATTGCGCAGGCCACTTATTCCTACGACGCCTTTCACACCGAGCTGACCATCAATCCCAACGGGTCTCTCCTGGTCCGCACCGAGGTCACCTACGCATTCCAGGACCGAGATGAGCACGTGGGGCTGTTCGTCTCCGCCGACTACGGCAAGCTGGTGGAGGGAAGGGTGATGTCGGGCAGCGGCGCCGCGCTGCCCGAGGGGAGCTGGGGTCTCGAGGAGGACGAGAGCGGGTACACGTTATGGTGCGACTGCGGCGATGCCGGACCGGTAGGCACCTACACATATGAATACCTGCTGCGGGGCGCCTTCACCACCAGCGGCGACCTCACCGGGATAGAGGAATGGTCCGCGGTGCCTGAGCAACGCGCCTCCGCCATCAGGGAAACGTCGGTCACGCTGCACTTCCCCCCCGGGACGGAATCGGGCACCGTGCAGCTCTCCGTCACCCCCCGAGATTCCCAGGGCGAGCTCGCCCAGCGATTCGTCGGCGAGAACACCGCGGTGGTCGAAGCCAACGGCCTCGGAGCCACCTCTTCCTATTCTATCCGCTGTTTCTGGCCATCATCCCTCATGTACCCCGCAGAAGAGGAACCCGGGCTGGCGCAGGAAAAAAGCTGGGAGTTCCAGCGTTTCGACAGCGAGATCACCGTGCACGAGGACTCA
>CAYPZH010000215.1:0-5213 GCA_964415205.1 uncultured Actinomycetota bacterium | reverse complement strand
TCCACACCCTGCTCTTCAACACCGTACTGTGGCCTTTCTTCCGCTACCGCCACTTCGAGCCCGACCGCTTCCTGGAGGAAGGGGATATCATCGATCTGCTGGGGGGGCTGGAGGTGCTGCACATGCCGGGCCATTCCCCCGGAAGCATATGCCTTTACGGCGCGGAGCGAGGCATCCTCTTCAGCGGCGACCTGGTGCGCAACGAGGGGGGCTTGCTCGAGGGCCCGCCCCCCCATTACACCCCGGACGAGACCGCCGCCCGATCTTCGCTGCGGAGGCTGGCCTCGCTGGATTTCGACATGCTGCTGCCGGGACACGGAAGGGTCATCCTCGCGAAAGCGGGGGAGCTTTACCGTGCCCGCCTGCGGGAGGGTAAGATCTGGCCTCTTACCACAGCTCCCAGTGCTTAGGACCGACGTTGGATAGAACACGTCGCGTAAGCGACTGATGCCAGTATCGGTACTGGCACCAGGCTCACATTACATATGACCGCGCTGGGTAGAGCGCGTCGCTGGCCGCGGACGTCGGCCTGAGAAGAGGTGAGGGCTTCATGCGATGGGTATGGTTACACATTGATGCCAGGTGGTAGGTAAAGGCGAATGGGGCCAGGGGCCAGCGCTACGCGTCGCTGGCCTCCTTCGTTGGATCATGTTCCCATCGATGGGCTGCGGATTCTTTCTCTCTGCGCAATCGTGCCCTCAACCGCTCCAGGCGTCTGGCGCGCCGTGGTTCGAAATCCCCCTCGCTCAGGCGCTCGTCGATGAAGCCCGCGATGCGTATGGCCAGGGCCATGATGGTCAGCTGCGGGTTTACCCCCAGGGAGGTGGGCAACACGCTGGCGTCGCTGATGAAAAGGTTTTCCACCTCCCAGGTCTCACCCGAGCTCTTGACCACGGAGGAGAATGGGTCCGTGCCCATGCTGCAAGTCCCCATGGGGTGGTAGGCGCTCAAGCCGTAGATGCTGGCCCGGTTCAGCTTCGTGCGGGCGAGCCTGGCCTGGTCGCGCGGCCCCGCCAATTCCTTGAAACCGGCGATGGGCGTGTACACCCTTTTCGCGCCGGCCGCGAACCAGATCTCCGCCATGAGCATGATGGAGCGCTTGAGCCTCTCCAGGTCTCCGCTGCCCAGGTCGTATAAAGTCAGGGGCTGGCGCGCGGAAGGGCCGGCGACCACCCTGCCGGAGGAATCGTGCTCGCTGATCATGGAGCCGAAGCTGCCGATAAAAGGGTATTTCCACATGGTCTCGGCATGGCGCCTGCCTCCCCAGGGCAGGGTGATGGCCATGACCGGGGGCGGCAGCGTGACTCCCTCGAGCATGATGCCCTCGGGGGAGAACTCGTCCACGTAGGCGCTCTGGGGGATGCCCTTGGGATTGTCCAGGCGCTCGTCCATCAACGCCAGAGCCGCCCCGCAGGGGTGGATCGACAGATTCTTGCCCACCCTCCCCGAGGCAAGGCAGAGGCGGTTGTGCATGAGCAGGGACGGCGTCTGCACGGCGCCCCCGGCGAGCACCACTATCGGAGCCTCGACGTCCATGCGGAAGGTCTTCTTCCCCGTATGGGGGTCGAGGAAGCGTCCGCGCAGCCCCACGGCGCGCCCGTTCCTCACCACGATGTGTTCGGCGCGGCAATGGGTATATACGTCAGCGCCCGCCCGTACCGCGTCGGGGATAAAGGAGACATTGACGCTCTGCTTCGCGCCGGAGGGGCAGCCGTACGCGCACACTCCGAAGCCCTCGCAGTCCTTGGCGTTGCGGGGCAAAAGCCCGCCCGAATACCCGAGCTTCTCCGCCGCCTCCAAAAAGACCAGGTTGTTCCGTCCCGCCACTTCGGGATCGGCGCGCTTCACGAAGAGGTACTCCTCGATGGCCGCGTAGAGGAGGTTCAACTCCTCCTCGGTGATGTCCTTGAGGCCGCATTCCAGGTGCCAGCGCTTGAGCACGTGGCGAGGGATACGCAGGCAGGTGCCCGAGTTGATGGTGGTGGTGCCGCCCACCGTCTTCCCCTGGGGGACCACCATGACCGGCGTGCCCAGGGTGACGGTCTGGCTGGCGTCGCGGTAGAGGCGCGTGAAGGCCTTGCCGGCGCGAAAGTCGAAATCCCCACGGGTGAAATAGCCCCCTTCCTCAAGGACCACGACGCCGTATCCCGCCTCCGCCAGCTCCTTGGCGATGGGGCCGCCGCCCGCCCCGGAGCCGATGATGGCCACGTCCGCCTCCCGCCTGATATCTCCCGGCAGTCCATGTGGCTGGATGATCAACGCATCACCTCCCTTACGGCCGCTTCCTCGCGCCTTGCGGTGATGTCGAACCCCAGCAGCGCCTGCACGTCTTCGCGGTTGTAATGAGACATGTAGATGGGGGTCCCCAGGATGGTGGGGATTGCGCTCAGGGCGGAGATGCGGTGGTAGTACAGGGACTGGATGAACTCGTCCGCCTCGTCCGGCGGGAGCGTATAGACCGACTTGCCGCGCGTCGTGAGGCTGAGGCCTTGCAGTGCCAGCGTCATGGCGTAGTAGATGATGCGAAAAGCGGGGGTGCCCGCCCGTAGGAACTCCCGGCTGAACTCCACCACGTCTTCCGGGTCGGCCGGCGGCAGGCCCTCGACCGGCTCGATGAAGATGGGCGCCAGGCGCCTTAGCCTGCGCGTAAGGTAATCACCCATACCGTGCTCCCTTACGTTCCGGTATCCGGATACCCCGCCACGGTTGACGGCGGTACTATCCGCCTTGTTGAACATACTATGCTCATGCTGTATGAGGGTCAATGGGGGTGGTCGCGCGCGTGGCCGGCAAGGTGGCGGCCGGGGCGTTGTGCTAGAATCTAATGATGCTCCCGCGCTGGTGTAGGCAGGGGAACAGAGGCCCTGCAACGCGGGCGGAAGAGCGGGAAGGCGGATATGAACGAAGCTCCCATTGGCATATTCGACTCGGGTGTAGGCGGACTCACGGTGATGAAGGCGGTCATGGGAAGGCTCCCCGGCGAATCCATCTATTATTTCGGGGACAACGCCCGCGGGCCCTACGGGCCCCGCGAGATAAGGGATATACGCAAGTACGCCCTGGAGATCGCCGCGTACCTGGAAAGCCTGGGGGTCAAGCTCATCATCATCGCCTGCAATTCCGCCACCTCCGCCGCCCTCTTGGATGTGCAGCGCATGTGCCAGGTGCCGGTCCTGGGCGTGGTTGAGCCGGGAGCGCGCGGGGCCGTGCGGGCCACCCACAACCGCCGCATCGGGGTCATCGGCACCACCGCCACCGTTGGCAGCCGCGCTTACCTGCGTGCCATACACGCGCTGGACGCCGGGGCGAAGGTGCATTCACGCGCCTGCCCCTCGCTGGTGGACTTCGTGGAGAGGGGCGAGGTCGAGGGACCGCGCATACGCGAGGAAGTGGGGCGCTACCTGGCGCCCCTGCTCAGGCGGGGGATCGATACCCTGGTTTTGGGGTGCACCCACTATCCCCTCATCAGCGGGGTCATCGGCGAGGTGGCCGGAGAAGGCGTCAGTCTCGTAAGTTCGGACGCGGAGGTGGCGAGGGAAGTCGAGGAGACCCTGGAGCGCAGGGGATACGTGCGCGGTCCCGGCCGCGCGCCCGTCTACCGCTTCATGTGCTCAGGGGACAGGGAGCAGGCCATCGTGCTGGGCCGCATCTTCCTGGGCCCCGAGGTGGAGAGGGTGGAGAAGGTCGAGCTGCCCGCGGTGGGAGGCTCATGGTGAAGCTCATCGTCCTGGGGGCATCCGGCACCTATCCGCGCCCAGGCGGCGCCACCAACGGCTTCCTGGTGCGGGGGGAAGGCATTAACCTCGTGCTAGAGATGGGCAACGGCTGTCTCTCCAACCTACTGCGCGAGGTGGACCTGACGGACCTGGACGCGGTGATCATCACCCATATGCACATCGACCATTTCGGAGACCTTTTCCCTCTCTTCTACGCCCTGCGCTTCGACCCCGGCGGGCCCCGTCTCGGTCTGCGCGTCCTCATGCCCGAGGGAGGGCTGGAGCTCATGGGGCGTATACTCGGCGAGGAGTCCCTCCAGTACCTGCCCCGCGTGTTCGCCTGCGAGTCCATAAAGACGGGAAGGGGCTACGCGGTCGGTGAAGTCGGCTTGACGTTCTACCCCACATACCATCCCGTGGAGGGGTACAGCGTGCGCCTGGAGGGGAAGGGATGGACCATGGCCTATTCGTCGGATTCCGCTCCCTGTCCCGGCCTGGAGGAGGCGGCAGCGGGGGTGGACCTTTTTATCTGCGAGGCCACGCTGCCGGCGTCCTACGTGGAGGAGGCCTCGCACGGGCACCTTACTTCCGTGCAGGCGGGGGAGACGGCCGCGCGCGCGGGGGCCAGGCGCCTGCTTATCACCCATATATGGCCTACCTTCGACCAGGGGGATATCCTGGAGGAGGTTAAAGGGGCCTTCGCGGGAGAGGTGACGCTTGCCCGCGAGGGCATGGAGATAGAACTGGGAGGTGGCTCCGATGGCCAGGCGTGACGGCAGGAAGCCCGACGAACTGCGCCACATGAGGATCGTCCGCGATTATATCGCCCACGCCGAGGGCTCTGCGTGTGTCGAACTGGGCAAGACCATGGTGGTATGCACGGCGACCCTCGAGCACAAGGTGCCGCAGTTCCTGCGGGGTTCGGGGCGGGGTTGGGTGACCGCGGAATACGGCATGCTGCCGCGCTCCACCCAGGAGAGGATGAACCGGGAGTCGGTCTCCGGCAGGCAGGGGGGGCGGACCCTGGAGATACAGAGGCTCATAGGCAGGTCGCTGCGGGCGGTCACCGACCTGGAGGCCCTGAAGGAGTACACCATCTGGATGGACTGCGACGTCATCCGGGCCGGCAAGCACCTCATGGGGGAGAAGCCCTTCGGCATCGACCTGGCGGCGAACGCGAAGATCCTGGAGACGCTCCGGCAGCACCCCGGCGTCTTCGCGCGCTGCTCCTCGGAGTTCCCGTACTTCCCGGCTGCGCAGCGGCTGGTCTCCTGGATCCGGGACGGGCGGTTCGGGAGGATCCTCGAGGTCCGCGCCGGCTTCCACCACTCGAGCGACATGGACGTGACCAAGCCCATCAACTGGAAGCGGATGGTGGAGCTCAACGGCGAGTACGGGTGCATGGGGGACCTCGGCATCCACACGCAGCACATCCCCTTCCGCGCCGGCTGGCTGCCGCGGTCCGTGTACGCCGTCCTCTCCAAGATCGTCACCGAG
>CAYPZH010000214.1:2500-5225 GCA_964415205.1 uncultured Actinomycetota bacterium | reverse complement strand
CCTGCCCAGTACCGTTTTTCCCGCCGCCACCCTCATGCCCTGGACCGCGTCCGCCTCCAGGTGGACCAAGATTACCCTCAGTTCGGGATGCCCGTCGGGGATGATGGCGATGCGCTGATCGGGGTAGGACCCGTAGAGCGCGTAGGCTTCGACGCTCTCCACCACGCCGTCCACCGGCGAGAGCACCGCGCATCCGGCCTTGGCGCCCACGTCCACGGCGGTGGTTGAGAACGTGCCGCGCCCGCGGGAGTCCTGCACCCAGTAATAAGGATCGCCACGGCTTGTGGGCGTCCAGCCGGGGAAGCGCGCCTGCGGGTTATCGTCGCGCGCGCACCCGCCGTAGGGCAGCATGACCCGGGCGCGCGCCAGCTCGCCGTGGATGTCGTACTCCGCGGCCTCGTGGAACATGATGCCCACCGTCTCCTGGCGGCTTATGGGGCTGGTCAGCACCAGCCCAGCCGACTCCGCCAGCAGGTACGAAGACGGCGGAGAGGGGCTGCGGAAAGCGAAGTACATGGGGCGCTCCGCCACCACCGGCAGGTCGCTCCTCACCACCATGGACACGTCCTGCCCCTCCCCCACCACGTCGGCGACGTTCAGGGTGTAGCGGGAGAGCGGAGGGACGGGGACTTGGAGCTGGTACTCCTCGCCCAGCGGGGTGAGGAAGGAGATAGCAAGGGACGCCGGCGCCTCTTGCGGGTTCACCACGCACAGCCAGCAGTCGAAGCCGGCGCGCGTGCAGCCCTCGGCGAAATACCACTGCTGCGAGGGCGCGGTGGCGCCGGCCGCGTCGTGGCCGCCCGCGTACATGCAGCGGTAGTTGAAGTACATGGGGCGCTCCGCCACCACCGGCAGGTCGCTCCTCACCACCATGGACACGTCCTGCCCCTCCCCCACCACGTCGGCGACGTTCAGGGTGTAGCGGGAGAGCGGAGGGACGGGGACTTGGAGCTGGTACTCCTCGCCCAGCGGGGTGAGGAAGGAGATAGCAAGGGACGCCGGCGCCTCTTGCGGGTTCACCACGCACAGCCAGCAGTCGAAGCCGGCGCGCGTGCAGCCCTCGGCGAAATACCACTGCTGCGAGGGCGCGGTGGCGCCGGCCGCGTCGTGGCCGCCCGGCCAGGGATACGAGGATGCGCTCAGCACGGGCGCGGCGAGACCCGCCGCAGCCGCCGCGGCGAGCAGGACGACAAAAAAAGCCGCGATCATCCTCATCATCATCCTTGTCTTCTTCTTCCCGCCTCCCGCGTCTCCCTTTGTTTTCACTACCTCACCTTCAACGAAAGGTCGCGACAGGCCGAATTAACGTAATATTAGAAGCAGCGAAGACCGCGGGCCTTTCGCCAGCGAGCAACGAGGACAGGGCATGGAACTAGAGCGCCGTTTGTCGGGGATCCTCACCGTCGTGGCGGTAGTGGCCATTCCCGCCACCGCCTTAATCATCCACCTTCCCCATGAACAGGATATAGACCACTCCATACTCTACGTATCTCTAATGGCGCTTGCGGCCCTGGTCACAGTGCAGAACATGGTGCTCTTCTATCCCAGCAAGCACGGCAGGTTGTTCCCGCGCGTCCCTCCCATCTTCTTCAGCGGCGGCATGGACAGCCCGCTGTACTACGCGGCGCTCATCGCCCCCATCATGGCCGGTATATGCTTCGAGCTGCCCGTGGCCATGGTCGGCACCTCGATCCTAGCCGTTTTCTACCTGGTGGTCGTGTTGACCTACGGCCGCCTCCGCCCCGAGCAGGTGCAGCCGCTGGCCTTCAACATCGCCTACCTCTACCTCTCCTGCATCTTCGCCAACCGCCTGGCATTGGAGCTGCGCCGCCAGGAGCAGTCCAGGGACGAGGTCGCCAACCTGGGGGATTTCATCCGCAGGCTAGAGAAGGCGAAGTCGGAGTTCGTCTCCATGGTATCCCACGAACTGCGCACTCCCCTGACCTCTATCCACGGGTTCAGCGAGATACTGGCCACGAAGGAGATGGAGCCGGAGAAGAAACAGGAGTTCTACCGCATAATCCTCAACGAATCGGAGCGGCTGTCGCGCCTTATAACCAACCTCCTCAACCTGTCCAAGATAGAGGCCGGCATAGAGTTGAACAGGGAGATGATAAACCTGGCCGACCTGGTCGAGGAGGAGATGGAGTTCTTCCGCTCCCAGACGGAAATACACGAGCTTCTATACCCGGGGAGCGGCCAGCTGCCCCAGGTATACGGCGACCCGGACCGCATCCACCAGGTGATAAGCAACCTCCTCTCCAACGCCATCAAGTACTCGCCCGAGGGAGGGAAGGTCGAGGTGGAGACGGGCGTGGAGGGAAAATACGTGACCATATCCGTCACAGATCACGGCCTGGGCATCCCAGGTGACGAGCTGCCCCACATCTTCGAGCGTTTCCGCCGCGTCGAGAAAAAGGAGCTCTCGGAGATCACAGGGACCGGCCTGGGGCTGGCCATCGTGAAGAACCTGGTGGACCTGCACGGCGGTAAGATCACCGTGCGTAGCGAGCCGGGCCAGGGCAGCACCTTCACCGTCTATATCCCCATAAGGGGGGTGTGATAGGACTTGTACAGGCAGAACATAATCCGCATGTTGGGGGGTGTGATCTGGGTAGCAGTGCCCGTCGTAGCCCTCCTGCTCTTCCTACCCCACGAGCTGGCCATCGATTACCAAGTGACGGTCCTCTTCCTATTCTTCAAACTGCTGGTCAACTTCCTGAGT
>CAYPZH010000214.1:0-2490 GCA_964415205.1 uncultured Actinomycetota bacterium | reverse complement strand
TATTTTGCCTGTTTTTCCCGATGTATTTTGAAACCCACCGTGGGGGCAAAAAATAAAAATTTTCTTTATATTTATTTTTATGAATAAAATTGTAAAATTAAGGAGTTTAATTCTGGCCCCCAAGGAGCGGCCGCTCGGTCAGCGTTACGGCCTGCTGGTGGCCCTATACAGTATTTCCCTTATCCTGCTCGTCTGCGGCGCCATCCGCTACAGCGGGGGCGTCAAGAGCCCGCTCTTCGCCTTTCTCCTCCTAGTCACCGCCTTCAGCACCAGCTTCTTCGCCTCTTTTAAGGCCGCGGCCTTCATCGCCTGTACTTCCGGCGCGGCTTACCTGGCCACGCTGCTGGTATTCACCGATATCACCTCCGACCATACCCAGCTCCTGTGCATGCAGGTCTTGATGCTCCTGCTCATCTCCTTCTTCGTCAACCGCCTCGGGGTTGAGAGCCGCGAGGAGGCGCAGGAAAGGGCCGATGCCATGGAGGAACTACGCGCCCTGTCCCAGATGGACCGCGCCGCTTCCAGTTTCGTATCGGCGGTGAGCTTCGAGATGCGCACGCCCCTGACCTCCATCCTGGGTTTCAGCGAACTGCTCACCTCCATGCAGCTGGACGCGGAGAAAGAGAAGCAGTACGTGGAGATAATCAGCCGGGAGGCGGACAATCTCTCGCTGCTGGTCGAGGACCTCCTGGACATCTCCCGCCTGGAATCGGGCAAACTTCAGCTCGACCGGGAGCTGACAGACCTCGAACACCTGCTCGAGATGAGCCTGCCGGTACTCGAACAGGTATGCGATACCTCCCAGGTCATGGCCAACGTCCCCGCGGACCTCCCCGGGGTGATTGTAGACCCTTTGCGCATGAAGCGTGTCTTCGATTCGGTGTTCGGTTACATCGTGCGCAGGTCCGGCCGGGGAACGGAGGTAAGGTGTTCAGCCAAGAAGGAGGGGCAGGAGGTCGTGATAACCCTGAACATCCGCAACCGCGAGGCAGCCGCGCGCCAGTCCGACGGCAGCCGCATCTTCCCGCCTCTCGGGAGTCCGGACAAAGAGGACCTGGATCTGGCCATGGCGCGCAGGATAGTCATGGCGCACCGCGGCAGTATAAACCTCATACAGACCTCGGGTGGCTGGTTCACCATCGTCGTGCGCCTGCCGGAGCCGGCGATGCGGGACTTCGTCGCGCCGCCTGTCTCCTCCGAGTGAGCCCGTCACGTCCCCGTTGGGGCCAGGCCCGGACCGGGACGGAACGCGCCGTCACCCTCTCCGGAAGATAACCTGCTATCTTAATGACATGGAGAAACACAGTATCGATATCGTCGAGGGGCGCTGCCGCATCTGCGGAGACTCCGCGCCGATCCTGCGCCTGACCGAGTTCAACCTCAAGGTCTGCGAGCCATGCTTTATACGTTTCTACGAGCGGCGCGTCCGCCGCGCCCTGGAAAAGCACGACATGATCCGCGAGGGCGACCGCGTGGTCCTCGCGCTCTCCGGGGGCAAGGACTCCGCGGCCCTGCTCTTCGCGCTGCGCCGCCTGGGCGTGGTCATGGGCTTCGAGCTCTCCGCCCTGCATTTCCACCTCAACCTGGGCGACTACTCAGGCCGCAACCTGGAGGTGGTGGAGGAGCAGGCCAGCACGGCCGGGGTGCCCCTCGAGGTCACGCGCATAGGCGATCTCGGGCTGCAGGTGCGGAGGGTCAGGGGCTGGCATCCCTGCGCCGTCTGCGGCGCGGTAAAGCGCTCGCTCATGAACCGGGAAGCGAAGAGGACGGGGGCCACGGTAGTGGCTACCGCCCATACCCTGGAGGACGTCCTCCTCTTCACCTTCAAGAACCTCTTCTCGCGCAGGTTCTATGCTCCCCAGCCGGTGCTGCCCGCAGCGGGCGACCTGGCGCGAAAGGTCAAACCACTCATCTACACCCACGAGAGGATGAACCTCGCCTACTGCCGCCTGCGGGGCGTTCCCGTATTCGGGGAGAGATGCCCGGAATGGACGCCGCGAGGCCACTCCCTGAAGGAGGTCTTCGACCACATGGAGGAGGTCATGCCCTCCAGCAAGCTGCGCCTCCTGCTCTCGCTGCAGGAGGTGATACCGGACCGCGTGGGCGGTGAGGAGGTCGAGCTGAGCGCGTGTGAGAGGTGCGGCGAGCCATCGTCACAGCGCCTCTGCGCCCTGTGCCAGCTCGCCGAGTGGTTCTCCCGCCCTGGCCATGAGTCTTCCCGCCCGGGCCTCGAGAATCCAAACGGCGGGCTGAAAGAATAGCGCTCATGTCCCGCGAACCGTGCATGAAGGCGGCTAAAAGGAACGGTACCGCACTGGTACCGCCTGGATGAGAAGCTACTGCCCGGGCTTACCTGGGTCGGTCGGAGCGGAGCGTAAAGAGCGGAGCGAGACCGTTACCCGGCGGCCCGGGCAACAATAGAGCATATAATAGAGCAGGAGGCGCCAACGACCGGACCGGAGGTGAGCAATGGAGATCATCGACACCCAC
>CAYPZH010000213.1:1122-5272 GCA_964415205.1 uncultured Actinomycetota bacterium | reverse complement strand
CGGCCAGGCTGTAGACCAGCACCTCCATGCGCAGGGCGCCGATGTCGTTGCCGAAGGCATCCATCAACGGCTGGGTGACGGCCTGCGCGACGATCATGCCCAGAAAAAGGGAGAGGGTGGCCAGGCCGCTGGCCAAAGCCGTCTCCTCGGAGGGGAACCATGTGCTCACCATCTTAGTGATGCTGTTGAGCACGAAGGGCTGCCCGATGGAGATTCCGATCATCCCGATCAGCACCAGGGCATAGCTGCCCGTGAAGAGGCGCAGGAAGGAGAACGCCGCGGTGAGAAACGCGCCGATCATCACCGCGTAGCGGAAGCCCTTGCGGTCGATGACGAAGCCGGCGGGAATGGAAACGGGGACGTACACCAGCGGGAACATGAGCATCAGGATGACGATGGGGAACTCGCTCGAAAGCCCCATCAACTCCTTGGTCTTCGACAGTATGGGGGCATAGTTCAGCCACATGAGCTGGGTGAGCGCTGCCACGAACATGAAAGCGACCAGCACCACCCAGCGGAAGCGATATTTACCGTACTTCTCCTCCCCCTCCATGACGGCCTCCCTTCATAGCGCGGAAATAGGTCATGAACAGCACGGGTACGGCCCCGGTAAGTGGAGAGCGGGCGTGGTCTTCATCCCCCGAGTAAACCGGATCGCTGCCCCGTTCAACCATCCCTACCCTAGATGATAATCCAGATCGTGCGGCAAGGATAGCTTGCATTACTGCGGCCGGACATCGGCCCGGGCGGCTGTATGGTAAAATCGCTGCGGGGTCTATCGTGACGATAGAAGCTCGCCGGAATCACCGGTGCGGGCAGGCAGACGGCGGAGAACAGAGCAAAGGTGCGGGCAAAACGCGGCTGCACGAGGGAGTAAGGGAGAGGAGACGGAGATGGAGGACCTGGCGGGAAAAGTGGTACTGATAACCGGCGGCGCGCGCGGTATGGGCAAACTGCACGCCCATAACTTCGCGCGCGAGGGCTGCCGCGTGGTCATAACCGACATCGACGAGGCGGAGCTCCGCAAGGCGGCGGCGGAGATGCAGGAAGCGGGCTACGACGTCGCCGTCTACACCCAGGACATCTCCAGTCGCGAAGGGTGCTTCAAGCTGGCGCAGCGGGTAGCCGACGAGGTGGGCCCCGTGGACGTGCTTATCAACAATGCCGCCATCGCCACCAATGAGACGGTGCTGGATACGTCCGAGGAGGCGTACAGGCGCATAACGGAGGTCAACTACCTGGGGCAGGTGTGGATGCTGCAGGCCTTCGTGCCCGAGATGGTGAAGCGAGGCTCGGGCCACGTTGTAAACATCTGCTCCATGGCCGGTAAGGTGGCCGTCCCCAACCTGGGGCCTTATTGCGCCACCAAGTTCGCTCTCGTCGGCCTGACCGACTCCCTGCGCCAGGAGCTCAAGGGGACCGGCGTCAAGTGCACCATCGTCAACCCCGGCTACATCTCCACCGGCATGTTCGAGGGGTCCAAGCCGCCCTTCATCACCCGCTGGCTGGACCCCCAGAAGGTGGCGGACGCGCTGCTGCAAGGGGTGAAGAAGAACAAGGGCGAGGTCTTCATGCCCCGCTTTGTCGGTTGGCTGTCCGGTTTCGCCCGCGGGCTGGGCATGCCGAGGTTCAACGATGTGGTCTTCGCCATCCTCGGCGCAGACCGCAGCTTCGCGCCTATGAAGAAGGAGCGCGGCAGGCCGTTCTAGAGTGTGGGAGGACCGTCGGGCGGGAGCGAGCCGCAAGCAGGACCGCGGCGGAGCGCCACGGGAATATACGCAGTAACAAGCGGTTAAAGGGAGGGAGAAAGAAGTGAAGGACTTGGCGGGAAGAGTGGTGCTGGTAACCGGCGCCGCCCGGGGCATGGGCAAGCTGCACGCCTTCAACTTCGCGCGCGAGGGCGCGAGGGTGGTCATGACCGACGTGGACGAGGCAGAGCTCGCGAAGGCCGCCTCCGAGTTAAGCGACGCGGGGCACGAGATATTCTCCTACGTACAGGACATCTCAGACCGCGGCGCCTGTTTCGAGCTGGTTGAAAAGGTGGAGGCAGAGGCGGGGCCCATAGACGTCCTGGTCAACAACGCGGGCATCACCACGGCTGAGTACGTCATGGACACGAGCGAGAGCACTTTCCGCCGCATCATCGACGTGAACTACCTGGGAGCGGTGTGGATGATGCACGCGGTGATCCCCGGCATGCTCGCGCGCGGACGCGGCCACGTCGTCAACGTCTGCTCCATCGTGGCCAAGGTCGCTCCTCCCAAACTGGGTGCCTACAACGCAAGCAAGGCCGCGCTGCTGAGCATAACCGACACCATCCGCCAGGAGCTCAAGGGAAGCGGCGTGGATTTCACCATCGTCAATCCCGGCTACATCGCCACCGGCATGTTCGAGGGCGCCAAGGTGCCCGTCATCACCCACTGGCAGGACCCCCAGAAGGTGGCGGACGCCCTGGTGGACGCGGTGAAGAAGAACAAGGCGGAGATATTCGTGCCGCGCTTCATGACCCTGGTGGCTTCAGCCGTGCGCGGCCTCGGCCTGCCGCGCCTGGTCGACCTGTCCTTCGGCACGCTTGGTGCCAAGAAATCCTTCGAAACCATGCACAAGGACCGCGGTCGGCCTTTTTAAGGGTCAAGTCCCGAATATCGGTTTAAACCCTGGGGCCGGCATAGCCCTAAACTGGGGAGCGGTCTTTCATGGTATGTCTTCTTATAGAAGGTCACTCGATATTCGATAACCGACCCCTATCCCGTTCTTCCCCTGGGGCCGGCATAGCCCTAAACTGGGGAGCGGTCTTTCATGGTATGTCTTCTTATAGAAGGTCACTCGATATTCGATAACCGACCCCTATCCCGTTCTTCCCCTGGGGCCGGCATAGCCCTAAACTGGGGAGCGGTCTTTCAGGATATGCCTGCATGATGTTCGAGGGGCCTGGATATCTAGACCTGGTCCCCAGTACGGTCTTCCTTTTCCCTGGAGGCTATCTCTAGCGCCTTGTTCTCGAGCTGCTCGGAATATCTCTCCCACTGCGGCCCCTCTCCGTCGGGAGCGCGCCACATCTCGAAATGGCAGGTCTCCGCGCCCGCGGGTATTGTGCGGGTGAAACGCACCTGCCAGTCCGCGAGCATGCCTTTTTCCTTCGCCGCGTCCAGCATCCCCTGCACGAAATAACGCTGCACGCGGCAGTCGAAGGCCGTGTACTGGTCCTGGTGCGGGCACCACAGGATGTGGAAACTTACCTTGTCCTCCGCGTCGATGGCTGGGTCCTCGAGCGAGGCGTATGCGATACGGTTGACGACGGTGGCGAAGAAGCTCGCCACCTCCGCGTCGCTCAATCCCCCGGGCCTGTCCAGGCCCTCCATCATCTGGCGGCCGACATCAAACCCTACCTGGCGCAGTGCCTCCTTGACCACGCGCTGCCCTTCCTCCCCGAACTCGCGCTCGCAGGCCTTGAGAACGCGCACGACCGCCATGGCCTGCATGGTGCCCCATATCCAGAGGACAGCGGGGTCGTAATCGGTCTTTCCCAGCACCTCTTCCCGCAACCTCTCCAGCCCCCTGGCGTACGGGAAATTGTAGCGAAAACCTTCCCAGGAACTCTCACTGCGGTGGTCGTAGTGGGCCAAGGCCATCCCTCCTCTCTCTCGCTGCCGCGCCGACGCGACGCTCCCGCCTTGAATCTATCAGCTGCGCGTCCCGTTATCAAAGGCCTGCCTCCCGGGTGTCTCCGCCGCTCCTATCTGTTAGCATATAGACGGTGGCGTCTGGCGGACATGCAGCAGGTGACGGAGGCGGGAGGCGGCGATGGGTGAGCTGAGAAGGAGTCTTGCCTTCAGGTGGGAGGCCGCGCAACTGCGCTTCTCCCGCAGGCGCTTCGGCTTCTGGATACTGATCAACCTGGTCGCCGTGGTCCTCGTCAGCGCCCTCATCGTTTTCTACCTGGAGAAAGGCAAGAACCCCGCTATCCGGGGTTACGGGGACGCCCTGTACATGGTGTTCATCACCATCGCCACTGTCGGCTACGGAGACATCACCCCGGTCACCGCCGGGGGCAGGGTGACCATCATCATCACCCTGGTCCTGGGCATCGGCGCCCTCAGCGGCTTCATCACCATGATGGCCACCAAGAGGGCGGAGAAGGCCAAAAGGA
>CAYPZH010000213.1:0-1112 GCA_964415205.1 uncultured Actinomycetota bacterium | reverse complement strand
GAGGTATAGCGGCTTGGACCAGAAAACCGACAGCAGGGACCATATCGTCGTGTGCGGATGGAACAACCGGGGCAGGTTCGTCATCTCCAGGCTGGAGGAAGAACTTAAGAAGAAACGCATACCGGTCGTACTCCTCTGCGACCTCGAGGAACCACCCATAAACGACGACTACGTCTTCTTCCTGAGGGGGGACCCGGCGAGCGAGGAGAGCCAGAGGAGGGTCAACGTGGGCGAGGCGCGGGCGGTGATCCTGCTCGCCGACGAGAGCAAGGGGGGCAGCAGCGGTGACGTGGACGCGAGGACGGTGCTCACGGCCCTGACCATCCGAAACCTCAGCCAGAAGGTGAAGATGACCGCGGAGGTGCTCGAGCCCGAGAACACCCACCACCTGCAGCTTGCCGGGGTCGGTGAGATACTCGACACCAATTCCTTCCTGGGCAACCTCATCGCCAGGTCGGCCCTGCACTACGGGCTGATCAACACCATCTCGGATATGGTCACCATGGAGTCGGACATGCGTATCTACACCATCCGCGCCGGCGAGGATGTGCTGGGGAAAACGCGGCAAGAAGCCGCGGAGGTACTGCAAGAAAAACACAGGGTCCGCCTCCTGGCCATTAGCGACGGCAAGGGAAACAGGATCGAGGACGAAGACCGCCGCGTGGCGGAGGGCGATTTCCTCCTGCTGGTGGCGGAGAAACCGCCGCCGGGGGCGGCCCATGCCTAAGCACGCTGTGGCGGTGTTGAAGGCCGCCGCGCTGCTCGCCGCGCTGATGATGCTTTTTTCGGGATGCGGAAAAGGCAACGTCCCGTCCGAGGTTAAGGCGCTCATCACCAAAGCCCAGGATGCCGGCGGCACTATCTATTCCTATCACATGGTCATCATCATGTCTTTCACAGTTGCGGGGAGCGGCGATGTGAAGACGGAGGAAGTGGCCGTGGACGTTTCCGGGGACGATATCGGCCTCACGGACACGTATTTCGACCCCGAGACGGGAGAGGGCACGGTCATCCAGGAGAAGGTCCGCGTCGGGGACAGGCAGTGGAACCGCGACCTGAGCGACGGCGGCTGGGCGGAGGAAGAGGCGACCCTGGACGAGGAGGCCGCAGCC
>CAYPZH010000212.1:3097-5272 GCA_964415205.1 uncultured Actinomycetota bacterium | reverse complement strand
GGTCGTGCCGTCTTCCTCCAGGGAGAAGACCGTCCCCTTGGTGCCCCCCGCCGCCTGGCTCATCTCCACCTTCATAGTTCCGGTCTCGATCATGTGCTTGACGTTGACCAGGACGTTGCCCATGAGGATCTCGAGGTTGTTCGGCTCCTCGGGCTTGTCTCCGAGGTTGATTATCGTTTCGGGTTTTGTAACGAAGGAGGTCATGTCGGGGAAGGAGAGGAGAGCGTTACTGTCGTCATGTGTCCTGATCCGTGTCTTACGGCAGGACCATGCCCAGCCTGGCCATCTTCCAGTTATCTTCTCCGGTCCCCGGGAGGAGTACATCGACATCCCCGCTGAGGTCGCTGAAACGAACACCGGAATCCTCCGCCACCTTTTGTTCCACCACCGCCACCTTGTAGACGACGTCCCTCGACCAGTCACGGGAATCCGTGACGGACTCTCCTCCCACCGTGGTCGTGGTGTTTACGGTACCGGTGAAAGAGACCGTCACCGTCGCCTGGTTGGCCGATATCGGCGGGGTCGAGAAGGTCCCCCGGCAGTCCGTCGTCAAGGTCCCGCTGAAGCCATCCTCCTCCCCCGAGATATTGTTGGTGTAGGTGAAGGTCCCGGAGATGGTGCCCGCCCGGCTGTCGTATTGCCCTTCGCCGCTGATACTGATGGTCCCGTTTGCGGGGCCGTACCCGAAATCATGCGTGTAACCGAAACTGGCCCCCATGGTCACGTTGCTGCCCTTGACCTGGATAGGCGCCGTAGAGAAGAGCTGCTGCTCCTGGTTGTTGAACGGCCAGCTGGCATCGGATATCTCCATCTGGCCACCGTAGAGGGAGAAGTCCCCCCTGGGGTACTGCTGGGCGAAGAGGGGGGGTGCTGTGATGAAGGACGCGCATAGGAACATGGCCACAATCGCCAACAACACGGACTTCTTCATGATGAATCCCCTGTTCCTTCCGTCGCAACATCCTTTCGCTGGCGGCATGCCGAGCAATTTTCAGAACAACTATATCTCACCAAACACAGGTTGACATCTTAGCTACAGAGTAGAGAAAGGACTTGACCAGTGGAAGCCCTTGTTTTTGGTGGGCGTTAAGGCCCCTGGAAGACCTATCCCCACTTATCCTCCTGGGGGACACGGTATGAAAAAGGGCCACGGTGGCCCCATGTTATTGGTGGGCGTTAAGGGATTTGAACCCATGACCTCCTGCTTGTAAGGCAGGCGCTCTCCCGCTGAGCTAAACGCCCATATATAACGGTTTACCTGCGTATATGTATCACGTTATTTTTTTGCTTGGTCTGCGCGTGATACAGATTTGCTACAACCTCGTTTTCAAAGGCGTCTACAATGGCCTCTTTCGCGTCCGGCGCCAGGTGCCCGTATCGGGTCATGGTAAAGGCCACGTTGGTATGCCCCATTTGCTGTGAAATGAACTTGAGGTTATACCCCGCGCCGGTGCATAGGGCCGCATAGGTGTGCCGGAGGGTGTGCGGGGTGACATTCTTTTTAATGCCCGCCGCCTTCGCCACCCTCTCCACGGCGTGCCGGATATTGTCTTTCGTCAGCGGTGAGCCGTCCGGCATGGTGAACACGCGGCCGCCTGGCCGCCTGGCTGCTGCGAGCTGTGCGGCCACCCCTGCCGGGATACGCACCCGCCTGTTGCCGGCCGGGGTCTTCGCGTCTCTCACCACGAGATCGCGGCCTTCTACGTCCTGCCACGTGAGTGCCCGTAGCTCACCGGGGCGCAGGCCGCTGGAGAGCGCCACCAGGATCAAGAGTGCGTCTTGACCCTCCGCTACCTCTATCATCTTCACGGCCTCTTGCTGCGTCAGAAACTCCGCCTCTTTCGGTGGGTCTGGTACGCGGTAGATCGACGCTGCCGGGTTGGTGTCGGTCAGCTCCCACGCTTGCGCCTGCCGGAAGACGGCGCGGATAACCGTAAGGGTCATGTTCGCCGTGCGCTTGCGGTCTTTCAAACCCCCGATAATCCTTTCTACATCCGTCGGCCTGATCTCCAGCACGCGCCTGCGGCCTAGAGACGGCAGGACGTGGAGGCGCAGGAGTCTGGAATAGTCTTCTATGGTCTTTGGTGACTTGCTGCCTACCGCCTTCTCCAGCCACAGCCAGGCCAACTCTTCAAAGGTAAGGTTTGGCATATGGCCATCGCGCCAATCAAGCAT
>CAYPZH010000212.1:0-3087 GCA_964415205.1 uncultured Actinomycetota bacterium | reverse complement strand
TATCGCGCTATTCCTTTTTAGCGGGTGCTTGCGTGCGGAGGCCAAGCCGCCAATACTGCTTGCCGTGAGAGCTGACCTTGACGTCGTATACCTCGCGGCCCGCCTTGAGGGTGCGTTTATATATCGGCACCTATCATACCTCCCTTATCAATGCCTCATATCTAAGATACGCCAAAGGTCATGCTGCTGCCACTACTACCACGGCATTAGTTTTTATAAGTAGTATGCTATATAGTACCGTTTTCCAGAAATATTCCATAATATCCACTTAAAGGCTTGACACGCATGAACTGTACGGTAAAATTATCTTAAGATATAAATGAGAGCGCTGCGGCCTCTGACCCGAAAGGCCGCCATCTAAGTGAGACGCCTCCGGGGGAACAGGAGGTGTTTTTTTTATGTCAGGCGCTCAATCTCAACTGCTCACCACCCGCGAGATCGCCGAACTGCTCCAGACCCGTGAGAGCCATATCCGCCAGCTGGTGCGAGCGGGGAAAATCCCGGTGGTCAGACTCGGCAGGCTTCTGCGTTTCGACCCTGACGCGGTTATGGCCAGGCTGGCGGGTGATGCTGAATGACCACCCACCTTGAGGCCGCCGCAGAGAGAATCGGGCTGGTGCCTCCAGACGATGCCGACGGCACCAACTACCCCCCGCAGCCGATGGAGGAACAGGCCGCCACGGGAGGCGGCGAAGAGGCACCAAAGAAAAAGGCCAGGCGCTCTCAAGGCAAGGCGCTTAAACTCCCTGAACCGCAGCCGTGGCCGGAAGAGGTAGATGGTGCCGAGCTCCTGGACGGCCTGGCCGCAGCGGTCAGGCGCTATGTATCCTGCAGTGAACACCAGCGTACCGCCGTGGCCTTGTGGGTGATACACGCCTACACCATCGACGCCTCCCCGGTATCGCCAATCCTTTCGATCACCAGCGCTACAAAACGTTGTGGCAAGAGCACACTACTTGCTGTGCTATACAGCCTGGTGTCTAAGCCCCTCATGGCAAGTAGCATTTCACCGGCTGTGCTGTTCCGCACTATCGAAATATACCAGCCGTGCCTATTGCTCGATGAGGCCGATACCCTCAATTTGGGGGATTACCACGACCTGCGCGGTATGCTCAACGCTGGCCACCTACGCAGCGGCGCGGTTGTCCTGCGTACCGTGGGCGATGACTATGAGACGCGAGCCTTTACCGTATGGTGTCCAAAGGCCGTCGCCTGTATCGGCAGCCTGCCCGACGTCCTGGTAGATCGGTCAGTGGTAATCGACCTGAAGCGCAAGGTACCAGGTGAGGGGACCGAGCGCTTGAGCTTGCCCGATCTGGCCGGCGGTGAAAATAACCACCTGCAAATGAAGGCGGCCCGCTGGAGCGCTGACAACCTGGACGTACTGCGCGGCTACAGGCCGGATGTTCCTCCAGGCTTGAATGACCGAGAGGCTGACAACTGGCGGCCCCTCCTGGCCATCGCTGACCTTGCCGGCGGGGAATGGCCGGAGAAGGCCAGGGAGGCAGCCAGGGTGTTAAGCGACGCGGTGGAGACTGCGGAAGAGATAAGCGTCAGCCTCCTGCGCGACCTGGCTGTTATCTTCGCGGAGACCACCGATGGTTTCATGGCAACGCAGGACATACTTGAGGAACTTCACCGCCTCGATGAGCGGCCCTGGTCAACCTGGAAACGCGGTCAGCCCCTCAACGCGAACAACCTGGCGCGGCTGCTCAAGCCTTTCGGCATCCACTCGAATCAAGTGCGGTATGGAAAGGACGTTTTGCGTGGGTATAGCGTGGCCGATTTTACTGAGGTCTTTAGGGTATACCTTCCAGAAGCCGTTACAGCCGTTACAAGTGTTACACCGCAGGTAGATGCTGACCAGGACTGTAACGGCTGTAACGGTTGTAACGGCTTGTCAGAAAGGCTAGGGGTAGAGGGCACACAGCCGGAGCCTGTTATCACCTTCCCGGCCGGCCGCCTATCGCAGGCGCATGAGGAATACTTGCGCGGTCTATCACGGGAGTGGCGGGTATTCTTCCGCGATTGGATTGAGTGGGAGGCTGCCGGCTTTGAAGGCGCGGGGCCGGTGCGGCCGGAGCAGGTGGCATGATGAGCAAGGCAATAGCTCCCGGTGCCGTGCTGAACGTCAAAGACCTGGCCGCAAGGTGGCGCTGTTCACCGTCGGAGGTCTACCGGCTGAAGGATGATCGGCACCTGCCGTACTTCATTGTCGGCACCAAAGGCGTGCGGTTTTATCTGGAAGACGTCATAGCCTATGAGCGCTCCACCTACCGCGCCGCCAGGTGGGGGTGAGAGCATGACCCCGATAGAAGAGATCAAGGCCAGGCTCTCCCTCCAGGCAGCGCTTGAGCACTTCGGCGCTCACGTTCCTTACTGGCGGGATCGACCCTTCACCATCCCCTGTTTCCTTCCAGGCCATGAGGATAAGACCCTCTCCATGACCGTATACCCCCGCGATAGCCGCGCCTGGTGCTACGGCTGCAACCGTGGTGGAGACACGTTAGACATTACAGCGCTCATGCTCAATACCGATATACAGGGCGCGGTGGAATACTGGAGCCGGTACTTTAACCTCTCGGCCTCGCGGCCCGACCCCGCTGCCCTCAAAGAGATGGAGGCGGCCAGTTTAAGAAGGCGCGTAAGGCAAGACGCCCACGCGCTGAGCCTGGTCGCCGAGAGGGATATACCATGCCCGCATGACCCCGACCTACTGGACATATACGATTACATCTTTGACCTGAAGGAAGAGATAGACGCAAGGGGCATGGACATAACCGATGAGCTTGAGCTAAGGGTGCACCTCGCGGCCCTGGAGGCGTGGCAGCGCTCCGCGCTTATGCTACTGGAAAGGCCCGACGTTTACACCATATGGGGGATGTACTTCTCCATGATCGGCAGCGACCCACGGGAAGTGTCACCCCCCGATGTTACTATATTAGGCTATAAGTAAACTTACAGGTTAAGGTAAAGATGACGATAGGAAGGAGATTGATAATGACCCCGCAGACGCCGCACAGGTCTACCCCTCTCCCTGACACCATAGCCAGCGACCCGCGCAAGCTCAAGGCCGTTACCATGATC
>CAYPZH010000211.1:0-5317 GCA_964415205.1 uncultured Actinomycetota bacterium | reverse complement strand
GTATACGAGGAGTTCCCGGGAGTGGAGTGGGTCGAGGGCGCCGGGGATTTCGTACGGGTGATCGAGGAGCGCTGCGACGGTTGCGCTTACTGCGTGCGCGTATGCCTGGGGAGCTGCTTCGAGGTCTCCGGGAAGAAGGCACGCGTCCGTAGCCTGGAGAAATGCATGGAATGCGCCGCCTGCTGGTATGTCTGCCCCAGGGATGCCATCGATTTCTCATGGCCGCCGGGAGGGACCGGATTCCGCACCGCCTGGGGTTGAGCGTCCCGGGGATTACGCCAGCGCCCTTTCGATGACCTCCAGGACCTTGTCGGGCTGAAAGGGCTTGGTGATGAAGTCCTTCACGCCCTCGTTAAGTGCTTCCAGCATGAGCTGCTTCTCGCCCAGGGCGCTGCAGATGATTATCCTCGCCTCCGGGTCCGTGCCGAGGATGCTCTTCGCCGCGGCCATGCCGTCCATCTCGGGCATGTTGATGTCCATGATCACGAGGTCGGGCTTCCAGCGGTCGTAAGCCCAGATAGCCTCCGCACCCGTCTCCGCCTCGATGATGGCGGTGTAACCGCTGTCGGCGAGGATGTTGCGCAGCATCATGCGCGTGAAAAGGGCGTCGTCCGCGATGAGTATGGTGGCTGGCATCTTCCGGCTGCTCCCTCTTCTCCCCTGGTTCAAGATCGCTTTGCTGCACGTCGCCGCGGCAACTCTAACCTTAGACTCAAATGTGCCGGTCTGCAATAGCGTTAAATCTATCGTCCAAAAGACCCGCGTGGTTGAGCCGGGGAGCGCTCCCCCGGCCCATAGGATGCCCGTGGCGGCGGTGTTTATACCCACGCATTCAGGTAATATAATCCTGGTATGTTCTTGTGATCGAATGGCTTTTCGGCGACCGCAAGGGGGACAGGCGGTTGAGAGGCGGAGACAGGGACTACGAGGAGTCGGAGCGGTTGCAGGGTCCTGCCGCGCGGGAGGAGGTAGGGCCCGGAGTCGGCGAGGGCCACGGTCCTGCAGCCGGCGGCTCGGAAACCTACTACCGCCGGCTCATCGACAACACCCTGGACATGATCGCGGTCCTGGACGCGGAAGGCCGCGTGGTCTTCAACAGCCCCGCGATAAAAAAATACCTGGGTTACGAGCCGGACGAGCTGAACGGCCGCCTTGCCTTCGACCTCATACATCCCGATGACCGCGAGGTCCTCCTGGACCTGTTCAGCAGCGAAGTCGGGGTCTCCGGAGCAGTAGAATACTTCGAGTACCGCTTCCTCGCCAAGGACGGTTCCTGGCGTTTCCTCGAATCCACCGCCACCAACCTGCTGGACGACCCGGCCGTCAACGGCGTCATGGTGACCTCGCGCGACATCACCGACCGCAAAAGGATGGAGGAGGAGTTGAGAGACTCCGAGGAGCTGTACAGGACGCTGGTCAGCGCGTCACCGGACGGCATCACCCTCACCGACATGCAGGCCGATATCATCTACGTCTCACCGCAGCTCCTGCGCCTGCACGGCTTTGAAAAGGAGGAGGAATTGCTGGGCAGCAGCGCCCTCGACCTCATCGCCGAGGAAGACAGGGACAGGGCCGCGTTCGAGCTGTCCCGGATAATGGAATCCGGCCTGGCGAGAAACGTCGAGATGACCCTGCTCAGAAAGGACGGCTCGCGCTTTATCGCCGAGATCAACGCCGCCCTGATCAGGGATGCCGAGGGAAACCCATTGAGGATGATCGCATACACGCACGATATCACGCTGCGTAAGCGTCTCGACAGTGAACTTCGCGACCGCAACGAGGAGCTGGAGGCTTTCGCCCATACCATATCCCATGACCTGCTCTCGCCCGTGGCCATCGTGGAAGGATACGCAAAGGCCGCCCTGGAGGCTGACGCGGAGGGGAGGGCGGACGCGGAGCGGGAATGCCTGGAGGCCATCTCCAGGGGGGCACAGCGCATGAGCGACCTCATAACCTCCCTGCTCCAGTACGCGCAGGCAGGCCACATGGAACCCGAGTCGTACGCCGTAGACGCGGAGGAAATCCTCCTCGAGGTGCTTATGGACCTGGAGAGAGAGCGCGAGGAAAGGCAGGCCAAGATCGTGCTTGATGCGGACCTGCCTTGTATCGGTGTGGGTGCCGTGAAGCTGCGCCAGGTGTTCTACAACCTCATCGGCAATGCCCTGAAGCACATGGGGGAGGTCCCGGACCCCGTGGTGCGGGTGAGCGCAACGAAGCAGGGGGATGCGGCAGTCTTCTGCGTGAGCGACAACGGCATCGGCATACCGCCGGAACTTCACCAGAAGATCTTCGATCCTTTCCGCCGCTTCTCTCTCTCCGAGGCTAAGGGCCTGGGCATCGGCCTCTCCACGGTCAAACGCGCCGTGACGGCCTGGGGCGGCAGGGTGTGGGTGGAGTCGAACCCGGGAGAGGGCGCCTCTTTCTTCTTCACCGCCCCCCTGGCGGGCTGAGTCCTTCCGGCGTGGGCGCGAAGATGAACCTGCGCGGTCCGCATTCGCGGGGCGCCCGCTCCATCGTGCGGCAGCGCGCTCGGCGGCCGCCTCGTCCCGCCGAACACGCATCTTACCCGCCCGGCGGCTTGCCGTGGCGGCGCGGCCCGTCAAAATGCGAGCGGTATATGAGCAGTGCCGGTGCAGCCGGACTCGTATTGTCTTATAATCCCGGTAATACGGCTCGCTACTCGGAGGTGATGTGGTTTGTCCGCCAGGCATGAAAGGGTGCTGGCGGCGCTGGAGCTGCGGGAACCGGACCGCGTCCCCGTCCTGGACCTGATGCTGGAGTACACGACGAACAACGCCATCCTGGAGAAAAAGGCGCACCCGCTGCACAGGCTGATCGCCGACCCGCGGTCCGCGGTCCTCCTGGACCGCTTCTTCTCCCAGGTCGAGAGCTTCTCACTGCTGGATATGGAGCTGGAGCGCTTTCTCCACCTCGGTGCAGCCGCCGCCGAGAAGATGGGATACGACGCCGCCTGGCTCACATATTTCCCGGTGCTGCGCTTCCGCGACTCCAGGACCATGATCGACATGTACGGGCGCCTGAACGACGTGGCGATAGACGCCAGCGGCAACCTGGGAAACCCCACCTACCGCGAGGGCCTCATCACCGGCCCGGACGACTGGCAGGCCTGGGACAAGCGGCCCATGCTGCGCCTGCCGGCGAAGGTCAACGGCGCCTTCTCGCGCCTGCACAGGAAATACGGGGACAGGTTGTTCGTCCTGGGATTCTGCTCCTACGGCATCTTCGAGAACACCTGGCAGCCGCTGGGTTTCGAGCGCTTCGTGGTGGCCTCCCGCAGGGACAGGGGGTTTCTCGAGCGCATGATCCGGTTCCATACCGACCTCTACTGCGAGCTGGTGGAGGCCATGGCCGATGCGGGCCTGCCGGCCATGGTGTACACCGACGACCTCGCCTTCAAGTCCGGCCCCATGCTCAACCCCCGACTCAGCGAGGAGCTCTTCGGCGACTCCTACCGGCGCATCGTGGAGACGGCGCACACGCAGGGGATGAAGATCGTCATCCACTCCTGCGGCAACACCACCTCGCTGCTGCAATGGTTCGCCGACTGCGGGTTTGACGGGGTGCACCCCCTGGAGCCCACCGCCGGCATGGACCTCGCCACCGCCAAGGGGCTGGTGGGCGGGCGCATGTGCCTTATCGGCAACCTGGACATCACCCACATCCTGGTGGACGCGGGCAGGGACGAGGTCTTCGGCGCGGTGCGGCAGGCCATCCAGGACGCGGGCCGGGGCGGCGGCTATATCCTCGCCCCTGACCATTCCCATCCCGGCATATCGGTGGAGCGGCTGCGCTGGATGGTGGAGGCGGCCCGGGAATACGGCCGATACCCCCTCGGACCCTGATATCTTCGGGGCGGCGGGTAAAGACCTGGCCGCCGCCGCACCGGAAACACGATGGTGGTGTCCCCTTCCCGCGGGGCTCCTCGACTCACGGCGGAGCCATTACGCTTGTAGCCCGCGATAAAATGATGAAGTCACCCTGCGGGAACGCCTAATATAATAGGTAATATATGGTATTTTCATGCTTTACGGGAACATTTCTCCGCCCGCGCTCTCCAATACCTCTGTGGCCCTTTTATGACATAGCGGAGGATGAGTGAGATGTCCGAGATATACGATTTCGTTACCGGCAGCCAGTTTTTGCTGCCCCTGGCCTTTCTCGCCGGGTCCCTGGCGCTGGGCCTCCTGGCGGAAAAAGCCGGCTTGAGGTTGCTGAGGAGGCTGACCGCGAAGACCGAGTGGGGAGCTTACGCCGCGGTCCGCAGCGGCCTGCGCGGCATGATAACCATGATAGCGGTGATCATGGGCCTCTACTTCGCCATCCGCCTCACCGATTTCAGCCCGGAGGTCCTTGCTTATTACCACAAGGCCCTGGTGGTAATGGTCATCTTCACCCTCACCGTCGCGGCGGTGAGGGTCATGGCGGGCCTGGTCGACCTCTACGTGAGGAGGGCGGAGGGCGCTCTACCCTCCACCACCATCATCGGCAACATGCTGCGCATCGTCATCTTCCTCACCGGGTTGCTGGTCATCCTGTCCTACCTAGACATACCCATCACGCCCATCGTCACCGCCCTGGGCATCGGGGGGTTCGCCGTGGCCCTGGCCTTCCAGGACACGCTCTCCAACCTCTTTTCGGGCCTGCACATCCTGGCCTCCCGGCTGGTAAAGCCGGGCGATTTCATCAAGCTGGACACGGGCGAGGAGGGGTACGTGGAGGACGTCACCTGGCGCAACACCACCATCAAGACGCTGCCCAACAACATGGTGGTGGTGCCCAACTCCCGCCTGGCCTCGGCCATCATCACCAACTTCGACCAGCCGCGCAAGGAGATGGGGGTGCGGGTGGAGGTGGGAGTGGACTACGCGAGCGACCTGGACGAGGTGGAAGAGGTGACGGTGGAGGTCGCCCGAGAGGTGCTGAGCGAGGTGCCAGGGGGAGCAAGCGGCTTCGACCCCTTCATCCGCTACCACTCCTTCTCCGATTACCGCATAGAGTTCACGGTCATCCTGCGGGCGAACGAGTACGTGGACCAGTACCTGCTCAAGCACGAGTTCATAAAGAGGCTGCACGAGAGGTACCGGGAGCGGGGCGTCGAGATACCCCTCCCGGCGCGCAGCGTTACCTTCGCGCGGGAGCGGGAGGACGTCCTCGCCGCCCGCTGAGGGCGCGGGCAGGGCGCGCCTTATCGCGCCGCCCAGCGCCCCCCAGCCCAGCGGCGCACCAGCCTGAACCCCTCCATGACCACCAGCATCACGAGGGCGAGCAGCAGCATGTACAGCCACTGTAGGAAGTA
>CAYPZH010000210.1:3518-5393 GCA_964415205.1 uncultured Actinomycetota bacterium | reverse complement strand
TGTCCCCGGCCACCAGGTTCGTGGCGTCCGAATAGAAGGCCACGTACCTGCCGTCTGCGGATATGGAGGGATAATAGCTGTCGCCTCCGGTCGCCTGGCCCCCGCGCGCTTTAATGGAGCAGCGCACGATTCCCCCGGTCTGGAGGTCCTTGCGGAAGACGTCCGCATAGCCGTTGGTGTCCCCGGCCACCAGGTCCGTGGCCGGGGACTCAAAGGCCACGTACCTCCCGTCTGCGGATATGGAGGGATATAGGCTGCCGCCTCCGGTCGCCTGGCCCCCGCCGGCGTTGGTGGAGCAGCGCAGGATGGTCCCCGCGGCCGCCTGCGCCCTTGCGGCGGGGATGACCGTCAGCATGAGGGCGAGCAGCATGGTCAGGGAGAGGGCCAGAAGGCACCTCGCGCCCTTCCTTGCTCCCCGCCTCACGATATATTCTGTCCCTTTCATGAAAAAGCCCCCTTCCTATGCGGTCGCCTCTGCGCGCACGGAAAGCCGTGGTGCGTTTGCTGCCTGTTGTCCGGTGCGGACAGGACCCCCGCTGTCCTTGCGCTCAGGTCCGCAGGCAACGACAAGAGCCGAGGTCGAAATAGTGGACGTTTCCCCTACGCGCCTCCCCATACATATATTATACCGTCCGGCGGGCAGCCCCAAACCCCCCGGCCCGGCTTTCTCCTCTCCCCGTGATGCTCCCGCCCGGTTGCCAACCCGGCGTATACGGATCGCCTCGCAAGCCGGTCAGATCGCGCACTCACTACGCGTTGTCCGCGGGCTTGCGGCACTTGAGGACCTTGCCCACGCCCCGCAGCACCTGGCGCTTCTCCTCGATGACCAGGTCTCTGCTTTCCAGGGCGCCCTCGAGGTCGTAGTCGAAGTAAGAGG
This sequence comes from uncultured Actinomycetota bacterium, assembly GCA_964415205.1. GTDB lineage: Bacteria > Actinomycetota > Geothermincolia > Geothermincolales > RBG-13-55-18 > SURF-21. The sequence continues at coordinate 4,516 of CAYPZH010000210.1, read as the reverse complement.
GCACGAAGACGTTCTCGTGCCGGGCCAGCATGTAGCGGATGAAGATCTTGCGCACGAGGCCCCGCGGCATGTCGTAATCGACGACCATGACGACGCCCCCGGGAGAGGTGACCCTGGCCAGTTCACCCAGGGTGGCTTCGCGCATGCCAGCGGGCATGTCGTGCAGGGCGAAGGAGATGGCGGAGACGTCGAAGCTGCCATCCGGGAAGGGAAGGTCGGAGACGTCGCCGGCGATGAAAGTTGCCTTTCCGCACCCGTCCTTGCCCCGCGCTATCCTGAGCATCTCCCCGGAGAGGTCGATGCCCGTCACCTCGCAACCCTGCCGGGCGAAGGCCAGGGCCTGGCTGCCGGTGCCGGTGGCGGCGTCCAGCACGCGCGCCCCCGGCGGGGCCGCGGCCATCTCCACCACCCGCGGCCGCACGTTCCCCAGCAGCCTCTCCAGACGGTCGAAGCCGGGGGCCATGCGGTCGAACCAATCCCTAAGGTAGGCGACGACGTCCTCGTCCATGTGTGACTCCCGCCCGGCGGGCGCTACCCCTTTCCCTCCTTGATCTTCTCGCGTAGGTACTGGAAGCCGGGGGTGATGCTCTCGGTGATGCCCGTGGGCAGCAGGGTGCGCACCGGCAGGCCCATGTTCAGGCGCCCCCCGGTCCGGAAGAGGTCCTCCACCACCTGCGGCAGAAGTGCGGCGGGAAACCCGATGGCTATCTCGTAGTCGAAGGTGCCGGAGAAGGTGCGGTCGCCCATACCGGGGATGACCACCTGGGGGACCCCGGTCAGGAAAGGCACCAGGCCGCCCTTCATGCAGGACTCGCCGAAACCCTCGAAGGTGGAGACTGGGAAGTGCTCTCCCCGGTAGGCGAGGGCCTGGATGATGTGGGTCACGTTCTCGGCGTTGCCGTAAACCAGCACGCTGTCGGGTACTACCCTGGTTATGGTATGGGGGCACCTTTGGTACCCTACTAAAACGCCCGATCAACCCTGTTTCCCCCCCCAAT
>CAYPZH010000210.1:0-3508 GCA_964415205.1 uncultured Actinomycetota bacterium | reverse complement strand
GTCGGGTACTACCCTGGTGAAGGGAAGGGGGGAGCTGATGGAGCCGACGTACTCGGCCGCTCTCTCCAGGTTCTCCTCGCCTATCGTCGCGCGGCTGTAAGCGCAGCGCTTTCTCTCCGCCTCCTCGTCCGCGTGCCAGCCCTGGCGGATCTGGCTCTGGATGAAGTCCTCCCAGGGGATGTCCACCCAGCGATGCCACACCGTGGCCGGGACGCAGAAGTTGTCCTCCTGCGCCATGCCCACCGTGGTGCCCCAGCGGCGCGCGTAGGTGAAGGCCTGGCACAGGCTCATCTTCTGGCCGCTCGCCGAGGGGCGCATCACGTCCTGGCCGAACTCCGACTCTTCTTTCACGTACCTGATGGCCACGGGGTAGGTGGCCAGGTGCAGCCGCTCGAAGAGCCCCTTTCCGGCCTCCCGGTATTCGGCTATGTCATTCATGCCAACCCTCCTATAACCTAAGGGGTCAGGTCTTGGGTTTTGAATACCATATTATGGCAAGCCTCCAAAAGTACCAGCTTATCAATGTCTTTTTCGGTCGTTTATCGTATAGATACCGGAGTATCCAAAATCGAAGACGTGACCCCTAATCGACGTCCACGTCGGCGCCGCAGCCGCGGCAGCGCCTGGCGCCGCGGAAAAGCGGCGCACCGCACTCGGGGCAGTGGTAGCGCTCCTCCTCCTGTTTCACCCACGCTTCCGTCCCCAGTTCCCTCCAGGCGGGGATGGCGCGCATGATCACCTTCTTGCCCACGGGAAGGGGGAAGTTCTCGATGAGGTCGCAGGGGAAGTCGTCGCATTCATGACAGCCCGCGATCTCTTTGTGCGCGCAGCAGTCCCGGATGGGGCAGACCTGGCAGTAGAAGAAGAGGTCATCGGAGAGGCACCCGCCGCAGTGTATATCATCCGGAGAGCTAACCCCGTAAACGCTCACCAGCTTTTCCTTGAACTTCTGATTGCCGCCTGTGTGGGCGATGCGCACGGCGCATACGCCGCAGTAGAGCCCGCACGGCGCCAGCAGCTCCCTCTCATCCGCCATCTTCATCCACTCCTTCGCTCTCGCCATCCATACCCAGTTCCTCCAGGCGGGGGGCGAGGAAGCCCTCCATCTCCGGCTGCCTGGCGATGGTATCCCGTATCGTCTTCTCCGGGTCGAGCGAGATGTAGAACCCCGCGTCGCTCACGTCGTCGGGATCGAAGGCCTGCTTCACCTCGCGCAGGCGGTGGTGATAGTCCCCGATGATGGGGCCGAAGAGTTCGGCCCCGATGGAGCCGAGGGCGAAGCCAAGGCCCGGCCCCAGGTTGTGTTCCACCGTGGCCATGAACGTCCCGGCGAGGTACTCGGTGGCGCTGGCCATCATGGCGGGGTCGCGCGGGTTGTACAGGTATAGCTCCTCCTGGTGCCCGAAACAGGTGCTGCCCTCGTAGATGCCTCCCCAGGCGTTGTCCGCCAGGTCGTCGATGAGCTTGCCCTGGTCGATGAAGTCCTGTTTGAGCTCCGCCGCTATCCGGGCCTGCAGCACCGGGTGGTCCCAGGCCTCCAGCGCCCCGAAGGAGGTCCCGAAACTCCCCCCCCGCCGGAAGATGAGCGGCGGCAGGGAGGCCCTGACGAAGCCCCACCACATGGCGGCGTGCATGGCGGGCATGGAGCTGAGGTCGAGGCATAAACCCCCGGTTTCTGAGAGGACCTGCCTCAGCACCCCCTCCTGGTAAGCGCACTCCTCGCGCGAGCCCGCGGCGATGAGGAACACGAACATGTGCTGCTGGGAGAGCAGGGCCGCCTTCATCGCTGGGTAGGCCACTATCCTGCCCATAAGCCTGGGCACCATGGTGGAGAGAAAGGCGCCGACGGCGACCTTGCAGTGCATGTAGCCGACCTCGGCGTTGCCGAGCCGGTATGCCGCTTCCCCGTAGGCTTCGAAGGAGGGAAAGGCACACATGAACATCCCGCTGCTCTCGGGCACTTCGGTGAGGGTGTCCAGAAGGGTCCCCTCCACCGCCGGCTCGGGCGGTCCGGGCCAGGGGAAAAGCTTCAGGGCGCATGCCGTGAACACGCCCAGGCCGCCGCAGTTGCCGATGTAGCCCCTGGCTATGCCCCGCAGGCTGGGCCCCGGCCCGTCGCCGCTGAACCACCCAGGCCGGAACCCATACTACCTATCCTCAGCAGCTCGCCGTCGGGGAGCACCCATTCCGTGGCCAGGAGGGTGCGGGCGCTGTAGGAGGTGGTCAGGCCCGACCAGCCGTAACCGCACAGGGAGGTCGCGCTGGCCAGGGGGGAGGTGCCGGAACCGGCGCCGATGATATGGCAGTTCAGCCCCAGCTTCATGGCCTCCGCCTGCAACTGCGCGCCTATGGCGTAGGGCTCGACCACCGCGTACATGTTCTTCTCGTCGATATCCAGGATGCGGTCCATGCGGCGCAGGTCCAGCTGGACCACGTCCTCGCCGCCCACCATGTTCCATACCCCCCAGCCGGTGCACATGGCCTTGAACTGCAGGCCGTGTCGGGCACAGATGCGCACCACCGCCTGCACCTCCGCGGTGCTGCCGGGCAGGGCAACGGCGGCGGGCCGGTTGGGGCACCAGCCGCTGGTCTCTCCCACCACCTCCGTGAAGGCCTGCCAGGCGTAACCCTCCAGTATGGCGGGTTCGCGGGAGACGTTCTCCGGACCGAGGGCTTCTTCCAGCTCCTTGAAAGCGCCGTCAGTGAGCACCGACCCACCCCCTCGAGAAAGAACACGCCAACGGCAGCTCTGTCCGCTGCCTATTACAATACAGTATCCGGGTTGCATCTCCAAGCAGCGAAAACGCAAGACGGACGCGGGCTCAAGCCCCGTGCGGGCCGGAAGCGGGAGCCTTTGTCGCGCACGAGGGGAGAAACCCCGCGTGTATTGATAAAATGTACGCATCGCATCGGCCGTTGTTGCATCATCGTACCAGCTATGTTTCCGGGAGGTCGGCCATGAAACAGCGTGAGGCGGACGTGTTGATCGCGGGGGCGGGGACATCCGGCACCTACCTCGCATGGAAGCTCGCCGAGGCCGGGTACGGCTGCCTGGTGCTGGAGAAGGACAAGCTTGAGGACCTGGGAACGAGCATCGGCCCCTTCCACATGGAGGAGGAGGCATTCGCGAGGTTCGGGATACCGCTCCCCCAGGGGGATGAACTGCTGCACCGCCTGGAGTCCATCACCATGTGGCCCCCCGGGCAGGCGAGCAAGGTAACTGCCCCGCTTGTCACCCTGGACATGGACAAGCCGCTCTTCATGCGCCGGCTCCATTCCTATGCGCGAAACGCGGGGGCCGAGGTCCTGGAAAAGACCGAGGTCACCGGGCTACTCTACGAGAAAGGCTTTCCCTGCGGCATCAGGGCGCAGAGCGAGGCGGGCGAGATAGAGGCACGGGGGCGCCTGCTGGTTGACGCTTCGGGTATCGGCGGGGCCCTGCGCACCCTGGTCCCCGCGAGCCCGTGGTTCGAGAGCGACCCCATCTCGGACATGGACACCCTGGTGG
>CAYPZH010000209.1:0-5416 GCA_964415205.1 uncultured Actinomycetota bacterium | reverse complement strand
GCCCTCACCGGGGTCGAACCAGTGGCCGTAGTCGATGAACTCCCCCCGCCTGCCGTCCAGGACCTTGACCAGGGTATAGATGGGGGACAGCCCGCAGATGTGCCGGGCGTCCTTTTCCTCCGCAACGTAGGCATAAAAGCCCTCGGCGTCTCCCGCCTCCACCCTCGCGAGCATCTCCTTGTCCTTGGCAATGGTGGACGATAAGAGCACAGCGTCCAGCGGTATGAGGCTGCCGAAGCGGCGCCCGACGTGAGCGAGGTCCGCGGAGGCCAGGAAGAGCACGTTTCCCTCCATGGCCGAGAGCAGGCCCTTGAGGGCGGAGATGAAGGCGGCCACCTGTGGGTCCTCGCCGGGGGAGCGGCCTTCCTCCAGAAAGGGATGGAAGGAGTTGCAGGTGATGGGGAGCAGGCGGAAACGGTCCGCTCCGCCGAAGACCATGCTCAGCAGGGGGAGCTGTATCTCGATGGAATGCTCGGATCGGTGAGAGAGCTCGTCTCCCAGACCGTCCATGCCAGCGGCCCGCGCGATGCCCTCCGCCAGCCCGGCGTCGGTCTCCACCACGCCGAAGGGTGTGAGGTAGTTCTTGCGCGTGAGGGCGAAGGGGCCCTGCATCTCTCCGTGGCAGGTGCCGAGGACCACCACCAGGGGGGGCTGGTCCCTGGCCATTGAAGCGGCGAGGGCGCCGTACAGCTTGCCGTAGGTTTCGCGCCCCCGCTCCAGGTCGATGTGGGGGGCGACGGCGGCCAGGGGCGCGCCGTCGAGGACATGTGGTTCCCCCGCCTCCTCAAGCAGCGCGCGCAGCTGCGCCACCAGTTCGCGCGGGTCGGCGGCGTAACCGCTCCCCGCGCTGGTCATGGGGCGGTTGGGCAGGGTGAGGTACTCGTCGTCCAGTCGTTTCTTGTAGGCGCGGAAGGTGTCCGAGTCGAGCAGGAGCTTGCTGTCCAGTTCGTCCACGATAGCCGCCACCTGGTCGCTGGTGATGATGTCGCCGAAGCGGCGCACGTACGCCGCTTGCAGGTCCCGGAGCGAGCGGGTGCCGTCGCAGAGGGAGGCGATGTAATATATGGGCGGCGGCAGCGCCACCATTCCCCGGAGGTAGCCCTCGGGGTCGCGCAGGGCTATGACGTCCCGGCCCTGCTGCTTGGCCGGGATAGCTTCCAGGCGGCGCAATGTGGGAAATCCCGATGTCTCCATGCGTGAGGGTCTGCCTATTTCCAATCGGTGCGTCTCTTCGACTCGCGCTCGATACCCACGTCAAGCGCGAGCCACGCCTTGGCCCGGATGAGATCGCTGGTGGACACCTCCGCAACCAGCCCCATCAACGCCTGGATGCCCATGGGGTCCCCGAGGCGGGTTAGGGCTTCGATAGCCTCGAAGATGACCTTGTCGTCCTCGTCGTGCAGGAGCGCGATGATGCCTTCGACGTCGCGTTCCCGTTCCATCTTCTTGATATCGCGTTTACCCAATCCAAACCTTGGCATGTCATCACCGAGACCAATTTTATCGAGTTTTCACACTCCCCGCTACCGCGCGCGCCATTCCCGGCGCCTCACCGCTCTTCCCTCGCGCGCAGGCGGGAGAGGCGGTAAAGGTCGACCAGCACCCGCCCCATCTTCTCGGGGGAGCTGAGCGCGATGGCCCCTTCCCGCTGGGCCTCGGCGATGTCCCGCACGAGCGCGCAGGGGGTGATGAGGCAGATGAAGACGGGCTTGCCGTGCCGGCGTCCGATCTCGGCGTAGGCGCGGGCGGGAAAGGTCGGCCCCGCCCCTCCGCCGGTGACGAAGACGGCCACGGCGCAGTGGATGTCCTCCTGGGCCAGGGCCAGATCTGCGGCCTTGAGGTAGAGGGAAGTGTCGGTCCAGGCGAAGGCGAACATGTCCAGGGGGTTTGCGGCCGCGGCGTGCTCGGGGATGAATTCCGCGATGGCCGCGGCGATATCAGGCCGCAGGGGAGGGAAACGTAGCCCGCCCCGCTCGCAGATATCGCATATGGCGACCACCGGCCCGGCGGAATGGGTGGATATGAAGACGCCGGGCCCGGCGAGCTCCGCGCCCATGGAGATGGCCTTGGCGGCGGCGGCCATCTCGGAGGATGAGCGCACTTGCAGCAGCCCGGCCTGCCGGAAGGCGCCCGCGTAGACGGCCTCGGAGCTGGCTACCGACCCGGTGTGGGAGAGGGCGGTACGGGATGAACTCTCGGTGTAACCGCGCGAATATACCAGGATGGGCTTGCGGCGGGAGGCGCGCCGTGCCTGTGCGAGGAATGCGCCGCCGTCATCCAGCCCCTCGACGAAGAGGCAGATGACGGCGGTGTCGGGGTCCTCGGCCAGGTACTCCACCATGTCGGCGAACTCCACGTTGGCGCGGTTGCCGATGCTCACGAATTTCGCCAGCCCCACCTGCTCGTCCATGATCTCGTTGAGGATGCTGTTGCCCATGCCGCCGCTCTGGCTCACCACCGAGACGTCCCCGCGCGGGAACCACACCAGGGGGCTGGCGAAGGTGGCGTTGAGCCCGGCGTGCATGTTAACCACCCCGATGCAGTTGGGGCCGATGAGCTTCATGCCCCCGGCGTTAGCGGCGTCTATAAGCTCCTGCTGCAGCCGCCTGCCCTCGGGCCCGGTCTCACGGAAACCGCCGGCGAAGATGACCCCCGCCTTGCCACCCATCTTCACCGCCTCGCGCACGGAGGGGACGACTTGCCGCTCCGGTATGGCGTAGACGAAGAGGTCGACGCCTTGGGGTAGCTCGGAGATGGAGCGGTAGGCGCGCAGGCCTTGTATGGCCTCTCCTGCCCGGGGGTTAACGGGGTAGACCTCGCCCGCGAACCCGGCGGAGGTGACCGCGGTGAGGGAATGGTATCCTAGCTTGAAGACATTGTCCGTCGCCCCCACCACGGCGATGCTGCGGGGGTTGAAGAGCGGGCGGAACGCCTCCAGGACAGCGGAGGACATATTGTCACCTCCCCATGGTCGTTATCCTCCCGGGCCCATGCAGGCCGCGGACTCGAGGTATCGGCAAGGCATCTCAATATTATCATCCTTGCAGAGGGCTTTTTAATTCGTGATGCCGGGAGCGACTGAACGACCCGTCGGCGGCAGGCTTTTCCGCAGAGGAGATACGATAACGATCCGCATATGAGGGTGTGAAAGCGTGGGGTATCACCCTGCGCCGGCGAAAGAGATTGCCGCGCAGCGTGGATGGAATAAACGGCCCGCGCATGAGAGCATGCAGGGCATGGCCGTCACTCCTACGGGCAGAGAAGCCGGCCTGAATGTGCGGGCCTCCGGTTGGAAACCGGAGGCCCAAAGCCGACTGCCGGCAGCCTTTACTTCCTTTTTCCGGTTATACCACACTTTCCCCCGTCGCAAACCCCCGGGAGAAAAACCGGGGCGGGAGGGGCCGCCGGCGAACGGAGGGACCAGGCACGTTCCTCTTGGCTTCGCGGATAACCCCGGGGAAAGGAAAGCCCGCCCCGGGGAGAGCGGGCGGTAATAAATACCTGGCCCTGTTTACGCGGGTTCCTCGCTTACCGCGAGCCCTGGTCGGAAGGTGGCCTTGCGCATTTTGTTCAAGACGGCGCCCATCGAACGCGTGAAGACATTGGGGTCGAGGTTCTCGACCATCTGGGTCACGAAACGCTGGTTCTTGTTCATGGCCTTGGCGAGGGCCGAAGCATCGAGGTTGCGCATGATCTTGGAGATGAAGTCGGGGTTGCTGCCGAGGATGTCGGCCAGGACTGCGGGGTCCAGGTGGGACATGGTCTTGACCAGAAGGTCCTTGTTGTCGTTGACGACGCCTGCTACGACCTTGGGGTCGATGCCCGAAATCATCCCCGAGATAAGGTCCTTGTTGCTGGCCATCTTGCCGGCCAGGGCACCCAGCCTACGCATCAGCTCGCTCATCTTTACCCCCTTGGTAATCAAAAATGACTATACAGTTATATAAGCTAACGTCATTACATTAAGATTCTACTATGGAAAGCACATAGATTTGAAGGCTTATTTTAGTGGTAATTTTTGAACTATTAGTTATAATGACCAATTACGTCTAATTACTATCCGCTTTTTTGAGCCTACTCGGAGGCCCTATATGGGCATCCGGAACATATGCTTGCTGGCTGCGCAGCGATTGCGTTCCGGCCGCACAGTCAGGCCGGATGAAACGGCCAAGCCCGTACGCGGACACGCGATGTCGCCAGGGGGAGGGAGGCAGCGGGCGGGGTGTTTTCGGGTCACATTCATATAATATTATATGTGTTTATGTCCCAGGACAGCGGGAATAATAAGCGTTCGAGGCAAGGGGGGCCGAGGAGAAGGAGAGAGAGATGTACGAAGAATACCTCGAGGTCGTTGAGGGAGAAAACGGAGGGCACGAGCTGGTCCTGTTCGCGCTTTCCACCTGTGGATGGTGCCGCAAGGCGCGGACTTTCCTGGACGAGAACAAGCTGAGGTACCGCTACGTATACGTGGACCTACTGGAGGGAGACGCCCAGAGGGAGGTCTTCGAGGAGGTCAAGACGCGTAATCCCCGCAAGACTTTCCCCACCCTAGTCGTGGACGGCGAGGAAGTGATAGCCGGATTCAACGAGGACAAGTACAAGGAGTCGCTTCTTTGAGCCCCGACTACGCGCAGGAGGTCCTGGACCTCTACGAACGTCTTAACGAGGACGCAGAGGCGGGAGGGTATCACCTTAACCCGGACCGCGAATCCGTGCTCATACTGGCCGAGGGCCTGAACACCAACCTGGGCAGGTACGGTTACATGCTCTGTCCCTGCCGTATGGGGGAGGGAGAGCGGGAGAAGGACCTGGACATCATCTGCCCCTGCGATTACCGCGATGCCGACCTGGAGGAATTCGACCAGTGTTACTGAGCTCTCTACGTCACCCAGGAGGTCCTGGAAGGCAAGAAAGAGATAGAGGGCCAGATCCCGGAGCGAAGGCCTGAACCCGAGGAGCTGGAGAGGATAAAAGCGGAGAAAGAGGCCGGGGCCGCGGCCGGAAAGGCCGGGGGCGGCCCGCCGGTGTGGCGCTGTAAGGTATGCGGCTACCTGGCCGCGCGGGACAGCGCCCCCAAGATCTGTCCCATCTGCAAGGCCAGCCAGGACCGCTTCGAACCGTTCCCCCTGCGGGAAGGACCCAGCCTGCCGGTGTGGCGCTGTAAGGTATGCGGCTACCTGGCCGCGCGGGACAGCGCCCCCAAGATCTGTCCCATCTGCAAGGCCAGCCAGGACCGCTTCGAACCGTTCCCCCTGTAAATCCGTCCCTTCCGGGGTCAACCCCCGCCCGGGACAAAAATCCGTCCCTTCCGGGGTCAAGCCCCGCCCGTGCCTCTATCCGGACCACGTTTTATCCTGGCCTAGACCTGGAATGATAGTGAACGGACACCTCCGAACAATTAGGTGGGTCATACTGG
>CAYPZH010000208.1:0-5419 GCA_964415205.1 uncultured Actinomycetota bacterium | reverse complement strand
CCGCCTGGGGTTTTTTGTTTTGTTTTTTTGCCTTCTTTTACTTTTTTTTCCGGCTTTTTCGTAAAATTCCTAAACGTTGATGTTTTATGTGTTCACGGGGTTGCCGGTAACCCAGTTCACCGGTATGGCGATGACGCTGAAGGTCATGAGGTGTTCCGAGAAGGCCAAGCTGTCCGCGGAGGGGTAGTTGATGTTGGCCTGGAAGATAGAGGTGGGGTCGGTGCCCAGGGCGTGCCCGTTCCAGGACATGGTCCATATGTTCAAGGGGGTGTCTATGCTGGGCTCGACCACCGTGGAGGTCAAGTTGCTGGTCACGGGCAGGGTGAAGAGAAAGGTGAGGAGAAGGAGGAGAGCGATGACCGGCAGATGTTCCCTGATAAAGGACACTTCTTCCCTCTTCCTCTTCTTCACGACCCGGGAGCGGCCGCGCGGCGCCGCTTTCCCGGGGCGGACATTCGAGTACTCTGAACCCGCCCCCACGCGGCGGGTTCCGGGGCGGCTTAACCTTCCCGCAACGCCCCCGCGGGGCCGCGGCCGTCTCCCGGGCCGCCGTCTTCCCCGGCGTCCATGATAAGAGTTATTCGCGGCCCTCCCGCCACCTACCTGCTCTGCAAGATTATACCCGAGACGCTGCGCTTGCATCTCTTTGCGGCCACGAAACCCGCCGCAACGGCGGCCGAGGCAGCGGACATACCCGGCAGGCGCCCTTACTTGCCTTTAAGGGTGCCGTCCTTTATTTTGATTGAATATGAAAGAGAAATTGAAAAGGCTTTTCGATTACCGCGAGCTGCTTTTCAATCTCACCCGTAAAGAGGTGAAGGTCAAGTACAAGAACTCCTTTCTGGGGTTCGTCTGGTCGCTGGTCACACCGCTGATGATGCTCGCCGTGTATTACGTGGCCTTCGGGGTCATCTTCAAGCTGCGCGGCGAGGGCATGACCTTTTACGCCTTCTACCTCATGGCGGGCATCCTGCCCTGGAACTTCATGTCCATCTCCCTGATGATGGGGGTGGGTTCGCTGGTGGGCAACGCGGACCTGATGAAGAAGGTGTATTTTCCCCGCGAGACCCTGACCCTTTCCGTCCTCGGTTCGGCGGCCTTCCACTTCCTGCTGCAGGAGATGGTGCTCATCGTCTTCCTCATCATCTTCCGGGTGCCCCTGACCTGGTGGATACTGGCGCTGCCCCTGGTCCTCCTGCTGCAGCTGTGCTTCGTGGCCGGCCTCTCGCTGTTGCTGGCGGCGGTCAACGTCTTCTTCCGCGATGTCATGCACTTCACCGAGATCGTGCTCATGGCCTGGTTCTGGATGACCCCTGTCATCTACCCCATCTCCCTCATCCATAACAGCCTGCCCGCCTGGGCCGCCGACCTGTACATGCTCAACCCCATGACCCACATCGTGCTGCTATGGCAGCGCATCATCTATAACTCCCCGGTGAACGGCCCCACGGCTTATTACTGGTCGCCCCTTGGGTTGCTGGGGACGGTGGCCCTGTCGCTCTTCCTGCTGGTCGCGGGGTACTATACCTTCTACCGGCTGGAAGGCAGATTCGCGGAGTTCATCTGATGGCATCCAGGGAAATAGGTTTCCGGGCGACCTCCGAACTCCCTGCCATAGAGCTGCAGGGGATATGCAAGAGCTTCCGCCTCTACCGCGACGTGAACTACTCCCTGAAGGAAAAGGTCATCAACTTCCGCAAGCGCGGCTACGACATCTTCTGGGCCCTGCGGGGTATCGACGTGACCATCAACAAGGGCGAGACGGTGAGCATAATCGGTCCCAACGGCTCCGGCAAGTCCACCCTCCTGCGCATCATGACCGGCATCATGAGCCCGAACCAAGGCAGGATAGTGACCCACGGCACCATCGCCGCGCTGCTGGAACTGGGCGCCGGCTTCCACCCCGACCTCACCGGCAGGGAGAACATCTACCTCAATGCCTCCATCCTCGGCTTCAAACGGCGCATGATCGATGGCATCATCGACGACATCATCGCCTTCTCGGAACTGGGGCCGTTCATCGACAACCAGGTGAAGAACTATTCCTCGGGCATGTACGTGCGCCTGGGGTTTTCAGTCGCCATAAACCTCAACCCCGATATCCTGCTCATCGACGAGGTGCTGGCGGTGGGGGACGAGGCCTTCCAGAACAAGTGCCTCAACCGCATCGCGCGCATGCAGCAGGAGGGCAAGACCATCGTGCTGGTGACCCACAACGCGGGCTTAGCGGAGAGCATAAGCGACCGCGTGCTGTGGCTGGAGAAGGGCGATATGAAGATGCTGGGGGACCCGAGCGAGGTCACCGACGCCTATCACGAGGCCATGCGCACGCGCCCGGAAGGCAGCGAATTCGGCACGCGCGACATCGTCATCGGCGAGGTGGAGATACTGGACGGCGCGGAAAGGGAAAGAGAGGAGTTCGAGACGGGGGAGCCGCTTATCCTGCGCATGCATTACGACGCCATGAAGCCCATCGACGACCCCGTCTTCGGCTTCGGGTTCTACGACCCCATGGGCTTCATGGTCTACGGCACCAACACCCGCCTGCGCGGCATGACCATCGACCGCGTGGACGGCAGGAACCGCATGGATTTCCGCATCCCCTCCCTGGCCCTGCTGGGCGGGAGGTATTACGTGTCGGTTGCCGCGCACTCCAGGGACGGCACCGTCAACTATCACTGGATCGACAAGCGCTATCATTTCGAGGTGCATTCTCCCGGCAAGGAGGAGGGTTACTTCGCGATGGAATGCGATATCGTCACGGCCCCCGAAAACGGCGGCGACAGGGAAACGTGATGCCGCGGCAGAAAACACTGATGGAGGCGGGGGCGCGCGCGTCGGCGGCAGCGCGGGGAGGCGGGCGTTGAGGCGAGGAACGGGAGAGAAGGGGAGAAAAGGCCTATGAAAAAGGGAAAGGAAGCCGCGCGTGAGGCGGCTGCACCCGCGGACGACGCGGACAACCTCTCTCTGGAAGTGGAGGAACCGGACGCCAGGTCCATAATGAAAAGCATAGAGGAAAGGGCGCAGGAGCGTCAGCGGCGGGGCGATTACGGAGAGAGGCCCCTGGATGAGCTAGAGGAGGAATGGACGGGAGGCGGGGACGCCGAGGCGAGCGTGGACCCCCTGCATGAGCTGGTATTCCTCATCCAGCTGGCGCGGCAGAACGCGGAGGTGACCAGCGCTTATCCCATCGGGGCGCGTCCCGGCATGCTGGGGGCCGTCATCCTGGCGACGAAGAAAGTCATACGCCGTATCATGACCCCCTACATGGACGCGGTGTTCGCCAAGCAGCGCGAGTTCAACGCACAGTGCCTGCGCTCCATGGAGGCCCTGCAGCAGATGATATTCAGGGAACGCGAGCGCTCTTACCACGGCGGACTAGACCGTTACGAGTCCTGGATCGAGCTCGGCCTCGCGGAAAACGACGAGGAGGCGCTGCGGGAGGCGGCGAGAAGGTTTGAGGCCGGACAGCGTATCGTGCACGTCGAGTGCGGCGCGGGCGATTTCCTGGCCGCCGCGGCGTCGGAGGGCCGGGAGGCCCTGGGGGTCGAGGAGGACGCGCGCCTGGTCAAGCTGGGGCAGGACAGGAACCTCGAGGTGCTGCACGCCCGCACGCTGGACTTCATGGAAGCCCAGCCGCTGGCGTCGATGCAGGCGGTTTTCGTCAGGGACCTGGGAGAGCGCTGCGACACGCGCGAGCTGCTGTGGATGGTCTCCACCCTCGCGGACCGCGTGGGGGAAGGCGGAAAGGTGGTCATACTCAATCACTATCCCCGTTCCGTGCTGGGGGTGGAGGAGGCCTTCGCCGACCCCACCCTGCTGCGCCTGGTGCACCCCGAGACCATGGAAGCGCTGCTGCGGCGCTACGGTTTCCGGGAGGTCGAGACGACTCTGACCGGCGGGTTCGACGCCGCGGAGAAAAAGGACTGGGAAAAGAGGCTGGGCGGGGCCTCCCTGGACAGCGGCGGGCTGGCGGAACTGCTCTTCGCCCCCCGGCGTTACCTGATGGAGGCAAGGAGATAGTGCATTGAAGGCGGAGACCGTGGCCTTCGTGCCGGTGCGCTACGGACCCAAGGTGGTGGGGGGGGCCGAGACCCTCACCCGGGTCCTGGTGGAGGAGCTGGCGTCGAGGGGGTGGCCGGTGGAGGTGCTCACCACCTGCGCCGCGGACCCCCACAGCTGGGCAAATTATTTCCCGCCCGGGAAGGAGTCCATAGGCGGCATCACCGTGCGCAGGTTCCCCACCGAGAGCCGCAAGAAGGACCGCAAGGTGGCCCGCACGGAGCCGCGCATGGTGCTGGGCAAGCGGGTGTCCAAGCGGCGGCAGGAGATGTGGATACGCAGCGTGGTCACCAGCGATGCCCTGCGCGACTACCTGATAAAGCACCGCGGCGACTACCGGGCCTTCGTCTTCGCGCCCTATCTTTTCGGCACCACCTGGCAGGGGGTGCACGCGGTGCCGGAAAAGGCCTTTATCATCCCCTGCCTGCACGACGAGCCTTACGCCTACAAAAGCGTCTTCAGGGAACTGATGCACGCGGCCAGGGGGCTGATGTTCAACAGCGTGCCGGAGATGGAACTGGCGCAGCGCATGTACGGCAAGGACCTGCGGGGCCGGGTGGTGGGGATGGGTTTCTCCCCCCGCGAGGCAGACGGCGAGCGCTTCCGCTACAAATATCGCATAGACGGCGATTTCATCCTCTACGCCGGGCGGCGCGAGATCGCCAAGAACACGCCCATACTGGTGCACAATTTCTGCAACTACGTGCACAACACCGGCCGCGAGATAAGCCTGGTGCTCAGCGGGACAGGGCGCGTGGACGTGCCCTTCACCTTCTACAACCGGGTGATAGACGTGGGGTTCATCAGCCAGAGGGACCTTGGCGACGCCTACGACGCCGCCACGCTCATCTGCCATCCCTCCACCCGGGAGAGCCTCTCCATCATGATCCTGGAGGCCTGGCTGGCGGGGCTGCCCTGCCTGGTGCACGGGGACTGCGCCGTCACCCGCTACCACGTGGAGGAGAGCGGCGGCGGGCTGTGGTTCAAGGATTACCCCACCTTCCACGAGGCGCTGACCCTGCTCCTTGACCGTCCCGACCTGCGCGCGCGTATGGCGGAAAAGGGGAGAGAATACGTGATGGGCAACTACTCCTGGGACGAGGTGGTACGCAACTTCTCCGCCGTGCTGGAGGAGGGGGAAAGGGGCGGCGCGTGAGGGTGCACCAGATGGCCGCCTGCATAACCAGCGGCGACGCCGTATCCCACCAGGTGCTGTCCATCCACGACATCCTCACGGCGTGGGGGGTGGAGTCGCTTGTCTTCGCCTGCGACATAGACGACTTCGGCCACCGTCACGCGGTGCTGGACAAGGAATACGAGGATTTCCTGGAGGAGGAGGACGACCTGCTCGTCTACC
>CAYPZH010000207.1:0-5490 GCA_964415205.1 uncultured Actinomycetota bacterium | reverse complement strand
GTCCGGGCGAGCGCATGTGCTGCTGGGCACACAGATGATTGCCAAGGGCTTGGACATCCCCAATGTCACCCTGGTGGGCGTGATAAACGCGGACACCTCGCTGGGGCTGCCCGATTTCCGGGCCGGGGAGCGTACTTTCCAGCTGCTCACCCAGGTGAGCGGGAGGGCGGGGAGAGGAGATAGGCCGGGAAAGGTGATCGTGCAGACCTTCAACCCCTACCATTACGCGATAACGGCGGCGGCGCGGGGCGACGCCTCGTCCTTCTACCGCTGGGAGACCGCCTACCGCCGGGAAGCGCTCTATCCACCCTTCTGCCGCCTTATCAACCTGGTGATAACAGCCCCGGCCCTCGAGCATGCACGCGCCGCGGCGGAGGCGCTCGGCGAGCTGCTGCGCGCTGGGCAGGGCATCTCCGCGCATCAAGTGCTTGGCCCGGCCCCCGCCCCGCTCTCACGCCTGAAAGGCCGTTACCGCTATCACATCGTCGTGAAGACCATCCGCGCGGAAAAGACCACGGACGCTCTCGAGGGGGTCCTGCGTGATTACGAGTCGTTCCGCAATTCCTACTGCCGCCGGGAAAGGATCGCCCGCGAGGACATCTCTCTCGCCGTCGACGTGGATCCCGCCACTCTTCTATAACCCGCCCCGTCGGCAGGGCTCACGTGTTGCATTTCGCGTCTCCGGCGCAAAATGTCAAGACTGAGCCCTCGACCATCTGCCGGAGCGGAGCGATGCGTAGCGCTGAGGCCAGTGGGGCCAGCATTCATACTGGCCCCAGTAGCCATTACATAGGACTGACGTTCAGTATATTGGTCCCGGAACATCATCGCAGATCGCATCTTCCAGGGCCAACGCTGGGATAAAGGGGTCAGGTCTTTATTTCACGCTACAAGACAGCAGGTGCGAACAGGGAACATACCGCGGTATCCAAAATCAAAGACCTGACCCCAAAGTCAAAGTTGGTTAGGTCAGTTGGTTTGATATCGCCTATATTGGGTAAAAAATACATAGGGAGCTTGCGTCGCTGGCCGCATTCTCCACTAGGGCATTTTTTCAAGGAGGGGATCGCTCATGGCGAATCGGAAACTGACCAGGAGTGAGGCGGGCCGCAAGGGAGGCAAAACCACTCTCAAGAAGTACGGGACCGAGTTCTACCAGAAGATCGGACAAAAAGGAGGCCGCAAGGGAGGGCAGACCACAAAGGAAAGATACGGGACCGAGTTCTACCAGGAGATCGGGAGAAAGGGCGGCCTCAAATAGGGGCTGCGCCTGGTTTTCATCCTCTCGCTGTCCTCACGAAACGCGCTTGCTTACTATGCTATAATACGCTGAAAATCCCATGCCGCCACGCGGGAGCATCGTAAAGCCGTCGGGATCGGACCCCGGGCCGGCCAGGAAGGAGTTCGTCTTGCTCAGCAGCGTAGATGTTCACAACTACCTGCAGACTGCCAACATCCCCCATGAACTCTCGGGTATGCCGGAGCCAGCCAGGACGGCGGCGATGGCGGCGGTGATACTGGGGCTCCCGGCCCACCAGGTGATAAAATCCGTGTTCTTCAAGGCCGACTCGGGGCCGCTCATGGCGATGATCCCCGGGGACAGCACGGTGGATTACTTTAAGTTGAAGAGCGAGGCTGGGGTATCGAGGCTGCGCTTGCTCAATGCGGAAGAGGTCCGCATGCTCACCGGATATCTCATCGGCTGCACTCCCCCCGTCGCCTTGAAGACCGAGATGCCCAAGTACATCGACCTGCACGCCCTGCGCGAAGACGTGGTCTATACAGGGGGAGGAGAACCCAATATGATCCTCAAGATCCGCTCGTATGACCTCGTGCGGGCCACCGATGCCGAAGTCGTGGATATCATCCGCTGACCCCGCCGGGGGGAAATACCTTGGTCGAGGCAGTAAGATTTCTGTTCATCGTCCTGCTGGGCTTCGCGTCCGGCTTCACCTCCGGGGCTTTCGGGGTAGGAGGCGGCGTCATCACCACTCCTGCCATACGCATGCTCCTCTCCCAGTCGTCGGACATCGCTCTGGGCACACCGCTGCCGGTCATCCTGCCATCGGCGCTAGTGGGGGGCTTCAACTACTGGCGCGCGGGAAAGATCGTCCCGCGCATCGTGCTCTACTGTTCCGCCTTCGGACTGGCGGGGACCGCCGCGGGCTCCTATGCCACCGCCCTCATCGACACGCGTATCATCATGGTCGCCACTGCTCTCGTGCTCTTCTACCTCGCCTGGCGCACCGCGGCCACGGCAGTGGGCAAAGACCCCTACAGGCGGCTGGAGCGGGGGGTGGAAACGGGGGACCACCCTGCTTGGACGCTGGCCTGCATCGGTTTCGCCGCCGGCTTTTTCTCCGGCTTTCTCGGCCTGGGAGGCGGAGTGATAATGGTCCCGGCCTTCTTCTTCCTCCTGCACCTGGAACTGAAGCAATGCCTGGGAAATTCCCTGGTGATCATAGCCGTCCTGGCCATCCCGGGGAGCATCATCCACACCCAGCTAGGCCACGTGGACTGGACCATAGCCTTGGCTATGATGCTGGGGGTCATGCCCGGCTCCTGGCTTGGTTCGACCTTCACCCTGCGTGCCCGCAACCGCCGCGTGCTCGCGCTCTTTTCCTTCTTCCTCTTCGCCATCGGTATAATATTCATGTTCAAAGAGATACGGGGGCTTATCTGACCCCGTTCGCGGCATCCTGAGGATGTGGTAAAGATCGTCGCTTATGATGCGCACGGTAACGTGGAAATACTGATAGTCGAGGCTTCCCCCGAGGCTTTCAAGTCCTTCTGGCCCGACGTCAGGGGTAGTTACTTTTTCCGCAGCCGCCGTATGTTCCTCGACTTCATGCGCACCCACGGAGGGCGCATCTATTTCGTACCGGACGGGCGGCTTCCCGACCCGCCGTTCGTACTGGTGGGGAACTGGAGGAGCCGGGCAGACATCACAGCACTATGGCACGTCAAGGGAGAGGGTTTCCTGAAGAAGACGATGGTCAACACCGCCGCGTCCTGTAGCTTCGGCGCGGGAAGCGAGATGTTCGTGACCAAGCCGCTGGGAGAAAACGAGGCCGAGGAATACGGGAACTGGGGTTTCGAGATCGCCTACAGGATAGTGCTGCTGGAAAAGCCGCTGCGCCGCGAGCCGCCCATCTCCTCTCCGTTAAACGGGGTGGAGGTAATTCGTTACAGGAAGAGGTATATGCGCGACGTTTTGGGGCTGGACGCGACGGCTTTCGACGATTTCTGGAGACTGGACGAATACACCATGGAGGCCGTGGCCACTACCTGCTACCATAACGTTTCACTGCTGGCACTGCGCGGAGATGAAGTCCTGGGTTATGTGATGGGCGGGGCGAACGGGCGTTTCGGATACCTGCAGCGCCTGGGCATCCACGCCAGTCATCAGGGTAAGGGCGTCGGAGAACTGCTTTCCCGCCATATGATTAACGCTCTCCAGGCCATGGGGGTCACATCGGTCATGGTAAATACGCAGGAGGAGAACGCCACCGCCCTCGGACTCTATCACAAGCTTGGCTTCCATGCCACGCCCGAGCGTCGCTACATCATGCGCCGCACCCCGGGGGAAGCAGGACGGGAAACATGAGGCACCGCTTTATCCTGGTCTTGCTCTTCACCTTCTCCCTGCTGTTATCCTCTTTTTCCCTCACCGGAGGCGGTGAGGCCGGGGCACAGGCAGAGACCGCGAGGATCTCCGCCTCCATGAACTCATTCTATTACCTGCCCGGGGACCGCGCATATATCGACGTAGACATCGAATTCCCCGCCGGCGAAAGGGAATACGATGTCACCGTCGAGTTCCTCGTCTATGCGTCCGCGGGGAACCGGTCGCAGCTATCCTCCTTCCGGGAGGGATCACGCCGCTACGTCAACGCGAGGAGGACCCTCGAGACCATCTCCCCCGACACGGAGTGGACAAACAAGATGTACGAGGTCGACCTGGGCTCGATGGGGCTACGGGCGGGGGTCTATCCTTTCGAGGTAAGACTGCTGCAGGAGGGTGAAGCCGTCTCCACGGACGCCAACTTCCTGGTTATCATGGACCCCACCATCGGCTACCCCCTGAACCTATGCCTGCTCTGGACCATGGATTTCCTCCCCATCTCCGATGCGAACGGCAACGACCTGGACACGGGCCTGGCCTCCGCATGCTCCTCATCCCCCGAGGGTGCGGGCTTCCTCTACGACCTCATAAAGGTGATAAAAAGACGGCCCGAGGTGCGCGGCAGCATGGTCCTGCCGGGTTCCACCTACGGCGACCTCAAGAAGCTGGCGGGTGCCGCCGAGAAGGACGGCGGCAGCTACGAGGAAAGGGGCGCCGCCGAGGTCCTCAGCGGTCTCGGCGACATGTTCGGAAGCGGCCAGCTTGACCTGCTGGGCACGACCTATGCTTTCGCGGACCCCGACGTCCTGGCCTCACAGGCCTGGGAGGCATACGAGACAGAAGGTGGCATAGAGGAGGACGACGTGGCGGGACAGGTGCGGCTGGGGCTCCGTTTCGCGCGCGAGACCGCGGCAGGGGGCAAGGGTTTCGTAGCGCCGCTCTTTCACCTCAGTGACATGCTTTTGCAGCGCCTGGCGACCAGCGGAGTCGAGTTCGCCGTAGTGGGCAGGGAGGCCTTGGAAGCGAGCGCCGCAGGAAAACGCCTGCTCGAAGGGACGACCATCTCGCAGCCATTGCGTTTCGTCAGTTCCGAAGGCTATACGCTCAAGGCCTTCGTGCGGGACGAAACCCTCTACGCATACCTTGAAGGAGCGCAGGGAGTGGACGCATCCCATGTCGTCCAGAACATCTTCGCCGAGCTGGCGGTGCTGCAGAGGGAAAAACCATACGTGGTAAGGTCGTGCGTGTTGGCGTTCCCGCCCGGTTTCATGCCCTCGCGGGAACTGCTGGAGGAATTGTACGACGGGGTGAAGGGCTGCCCGTGGCTGCAGACAAGGCAGCTGACCGAGCTCGGCGCCGACCAGTTCCCGTTGGAGGGGGTGGCCTTGCAGGCCCCGCTTTATCCCGAGACCACCTCCGCCTACGTGCAGAGGCTGGGAGAGGTGCGGAACGATGTCAGGTACTTCACCGCCGCCATCCCGGAGGACCATCCCCTGGGGGAGCGCCTGAGGCTATCCCAGCTCGTCGCCGAACACTACCGCTTTACCGGGGACAGGGACACCGCTGCTGCCCTTGCCTACCTGGGCAGCATCGATTCCGCCATCAACGCGGAGACGTCCAAGGTGAACATCGGGCTGAAGCGTTCCGTGACCCTTTCCAGCACCGAGGGCAAGCTGAGCATCGACATCACCAGCAACCTCGACTACCCACTGCAGGGAGTCACCCTGCGCATGGAAAACGCCAACTTGGCCTTCCCGGAAGGCAATTCCAGGGAAGTGACCATCGAGCCGCGTGAGAACCGCTTCATCTTCGACGTCGATACCCGCCGCAAAGGGTCGTTCATCGTGGACATCGTGCTTGAGTCG
>CAYPZH010000206.1:0-5542 GCA_964415205.1 uncultured Actinomycetota bacterium | reverse complement strand
AAGGGCCTTGAAGTTCCTCCTCCTCCTGCCGATAAGCCCGTCCGCGTCCAGCCTGTTGATTATCGACCTGGATACCCGGTCCATATGGTAAGGCTTGATATCAGCGTCCAATACCGCCTCTCCTTTGTTAAAAAGCTCGAGGTACCTCGGCTTAAGCTCTTTATCCTCGCCGCTGATAAATCGCCGCTTCATCAGCAAGGCTTTCTTCCTCATATCAGCCAGCCCCTCGTTTGTCTTTAGCGCGGCATGCGGCACGCCTCTTGGTGATGCCAGGAAACCGCCGCTCGGGACCCCGACCCATTTCCTTATGCTCCCCACATAATGATCGTTAGCCTCAATGCGCTGATGGGTAGAGAACATCGTGTGTGTAATATCCTCAACGATTATCGTGGACCTTCTCTTTAAGTTCTCGATGGTATCAACAAGGCCCCTGTTGGTAGGAAACCCGTAATATCCCATATGCACGAATATGCCGACATCATCATATTTCTCAATACTCTCGAGGTCCGGCTTAAGTTCCCTGTCAACGTCGTAGAACCAGCGGGTGAAGCCGTTCTTTCTAAACGGCATCACTACTGAATCGCAGATGTACGCGGGTAACAAGGCGGTCCTGGCCCTGGGTTTTGCTTCCTGCAGCAATAAGGTTATCGCGCCCCTGCCGGATGAGGTCAATACGACATCGCCAAGGCGGTTCAGCCATTCCGGCACATCGTCAACATATTCATCTGGAACATCGTCTAGCCAGAACTCACCGCCTATCTCCATACCGGTCCTCATTCAATATGGAGTACACATAAACATCGTGATACCTGCCCTTTTTATATACCCTGCCCCGCAACGTGCCTTCCTTCTGCCAGCCGCAGCTCTCGACCATCTTTATCGATGCGGTATTGTGGCTCAGGATCTGGCCGAATACACAATGCAGCCGCAGCTCATCGAACGCATATTTCACCATGGTCCTGGTCATATCGATACCGTATCCTTTGTGGCGGATGTCTTTGGCCAATTTGCCGTGCAGTTCCGCCTTACCGTTCTTGTAGTCGATCTCAGCCAGGCTGGTAGTGCCGACCGTGGTATTGTCGTGTTTATCTACGATCATGCAGCGAAAGATATGTTCGCTTGGGGTCAAAGACCTTATCCATTCCTCCTGCTCGAGATCGGACACGGGGAATGACCACCCGCCGATAAGATACTCTGTCTCGCCGTCGTTTATGATCTCCTTCAAAATCTCCTTGTCGGAAAGCTCGATCGCTCTCAATATGATGTTCTCTCCGATGATATTCATGGCACTTCTCTTTCTATCTCTTCTCTCCTTCTCAATCTATGAAAATCCGGGGGCGCGTCCTTGCCCCGCTCCCCGATATCAGACCTCTTGACCGCCATCATCATCGTCTTGAAGATTATCATCATGTCTAGGGCAAATGATATCCTGTCCACATACTCGACATCATAGGCGAACCTCTGCTCCCATGTCGTGACGTTCCTTCCGTTGACCTGGGCCAATCCCGTCAATCCAGGCCGGACTTCGTGGCGCCGCCTCTCGACTTCATTGTAATAAGGCAGATACTCGACCGCCAACGGCCTTGGCCCCACTATCGCCATGTCTCCACGTATTATGTTCCACAGCTCCGGCAGCTCATCCAGGCTGGTCGACCTGAGAAACCTGCCGAACTCCGTCAACCTGACACTGTCCGGCAACTGCTCTCCGTTTTCGCCCCTCCCCTCTTTCATCGTCCGGAACTTGTAGATGGTGAATATCCTCTCGTTGCGCCCGGGGCGTTCCTGTTTGAATATCACCGGGCTTCCCAGCTTGACCTTGACCGCTACGGCCACAAGCAGCAGGACGGGAGATAAAGCAGCGAACGCGATCAACGATATGACGAAGTCCATCGGCCTCTTGACGTAGTCCCTGTACAGCATGGGCGATCCCTCAGGAACAATAAGCCGCAAGGGCTTGCTTAGCCCTCCTCCGCCGGTATCATACTCTCTTCCGTCATGCCCTCTTCCACCGCGGCGGAAACGGCCTCTTTGCGGAATACCCTCGATAGCCCTACCGCAGCAAAGATCAGCAAGACCATCATCACGGAAGTCCTTGACCTGTAGAACGTTCCTATGTTCCCCACCATCAGGGAAAACACAAGAATAGACCCTATGGAATAGATCAGCAGGATATCACCGCCTCGCAGCTTTCTCTTTATCGCGCTGAATATGCCGATAAGTATGAACGCCCATAAGAGGTAGATGAATACCATTTCGATTATCGCAAACGTGTACCATATACTTGTCGGCGTGCTCCAGGGAAAGGGGGAGAAGAGAAAGAGCACCATCCCCCTGGGCAGGAAAGATATGGCTCCGGGAAGATTTGACACATCCTGATAAGCGCCGGTAGCGGCCCCCCCCGCCTTTGTAAAGCTGTACAGGCGTCTATCCACTTCCTGCAGGCCTATTTCTACACCCAGGATCTTTTTCCCGATGAACGCATAATTTAGCAGCAAAATGGCTATTAGCAATAAGATACTGAGATAGACGATGCTTTTTTTCCGACCCGCGCCGAGCGAGTAGACCGAAAGCGGCAGGATAAGGAACGTCATATAAAACCTCGTAGTCCAGAGGCCTCCGATGCATAACGCCACGATGATCAGGTCGCTTACCTTCCTCCCTCTTTCTCTTATCAGCACCATCCGCCACAGCGCTATAAGGATCAACAGGTTTATCAGGGGGTCTTTTGCATTTGCGGTGGACCAGACCATTATCCCGGGCAGGAACAGAAAGAGCACAGCAGCCATTAAGGCTGTCCCTCTTTCCTTCCATATCATCAACGCGATCTTGTAGACGAACACACTGCTGGCGACCCCGATAAAGCAATTGAGCACCTTGAGGACCAGGGAAGAAGGGACAAACCCCGCATAGATAAAGGCGGAGAGATATACATACCCAAAGGCATGGGCGGTGACGGTCTGGTCTAACGGAGTCTTGCCCAGGAGGACCAGGGAAAAGTTGGAAGCCTGTGAATGATACAACAGCGCATCAGACTCTTCGACAATATTTGAGTAGTGAAAGAATACAGCCATCGCGACCCTTACCACCAGGGCGATAAGAATGATGCGGAGAAGAGCCTTGTCCTCTGCCCCCGCGAGCAGCCTTACGAAGAGAAAGCCGGCAAGGCAGAGGAGCGCAAGCAACCCTATTGTATATCCTATCTTCAGGCCCGCGCTCGCCATAAGGCCGAGCGCAACCGAGACGACGGCGAAACCCCCGTAAAACAAAGGGTTCCTGTGTGTTGCCTTGTTCAAAGGTGACGCAAGTTCTAACATCTTGTGCTAATGCCTGCCTTTATATCCACGTGACGCACGGTCCCCATTACTCATCTCTCCGCATCTCTGAATACTTTAAGGTATCTTTCTACTATCTCCACCTGGTCAAACCTTTTCTCCGCTTCCGCGCGGGCCGCTCGTCCCATATCCCTGGCCTTATCCCTGTTATTGTACAGGTATCGAATGGCCGCGCCAAAAGCATTAACATCGCCGATATCGACTATATAGCCCGTTACACCATCGATAACAGCTTCCTCCGCGCCTCTGTTTCTATAGACTACGACGGGTTTCCCCATCGCCGCAGCTTCCGCCAGCACCATACCGAAACCCTCTCGCTTCGAGGGCAGGGCGACGACATCGGAGACCGCTAAAAGCCCCGCTATATCCTCTCTGATACCCGTCAACACGATCCTATCCTCTATCCCCTTGTCGGCCAGGCAAGCTCTTATGCTTTCCCTGCTGATGGACTTATACTCATCCTCCAGCACGTCTCCCACCACAAGCCCCCTGATATCGTCGTTATCCCGCAATAATC
The DNA here is from genome assembly GCA_964415205.1 of uncultured Actinomycetota bacterium. Lineage (GTDB taxonomy): Bacteria > Actinomycetota > Geothermincolia > Geothermincolales > RBG-13-55-18 > SURF-21. The sequence goes on along the minus strand of CAYPZH010000206.1, from coordinate 1,693 downwards.
CTGAGAGCGCGTCTATGTAGTCCAGGATGCCTTTTTCCTGCGTCAACCTGCCGATAAAGGTAACGACAAAGTCCCCCCGGGCCATCCCCAAGGACTCCTTCAGGCCCTTCAGCATTTCGCTGCCGTATGCGGCGGGGTCGAAGATGCCCAGGTCAACGCCCATACCGCCGCAGCCTATGTTCATAACCCTGTCCTTTGCGGCAAAGCCTTTGTTCAGCAGTTCGTCCTTGTCCTTTTCGTTTATGGTCAAAGTACAGGTGCTGAAGCGGTGAAGCAGCGCCTCGCTTGCATCGAAAAGCAGCGATTGCCAGCGGTGTGTCTCTCTCGGGAACATGCCCCTGATGGTGTTTATCCTCACGGGCACACCGGCGATAACCGCGGCGAGCCTTCCGACGACGCTGGCAACCGGCGTAGAGGTCTCTATCATCTGCACCTCGTTCTTCCTCATAAAGGCGACGAGCTGCGCGACAGCGAGCATGTTTCCCGGGGAGAACGGCTTCCTCCGGATTCTTATCGTTTTAACCGCGAACCCCTCAGACCTTATATTCTGTATCTCCGCGCCATCAGCACAGCAAAATGCGACATCATGTCCCTCATTCCTCAGTCCTTCCGCCAACGGCAGGTATATCTTGTATGCGGTTGCAGGGATCGTGCACATCAAGAGCACTCTCGCCGGCTTCGGTCCAGTGCCCTTCGCCGTCCCTCGCACTTGCCCCCACCCCTCCGAACGCCTATTGACCGCCTCGGTCGGCTCGCCTGCGCCTATTGTCGTCACCCTTCCTACACCATCGACATGCATGTCAGCAACGGCCATCAAACTTCCGCATATTGCCTGATGATAGCCACAAATCGCTCGGCGATATCCTCCCACCTGAAATCTCTCTCCGCTCTCTCCACTCCGTTGCGCCCCAGCCGGCGGACCAGTTCGGGGTCAAGATAGAGCTTCCTTATCGCTTCCGCTATCTCGCTCACGCTCTCCGGGTCAACCAGCAACCCTGTGCCGCCATCAACCACTGCTTCGGACACACCGCCCGACCTGCCGGCGATAACCGGAAGCCCGCTGGCGTTCGCCTCCAGGTAGACTATGCCGAAGCTTTCCGTGCCCCTTCTTTCCTCGACTTTCCTGCTCGGCATGATGAATACATCCGCCTTGTGGAAGTTCTCTATCAGCGCTTCGCCTTCAATGATCCCTAGGAAATCTACCTTTCCCTCAAGCCCCAGCTCCCCGAAGGCCAGCTTCTCGAGGCGCTCTCTTTCCTCTCCTTCCCCGATGATGGTGTAATGCAGAGAGGGCACTTCATCCCCGAGAGACGCTATCGCCCTTAGAACGGACTCATGGTTCTTCTTCTTGACCAGCGACCCAACGGTCAACAGCCTGAACTCGCCGCCGGCCTCCCTGGTCTTGCGGCTTCCCTGAGCTTTGAACCTGACGGCATCGACCCCCGGGTTGAGGATATGCATGTCCCCCCTGTAGCCCGATGAGGCTCTGAACTGCTCTTTCACGTATTCGCTGTTGGAGAAGAGGAAGGCCGCGCGGCTGACGACGTGCCGGAAGATTGCCGATTTCAACGGCGAGCTGAAATATCCCTCCGTCTCGGAACCGTGCAGGATGATGAAGAACGGGACCTTGAATATCCGGTTCATCACGTAGGCTATGGGGGAAAGATACACGTGGCCGCACCAGATGCTGGCC
>CAYPZH010000205.1:0-5559 GCA_964415205.1 uncultured Actinomycetota bacterium | reverse complement strand
TCCTCGTTCGCGGCGAGGTTCTCTCTTGCGCTTGCTTCGTCGCCGCCCTCGAAGTCGGCGAAGCACAACTTGAAGAACAGCATGCCCTCCCCTTCATCCGCCGCCACCTCGCTTATCACGCCTCTCGTGCTGTCCACGATGTCCGGAGGCGTGGACACCTCGTGATATTCGAGACGGTAGGAGCCGAAGCGCACCGGGTCGGCGGGGTCGTCCTGCCATCCCCAGTGCTCGAACCATCCCCCTAGCACAGAGCGCCCGCACATGTGGACCGTACGCCCTGTGGAGACCACCGCGTCCTCCCCGCCGCTCTCACCGCCCTCGCCGGCGCCGTCCGTCTCTTCCTCCCACGCGCCGACGCCCTCCGCTTCATAGCCTTCTCCCGCCTTTTCCCCCGGCATGCCGCCACAGCCACAAGCCGGCGCGAGCAGGCAGGCAACCAGGATGGCGAACGCCGCGAGCGCGAGTCCTCCCCTGCCAGCGAAATGCATCTCCCCTCCTTCTAACACAGCCGGGACGAGTCCGTCACCTTACTATAGCACCTGCGCCGCTAGGCTTTCCCTGGATAGCGGGAGCGGCTTTGCATTAGTATTTATAAAGGCGTGCAAGGGAAGGGGAACGCGTGGAGCAACCGGCCGACGATGACGTCAACCGCGACCTCCCCCAGGGTGTGATGTTCGCGGCCTATACCGTACCGGCCTCGCCACGACAGGTGGAGACGGAGGACGGCGTGATGTTGCACTGCGTGCGTCTGGGCCGGGACCCGGGGCGGGCGGTGTTGCTCTGCCACGGTTTCGGCGGCAACAAGAACATCCGCGACTTCGTGGCCCTGGCGCAGGACCTGTCAAAGTCCTTCACCGTCTATACATTCGATTTCCGCGGCCACGGGCTCTCCCCAGGGCGCTCAACCTTCGGCTATCTCGAGGTCTACGACCTCAAAGCCCTGGTGGAGCTGGCCCGCTCAGAGGGGAACCACCGCATCGCCGCCGTGGGCTTCTCCATGGGGGGTATGGTGGCCATGAGATACGCCGCGTTTTACGGCGGCCTGGACTCTGTGGCGGCCATCAGCGTGCCCGCTGACATCCATAGCTCCAGCGCCCCGGGGGCCCGCTTCATACTGCGGCTCATGGGCAATCCCCTAGGGCGTCTAGTGGCCGCGCGGCGCTACGGGGTGAAGGTGGAACGGTCCTGGAAAAAGCAGGCGCCGCCGGGAAGCCTGGTGCACCTCATCCCGCCCCAGCCGCTCACCATCATCCAGGGGGAGGACGATTTCATCTTCGAGGTGGAGCAGGCGAGGGAGCTCAAACGCAGGGCCGGTGACGGCTGTCGCCTCATCACTTTCCCCTCCTTCGGCCACGCCGAACAGGGTTACGGCCCCAGGCTGGTGGAGTGCCTGCTGCAGGTGCTGGAGGAGGACCTTGGTGCCCGGGCCGCCGGGTAACGGCCCTCGCTCTATGGTGCTTTTCCAGCCCGGGGCCTCCAGGTAACGGTCTCGCTCGGCTGCGCGCCCCGCCTCCAGGGCAGAGGAAACCCCGGGAACGCACGCTCGCTGCGACCGACCTGGCAGATCCCCGGGCGGGGCGCTCTTCCTTTAGCCACTGGTATGCGCGGTTCTTGATTGCGCTCCCCGGGATGGGGGCGGCACGCCTTTCTCCTACGTATCCGTGCCAGGTTTAACCTGGCACCGCCGCGCCGCCCTCCGGGCGTCGCTGTCGCCTACGCGATACAGGCTAATGGGCGTTGGGCAACAATCCGTGGAGGACCTGTTCCAGTTCCTCCACGCCCTTCTCCCACGAGAAAGACTCAACCGCCATGGCACGCGCACGCGCGCCGAGGGCCTTGCATAGGACATCATCGCGCAGCAGGCGGACGACGGCCGCGGCGAAGGCCGCGGGCTCGTCCGCCACCATCATGTCCCGGCCGTCCTCGGCGTTCACCCCCTCGGCCCCCAGCGCGGTGGTGACGATCGGCAGACCCATGGACATGGCCTCCAGAATCTTTCCCCGGAAACCGCCGCCGATGCGCACCGGGTTCACGAATACCCTTGCCCGCTCGAAATAGGGGCGCACGTCGTCCACGGTCCCGGTCACTATCACCGAGGTGTCAGAGCGCGCCAGCTCCACCAGGTCCGGGGTGGGGTCCTTGCCCACGACGTAGAAGAGCGCCTCCGGCACCTCTTTCTTCACCAGCGGCCAGATGCTCTGGTGGAAGAAGAGCACCGCGTCCCGGTTGGGGTCGTGGGGGTAGTTGCCCAGGAACATCACCGCCTGCTCCCGGTCGCGTTCCCCCGAGGCGCGGAAAAAGTCCACGTCCACGCCGTGGGGAACCACGGAGACGTCCAGGTGGGGACGGATGGCGAGCAGTTCGTTCCTGCCCTCGGGGGTCAGGACCAGCACCTTGTCGGCGTCGGCGTACATGTCGAACTCGAACTTTTTCAACCCCTTGAGGTAGAAAAGCGCCGCGATGCCCTCCCGCGAGAGGCCCTGCACCCTCCACGCCTTGCGGCGCGCGAGATAGTAGCATTCGTGCACCGACATCACGCGCTTGATGCCGGCGAGGTCGGGGTTGCGGTAGAGGTACTGGGCGACCATGGAGTATTCGCTGATGACCACGTCGTAGTGGGCGCGTGCCGTCATCTCCCGCAGGCGATCGTACATCAGCGGCGAGTGGTTGTGGAGGAAATAGACGGGCACGGGGGAGAAGAGCCAGTCCCATGCCTTGCGCAGCGGCCGCTTGTATGAGGGCATGGGCACGCCCTGGAAATCCCGGCAGAAGCGCGCCACGGAGCCCGTATACCCGCTCTCCTCCGGGGACACGAAACAGAGCAGCGAGACATTATGGCGCTGCGAGAGGATGCGCACACGGTTATAGATGATGACGGGCCCGCCGATGACCTTCTCGTGGGGCAGCGTCTTGCAGATGAACAAGATGTCCATGCTACCTCTTTTCAGTCGGTGCCGGCATCTGCTTGCCGCGGGTGCCCGCTCGCGCGGGTCGGCCTGCTCACGATTCTAAACCAACCCGCATTCCGGGAACAGCCCGGAGGCCCGAGCAAGGGTGACCCCGCATGGTTTTTTCGCATACGCCCGAAGTCGCCAAGCGGCACAGGCGGACGGCGATCCCCTCCCGGAGCGGTATATCGCACTGGACTCCACAGCGAAACCTGCCGAAACAAGTACAGGAGGTACTTGTATGCGTCTTTTTATCACCGGGATCTCGGGCTACCTGGGCGGCGTAGTGCTGCGTGCGCTGGAAGACGAGCCCGCCGTCGAGAGCGTGGTCGGCGTCGATCTGAGACCGCCGGCGGCCGCGCCCGACAAACTGGAGTTCCACCGGGTGGACGTGCGCGACCTCGCGGGCATCAGGGAGGCCATGCGCGGCTGCGACGCCGCCCTGCACATGGCCTTCATCCTCGACGAGATCAGGGACAAGGAGAAGACCTACGACATAAACATCAACGGCTCCAGGAACGTCTTCCACGCCTGCCTGGACACCTCGACCCCCTGGCTGATACAGGTGTCCAGCATGGCCGCCTTCGGAGCGCATCCCGACAACCCGTTTCCCCTGCGCGAGGAGGATTACCCGCGCGGGGACTACCGTTGCTATTACTCCTACAGCAAGGCGGAGATAGAGCATTACCTCTTCCGGCTGCAACAGCAGCACCCAGAGTTCGGGGTCACAGTCCTCAGGCCCTGCGTGATCGTGGGCAGGAACATGGACAACACCATCTCCCGGCTCTTCAGCCGCCGCATGGCCTTGAGCATGCGCGGTTCCGACCCGCACACGCAGTATATCCACGAAGACGACCTGGCCGAGGCGGTCCGCCTCGTGCTCCTTCACAAGGCGAAGGGCATCTACAACCTGACCAGTGACGACACCATATCTTTCTCTCAGATGGCCCGGCGCGCGGGCATGTTCGCGCCCGCCGTTCCCGCGCAGCTAGTCTGCGACCTGGCCGACATCGCCTACCGCCTGCGCCTGTCCCCCATCTCCTCCCATTGGATGAACATGTTCCGGCACTCCATGGTGGGCAGCAACGATAAGATCAAAAGGGAGCTGGGCTGGCGGCCCTCTTATACCTCCGCGCAGCTCTTCGACCTGGTCCTCGAGGCGAGCCGGAACAACAAGCGCTGACGCCGCTTCTCGCGCAAGCGTATGCGCGCCGGGCCGCGGAGTACGGGGATCACGGGGCGCTGCCGCACCGTCGCACACGATGTTCCTGTGAAAACGCTATCGCGTTCGGGAGCGGCGCGTCGCTGCGCTACTCGCGACGAGGTTTTCCGCTCAGCCTCAGGCCATGCTTCCGCGATGCCTGCTCCCGGTTTCGATGAAATAGTCCGTCGCCTGCTGCGTTCATATTCTTAGGAGCGGGGTGTCTTCTTACGACTCCCGGCATCCCCGGCGGCAATCGCGGGAAGCACAGGTGTGGGGTATGGGAGGAAAGCCGAGCGAGGAGCACAGGCAGAACGTCAGACGCGTGCGTATCTTGGCGGTTTTCGTGTTGTGCGTACTCCTGGTCCTGCTCCTCGTGTTAGGCCTGGTGCGTCAGTACGGCAGAGACACAGGGGTGGAGGTCCTCGGTGCCACCGCCTCCGGCTCCAGCGCGAACGGGGCCGAGCTCGTGGTGCGGGGCGGTCCGGGAACCGAGGGTGGGGAGACGGTATCCCGCGACATCTTCATCCCCAGGGACATGATGGTGTTCTCCGCCAGCGAACTCTCCCTCTTTGATGCCGGAGGCTCACCCGTCCCCTGCGAGGTGACCGTCATCGAGCGCTGGGACGGCCCGGCGACTGACGCCTCGAAAGCAATAAAGTGGGTGCTGGTCGAACTGCCCGCGGGCGAGGCATACGACGGCGATCCCGAATACAAGCTGCGCCGCGCGGGGGCGGGAGCGTCTTCCGACTGACCTATCCTGTGCGCGGAGGGGGCACGAAGACCTGCCGTATCCCGGTCCTTTCCAGCATCACGGCCTCGCTCGCGCAGTGATAGGCGCAGACACCGCACCCGATGCACTTACCGCCTTCGACGCAAGCGACGTCTTCCTTCATTTCGACTGCCTCCATGGGGCACATTTCGACGCAAACCCCGCAGCCGTTGCACAGCTCCATGTCCACCCTGGCCCGGTACGAGGTATAGGTCTGCATGGGGGCCGCCCCACGGTAGTAGAGATCGAAGGTGGCACAGCAGCACTTGCAGCAGTTGCAGATGGCGAACTCTTGCCTCTCCAGGTCGTTATTCTCGTGGAAGAACTTGTGCACCAGGCCCGCTTCCTCGCATTCCTCGAGTATCCTTCTGGTCTCCTCCCGGGAGATCTCTCTCCCGAACCCGTAATCGATCATGAACCTGGCCGAGCGCCCGAAGGTCAGGCAGTTCACCTTCTCGCTGGTGGTCTCGCAGGGTTTGCCCAGGAGCTCCTTGTGGTGGCGGCAGTAGCAGTAGCTGACGGCAAAGGTATCAAACTGGTCGACGATCTTCATGGCGTCCTCGAAAGGCGTGACTCTGTCCTGTTTCACATCGACTTCACACTCGACGGGGACGACCCGTGTTATGGGGGGCACGACT
>CAYPZH010000204.1:0-5628 GCA_964415205.1 uncultured Actinomycetota bacterium | reverse complement strand
GCACCAGTATGACCCACCTAATTGTTCGGAGGTGTCCGTTCACTATCATTCCAGGGCTTTGAGCTTGAACAATTCAAGAAATGAGCTCTGGCCCTAAAAGGTTTGCGCGTGCGCGTAATAAATGAGCTCTAACCCCAAGAGGTTGTCCTCAAGAGATTGCGTAAAACCTGAAAATTCAAGAAATGAGCTCTGACCCCAAGAGGTTGCGTGACCCTAAAAGGCTGCTCACTCGAAGTCGGGGATGTCGCCGGGCACCTTTCCCGTCCACTCCGGTTTGCGTTTCTGCATGAAGGACATGATACCCTCCACCACATCCGGCTGGGTCATGACCCAGTCCAGGTAGCGGTGGTTGGTCTTCTCGGCCTTCTCGACGTCGCTCTCGGCGAGGAAGTCGTAGAGCATCTTCTTGGTCAGGGCAACGCTCACCGGCGAGCAATTCTCGGCTATCTCCCTGGCCAGCTCCAGTGCCGTCGGCAGCAACTCCTCGTCCGGGACTACCCGGTTCACCAGGCCGAACTCCAGGGCTTCCCGTGCGGTGAACGCGCGACCGGTGTACATGAACTCGGCCGCGCGGCTGATGCCGATGATGCGGGGTAGCAGCCAGGGGCACGCCAGTTCGGGGAGCAGCCCACGTCGCACGAAGGCCAGGCTGAGCTTGGCGCTCTCTGCCGCGATGCGGATGTCGAAGGGCAGGGTCATGGTGAGCCCGACTCCGACCGCCGCGCCGTTGTAGGCTACGATGACCGGTTTATTGAGAGAAAAAAGGAACTTGACGGTGCTGGTCTTCTCCTCCAGAAGGTCCTGCGGGACGGTGTCGTCGGCGGCCGTCGCGCCGCTGGACATGTCGATGCCGGCGCAGAATGCGCGCCCAGCGCCGGTGAGGACGATAGCCCTCACCCCCGGGTCGCTGTCCACCTCCTTCAGTGCGGCGAGCAACTCATCCTGCATGCTCAGGGTCAAGGCGTTGAGGTGATCAGGACGGTTGAGGGTCAGGATCGCGACATAGCCGTCCTTCTCCACCAGGATATCCTTATTCTCCATGTGCTCCTCCCTCCCTGCTTGCCCGCCGCTTACCCTTCAGGGGTGAAGAGGACGAGGCTGTGTATGGTGCTTATGCGACGTATCGAGAGAAGCTTATCATCCTGGTTGGGGTTGGGTATAGGTGAAGGGGAGCGCGCCAGGCGTCACCGCAGGCATGGGGGCCTATTTGAGGCTCTCAGCCCATGCTTGCGGGAGGTTGTGTAATTTCTGCTCATGTGATCGGTTACCATCGTACCGTGGATCTGTCCCTGTCGAGGGTTGACCCCAGAAGGGACGAGTGTGGAAGGGACTCTGTCCTTGTCCGGGGTTGACCCCAGAGGGGACGAGAGGGGACGAACGGTTTGTCCTCGTCGGTGGTTGACCCCAGAGGGGACGGATGTCAATGAGGGTTTACGCTAATCCGCGGCACATCACGGCCGATAATCTAATAAATACCTGTCAATCGAGAAGTACGGCGACGGTCCGGGAGGGCAACCGAAATGCGCATGGTCGACCACGACACAGGCGAACCGGGCGGTATAGAGGCGGATGCCGGAACGCATCAGGAGCGGGGAGGTTCCGCAGCGCCTCCAGGACGGGAACATCCCTGGGGGATAAAGGGCCGCCTGAAAAGCTTCCTTCTCGGCAACGTGTACGTCATCGGCATAGTCTCCCTGGTGTGGCTCATCGTGCGCTCCGGGCGCAAACCGTCCCGACTCAGCTATCCCTGCCAGCAGGCGGCGCTGCTCAACACCAGCGTGCTCTTCGGCGGCAGCGTGATGCCCCTGGCCGTGCGCGCGGGGCGCTTTGCCCGCGCCAGGGCGCTGGGGATAGAGTTGCCCAGGCACTCCCGGCTCAAGCGCGCGGCGGAGGCAACGGCGATCCTGCTCCTGGCCGGCCTGCTGGCCTTTTCCCTCCTGGGGGGATTCGACGGCCCCGGCACCACCCCCGAGATGCGGGCCGCCGCCGCCGCCCTCACCCTCCCCGAGCTGCGCTCGGCGTCGCCGGGAGCCTCGGACATCTTCGTGGCCGAGAACATACCGCCCGATTCCTCGCGCGGGGTGGACATGCTCATCGACGTCATGGACGGCAACGGCCTGGACTTCTACCGCAGCGCCGGCGAGCATGACGCAGCGGGCCCCGAGGGCATCATCGCCTCCGACGACATCGTGCTCATCAAGGTGAACGGCGAGTGGCGCTACCGCGGCGGCACCAACACCGACGCGGTCAAGGGACTGATAAGTGCCATCGTCAACCACCCAGACGGATTCAGCGGCGAGGTGGCCATCGTGGAGAACGGCCAGTGGGACACCTACATGGACAACCGGCCGGACAACCAGAACCCCTCAGCCTGCAACGCCGAGGACCGCGGGCAGTCCTTCAACGACGTGGCCACGATGTTCGCCGCCGCCGGACACCGCGTCTCGGTGTACGACTGGACCGCCATCCAGACGCTGTCGGTGGGCGAGTTCGGCTCCGGCGACATGCGCGACGGCTACTGCTACGTCCCCGAGATCCAGCTGGGATACCCCAAGTTCACCACCGTGTACGGCACGCGCATATCCCTGCGCCACGGGCAGTGGACCGGCACCGGCTACGACAACGCGCGGGTGAAGCTCATCAACATGCCGGTGCTCAAGGACCACAGCCTCGCCGGGGTCACCTGCAGCCTGAAGCATTTCATGGGGGTGCAGGACCTGTACCAGGGGACGCAGAACCCTCCCCACACCCCCATGGTGAGCGAGGGCATCCTGGCCAAGCTCATGCTCACGGGGCGGTACCCCGACCTCAACCTGGGGGTCGCCATCTGGGTCTGCCCGGCGGGAGGGCCGAACTCCCCCTACGAGAGCGCGGTGCGCCTGGACCGCCTCCTGGCCAGCCGCGACCCCGTCGCCCTCGACTACTACTGCGGCAAACACGTCCTCTACCCGGTGACGGGGAACGCCCGCCACAACCCCGACAACGCCAACACCTTCCGCCAGATGCTCTCCGCCAGCTACGGCGTGCTCGCCGGCGGCGGCAAGCAGGTGACCATGGACGAGGGCATGATCAACGTATATACGGACGTCCCGCCCGACGTGCCGCCGGTGACGCCCTACCAGTATCTACTCGCCGAGGGGTGCACCGGGCACGGCTTCGAGACCTGGGTGCTGGTGGCCAACCCCAACGACGTCCCCGCCGAAGTGAGCGTGTCCTTTTACACCGAGGAGGGGCCGCGCAACGTAGACCCGGTGACGGTGCCAGCGCGCTCGCGCCTAACCATGGACGCCAGCGGCACCATCTGGGGTAAGAGCTCGGGCATCAGGGTGGGGTCGGACCAGCCGGTGGTTGCGGAGCGCGCCATGTACTGGAACGGCAGGCTGGAGGGCCACACGGCTGTCGGCACCGAAGCCGGCTCGCGCCGCTGGTACCTGGCCGAGGGGTGTACCGACCACGGCCTCGAGACCTGGGTGACCATCCTCAACCCCAGGAACGCGTCCACCCTGGTGAGCATGGAGTTCCTCACCGAGTCCGGGCAGGAGCGCAGCGGGACGGTCGAAGTGCCCGCCTACTCGCGCGCCAACGTGAGGGTGAACGACTGGGTGCACGCCGACAACGTATCCACGCTGCTCGTCTCGCAGGGACCGGTGGTGGCCGAGGTCTCCCTGTACGGGCCGGGCCGCCGCTCCGGCACCTGTTCCATGGGGGCGAAGGAGCCCGCCAGGACCTGGTATCTCGCCGAGGGGGCCACCCACTCCGGCTTCTCCACCTGGCTGCTGCTCTTCAACCCGCAGCCGGTGGAGGCGAAGGTCACGGTGGGGCTCGATTCGCAGGGGAAAGGGCTGACGCCCCTCGAGGTGACCATGCGCCCCCGCAGCAGGACCACTATCAACCTGAACGATCTCATGCCGGGACGCGACGTCTCCGCGCGTGTGCAGGCGGACATCCCCATCGTGGCCTCGCGCTCAATGTACTGGGCGGCGCCGGGGGGCAGGGCGGGGCACGAGAGCAACGGCGTCACCGCCGCCGCGACGGAGTTCTTCCTGCCCGAGGGATGCACGGCCTTCGGTTTCGAGACCTGGCTGCTGCTCTACAACCCGGGCGACGCGGACGCGACCGCGAGGGTCTACGCCATGACCGGCCAGGGCGAGAGCGAGATAGGGGTGATAGATGTGCCCGCGCACACCCGTTCCACCATGCCGGTGGGGGAGTATTACTACGGAGAGCTGTCCCTGCACGTGGTCGCGGACGCGCTCATCTGCTGCGAGCGCGCCACCTATTGGGCAGGGCGCACGGCGGGCTCCTGCTCCACCGGCTACCCCCGTTGATAGGGTCAGGCTTCTTGCCTTTTGCATTCCACCAGAGATTGCTACCTTGATCCGAGGCCGCAAGAATGCAAAATGCAAGACCTGACCCTCAGTAGTCACGTTCAGCATTAATGCAACAAATGAGCTCTGACCCCAATGTGTTGCGTCCCCTGGTTGTCTAGAGCTTGCTGACGATCTCCTTGGCGAAGTCCCGCGCGCGCTGCAGGCGGGTATCGTCGGGCTGGCCGATGGTCTCGGGACGGCGCTCGCCGAACGACTGCATCATGGGATTGTCGCTCTTGAGCAGCGCGTCGGCTATGGCCTGCGAAAGCTCACCCTGGCAATCGAAGAAGCCCACCAGCTCCGCGGACGCCGCCGCTGCCTTGCACTTGTCCAGCCATTCTCCCACGCCCTCCTGGTCCTCGGGAGCGGCGTGGGTGATGAACAGCGCCACCTTCTTGCCGGCTGCCTTCTGCTCCAGGAAATCCTTGCCTTCTTTGGCGGGGCCGAAGGCGATGATGGGGAAACCGATGAAAGCGAGGTCGTATCCCTCCAGGCTCTCCACTTCGCCGAGTTCCTTCATCTCCTTCTCGCCCTCGATGCTCTCGAAGATGGCATCGGCGACCTTCTTCGTCTGACCGGTCTGGCTGAAATAAGCTACCAGGATCTTCATCTACATACCTCCTTATATACTGGCCTTGCCAAGATTTTATCATGAGGTCTTGGAAGAACCCTGCTCCGTCTATATCTTTGTGTGCTTAAATGACTTGTGAAGCAACAAATGTCCTTGTGGTCAGCTTGACAAGGAGACGAGAAAGCGAAACAAGTGTCCATCATGAAGTCAGACATTTGTATCTCGGCCAGATGCTTTACCCACCCAATCTAAACTTCCAATAAATCGGGTTATCGGAAGTAACCTGCCATACTATCCTGGGCTTTTATGCCCTTTCCCCCGAGGTTATCTCCACAAGAAATCGCGAATTTGCCCATAGGGTGCTCATCTGAACCTGTCCAGGGCCTTGGCCTTCTGCGCGAAAGCCTTGACCCTTGTGCGGTCGTAGCCGGCGAAGTAGGCGGCCAGAGCACGCCTGAGGATCTCCGATTGCGATACCCCCTCGAGGTGCGCGCAGACCTCCAGTGCGTCGGCGAAGTGCTCGTCCATGTAGAGGAGTTTCTTTATCTTGGGCGAGCCCTTCCCCCCGAGCGTCTTTCCGCCTTCTCCCGCAGCGCCTTTCATAATACCTATATTATAACATAGGATATATCATAATATAATACATATTAAGACATTGGATAGGTTGACTTGAGGAAGGTTGAGAGC
>CAYPZH010000203.1:0-5672 GCA_964415205.1 uncultured Actinomycetota bacterium | reverse complement strand
GCTCGCAGAGGTTGACGAAGGGCGCTTCCTCGGGGTTGAAGAACCCCACTGAGGCGTGGAGGAGAGCGCCGGGGGCGGTACTCTCGGGAAGAAATACGGGCAGGTCAAGGCGCGCCGCGTCCACGGTGTCCGCGCCGGAGAGGCGGTAGAGGGACATGCCGTCGGCGTAGTCCCGCAGCAGCTCCACCCCCGCTTCATCCTCCAGGGCCTCCCTGACGGCGGAGGCGCACCCTGCGGGGAAGTCGCCCCAGCGGGCGACGATGTGATCGACCCTGGCCGCGCGCAGGAAGCTCAAGGCCCGCGGCCCCGGGAAGGCGTCCATCTCCACCAGGGCCCGGCGGTAGAAGAGGGGGTAGTAACCGCTCATGCCGTTGACGGTCCGCTTCCAGTGATAGATGGAGAAATAGGCCGCCGTCTGCTCCCACTCGGCGGACTGGAAGAGGTTCTCCACCGTGCCGAAATTGACGTTCAGGGGGTCCTCCAGGACCAGGCTGTTCGCGAGCGAGGGCATGGGCACCTCCACCACCATCGCTTCTTCGATCCCGGCCAGGTCCTCGTATACCCGGGGCACCTCACCCCCGGTCGGCACGGGCACATGGGGCAGCCGAACCACCGCGAACTCGAGCAGCATGAACGCGATCAGCGCCATGCCCGCCGCCAGCGCCCACCCTCTGCCCCCGCGGGCTTGCGCGTAGCTCTGCAGGGCGGTGCAGCCGTAGGCGGCGATCACGGACAGCGAGAGTATTACCATGATATGGTAACGGATCGGGAAACGCACGAAACCGTAGAAGGGGAGCCGGTGCAGGGCCCGGTAGAAGACGTTGTTGAGGCCGCCGGGGTCGGGCCCCAGGGAGAGCACGAAACACGCCAGGCCGAGGAAGGCGAAGAAGAGAAAAAAGCCGCGCGGCGACGCGATGCGCTCCGGTGGACCCGGGAGCGGCGGTCCCGCCCGTGCGGGGCCGGCTTCGGCTCGCCCGCCCTCCGCCCGCGGCGCGCCCGGCCTTTGCGGCGCTTCCGACTTGCGCGCCCGGGGCTTGCGGCGGCGCCCCGCAAACGCGCCCGCGCCCCCCGCGAAGAGGAAGATCAGCGCCAGGGCGAAGAGGGGCGCGATGGACAGGCCGGGGAAGAGGGCATCGCCCCCGCCGGGGCTGCCGGTCTTGGAGAACCCGAGCTGGTCGTAAAGCCAGTTCTGGGGAAGGACGCGCAGATAATCGGCGAGGTGCGCGCGGGAGATGATGTTTATGGCGGGGCGGCTCTCGCTCTCTGGCATGTTGGCGCGCAGGCGGAAATAGGGCAGGGCGAAGGGAATGACCACGGCCATGCACAGGAGCAGGACGGCGGCGACGGCGACGAACTTCTTCAACTGCTCACGGCGGTCGCGGGCGAGGAGGCGCCAGAGCAGGAAGAGTGCGATGGGGATGGAGGAGAAGGCGAGCTGGTACCATCCCAGCAGGGCCTGGGCCAGGAAGGCGGCGCCGAAGGCGGCCAGTTCCCGCGGGCGCCCCCGGTCGAAGTAGCGGATGAGAAAGAGCAGGACGAGAGGCTGCAGGCAGTACAGGCTCACGTGCACGTGGACCACGGTGGCGAAATGGTAGGGAACGAAGGCGAAAAAGGCCCCCGCCGCGAAGGCGGCCACCCTCTTGCCGGTGAGGTATTTCGCCAGCAGGTACATGGTGTAGCCGCAGAGGGCGAAGCCCAGCAGGGATATGAGGTTGTAGGCGAGCACGGCGTTGCCGGTGATCCAGGAGAGCGGCGCGGCCAGCAGGGAAAAGGTGAAGAGGTGCTCGGAGAAGGCGAGGCTGTCGGGGGAGGGGTAGTTCATGTTGGCCTGGAAGATGTCCAGGGGCGCGGTGGTGGCGGCGTGGCCGTTCCAGGAATAGATCCACACGTTGAGCAGGTTGTCCACCCGGCTGCCGATCACCGCCCCGTCGAGGTGCAGTGCGAAGGGCAGCATGAAGAGGAAGGCGATGACGAGAAAGAGACATACGACCAAGAGGTGTTCCCTGAGCCCCGCCATACGCCTCCCTTCTGTTTCCGGCGCCACCGCGACTATTACCTCGGAATACGCGGTACTATTCTACCTTATAAGGGCTAGGGGAACAGTCGTGGGTTCTGTTGTAGAATGAAAATACGCGGGCGGCGATCCGCGGCAGATGATGCAGCATAGACACGGGAGGGAACGCAGCATGACCGGACGCGCAGGCCTGGACGTATTCTTCTCGCCCCGCAGCGTGGCGGTGATCGGCGCCACCCCAAACGAGGCCAAGGGCGGCCACAGCATCATAGCCAACATGCTGGAATCCTTCGCGGGCCCGGTGTATCCGGTGAACCCGGGGAGGGGCGAGATCCTGGGGGTGAAGTGCTACCCCTCCATCAGGGAGCTCGCGGGGAAGGTGGAGCTGGCCATCGTCTTCATCCCCGCCGCCGGCGTCCCGGAGGTGCTGGAGGACTGCGCCGCTGCCGGCGTGAAGGCGGCGGTGCTGGAGTCCGGCGGGTTCGCCGAGGCGGGGGAGGAGGGCAGGCGCATAGACGCCCGCTGCCGGGAGATCGCCTCCCGCACCGGCCTGCGCCTGTGGGGGCCCAACTGCACCGGCCTGGTGAATACCGACCCCTTCATCTTCACCCCCTTCATGCGCGCCCCCAACGCCCACGAGCGGCTCAAGCCCGGGACGCTGGGCATCATCGCCCAGAGCGGTATGCTGGCAGCGGGCTTCATGCTGCAGTTCGTCATCTCCGGCTTTTTCACCGTCTCCAAGGCGTGCGCCATCGGCAACAAGATAGACGTCGACGAGGTGGAGGTCCTGCGCTACCTGGCCGGCGACGGGAAGACCAGGGCGGTGGTGGCATACCTGGAATCCTTCGCGGACGGCAGGGCCTTCCTTGAGGTCGCCGCGGGGATGGCCGGGGAGAAGCCCCTGGCCGTGCTCAAAGGGGGGCGCCACGAGGAATCGGCCCGGGCCGCCCTCTCCCACACCGCCAGCCTGGCCGGTTCCAGCGAGGTGGCGGACGGGGCCCTGAGGCAGGCCGGGGTCATCCAGGTGGCTGACTTCAACGAACTGATGAACGTGGGCAAGGCCTTCTCCCTGCACCCCGAGCCCTTCCGCATCAGCTCTTCCGACGGCCGCGGGGTGGCGGTGGTGACCGTCACCGGCGGAGGCGGAGTTGTCCTCACCGACCTCCTGCGCGACGCGGGGCTGAGAGTACCGGCACTGCGGGACGGCACCCTGGAAGAGCTGAAGGGCGTCTTCCCCACCTGGATGGCGCCCTCCAACCCGGTGGACATCTGGCCCGCTATCGAGCAGCGCGGCTTCGAGGCCTTCAGCGGCTCCATGAAGGCGGTGCTCGCCGACGACAACGTGGACGGGGTGATTCTATTGCCCTTCGCCTCGAAGATGGTAGAGTACTTCCCCTTCGAAGAGATAGGCGCAGAGGTGCGGAGCAGCGGCAAGGCCGTGGTGTCGTGGGTGTTCGGGGACCTGCGCTTCTTCAATACCCTGGAGGAGAAGATGCGGGAGCAGGGAATCCCGGTCTATGCGGACCTGCGCGCGTGCCTGCTCGCCCTGGATGCCTACCTGCGCTTCGCCCGCCAGGCGCGTGAGAGGAGGGCCTGAAGGCCGGGTCGGCTCCGCGACCCCACGTCACTCCACGGGTTGGCCCTGGGTGTTGTGCCCGCCGACGATGCCCCCGGGCATGGAGAAGTACACGGGCCGTTCGGCCACGATGGGCTGATCCGAGGTCACCCGGATGGACACGTCGCCGTGGTTGTTGTCCTGCACGCCGATGCCGTACTTCGTATCGTGCACGGCCACGGTGAAGCGCGAGCGGGCCGGGACGGTCAGCTCGCGGCACTCGTTCCTGCCGTCGCCGCACAGGTAGTCCAGGCGCACCCGGGCCGGCTCATCCCCCGGGTTCTGCAGGCACAGCCAGGTGTGGAAGCCGGGGCGCGTGCACCCCTCGGCGAAATACCATTCCGGGGAGGGAAACCCCGCCCCCATGACGTTGTGACCCCCGTCCCAAGTGCCGCAGTAGTCGAAGTAGATGGGCCGTTCGGCCACGATGGGCTGGTCCGAGGTCACCTTGATGGAGACGTCGCCGTGCTCGCTCGCGTGCACCCCGATGCCCTGGGCGTCCCCGTGCACGGCCACGGTGTAGCGCGACTTCGCCCTGACCGTCACCGCTTTGCTCACCTGCTGGCCGTCCCCGCAGTAGTAATCGATCCCCACCCGGGCGTCCTTCTCGCCGGGGTTCTGCAGGGTCAGCCAGGTGTGGAAGCCGGGGCGCGTGCAGCCCTCGGCGAAGTACCACTGCTTGAGGGGCAGGTCCGTTCCCATGACGTTGTGCCCGCCCGTCCACGAGCCCCCGCCCCCGGTGTAGTTGAAGTATATCGCCCGCTCCGTCACCAGCCCCTCCTGGTTGGAGATCACGGAGGTGCTCACCTCCTGCCCGTTGACGGTGGCGTTGACGGGCACGGTGGAGCGGGAATGGGGCGGGATGAACATCGTCCTCACCACCGACCTGCTGCTGGGGAGGGTGTACCTTATCTGCACCGGTATCTCGGTGTCCAGCGTGTTCATGAGCAGGATAAACTGGTTGAACCCCGCTCCCGTGAAACCCTCCGCCAGGTAGCTGCGGCTCTTTACCTCCTCGGGCGGCCACAGGTCGGGGACCTCAACGTATTCGTATCCGCCGGTGTGGCGGGCGTTGCAGCGGAACATCGGCCAGGGCGCCAGGGCGGCGTTGAAGGTCCCGGCCTCGTAGCTGGCCAGCTTCCCGGTCTCGCCGTCCATGCCCGTGGCCACGATGACCTCTATCCTCCCGTCGCCGTCGATATCGCCCACGGCGGGGCTGTTGAATACGTTGCCGCCGACGTTCTGGTTCAGGAACATGTTGCCGTTGGGGTCGCGGGCGGTGAGGTTGCCGCCCTCGGCCATGATCACGTCCAGCACGCCGTCGGAGTTGATGTCGGCGATGGCCGGCGAACCCAGCTTGGGCACACCGTAGTAGCGCGTGGCCCATCTCTGGGAGCCGTCGTGGTTCCACACGTAGATGTTGTGGTCCATGGAGCCGATGGCCACCTCGAAGAAGCCGTCGTTGTCGATGTCCGCCACCGCTGGCGAGGAGAAGTTGTTGTCGCCGGTCCGCACCGGCCAGCCGGGTATGCTCTCCCCGCGGTAGTTGAAGGCGTAGACGGACTTGCCGTCGGCGTACGGGAAGTAGTTGCTGGCCCCCGGGGTGGTGTTCTGCCAGAAGAGTCCCGTGCCTACCACCATATCGGGGAAACCGTCGCAGTCCAGGTCGGCGATGGCGGGTGAGGACCAGATGACCTGGGGGAGTTGCTTGGGAAAGTTGCTCTTGATGGAGCCGTCGCCCTCGAAGACGTAGAGGAGGCCGCCGCGGGAATAGGGCCAGTTGGGGCCGCCCCAGCAGTCCGCTCCGATGACCACCTCGTCAGTTCCGTCCAGGTCGATGTCCGCCACTGCGGGCGAGGACCACACCGTGTCCGCGTTGTAATACTGCCAGGCGAGGGGGCCCTGGTAATGCCAGGCGGTGATGTAATGCCCCCAAGTGCCCACCACGATCTCCAGGTCGCCGTCGCCGTCGAGGTCTCCGGCCGCGGGGGAGGGAAAGACCTCCTTATAGCCGAAGGCTGTGCCCGGGCTCTTTGGCCACCC
>CAYPZH010000202.1:0-5678 GCA_964415205.1 uncultured Actinomycetota bacterium | reverse complement strand
TGATTTTCCGGAGGTATCCGCTCTTTATCGTTTCACGCCCGGAAACCGGCCGGCCCTGGAAAACCCGCCGTTGCAGGCGCACGTCTCTAATGCGTCCCTTTTGGGGCCAAACCAGAAGCGCGTTAAACTGCAGTCCCCACGCACTCGAGGCCGCACGGGCAGGTCGAGGATGCCCCGTCGGCCCCGCCTCCCAACGATGGCGCCGCTTCGTCCCCATCAGGATAAACACTCGGACCGCTTCTCTTCTCATTCCGTCGTCGCGAGGCGCCGTAGGCGCCGTGGCAACCTCGGAGCCCGGGTATCCATGGGCGCATACGTGACGACGAAAAAATCCCGGATAGGGGCCGAGCAGAAGCGTCTCGCTCAAGAGGCCTTATCCGGGCCTGCAACTGCAGGGCCGTTAAAGCGAAGGCCCCTTCACTCTCTGCCTTCGCGATGACGTGGTTGAGGCCCACGGGCATGGAATAAGTCACGCTCTGCTCGCTCCTTTCATTCCATTCAAGATACAGCTCTCGCCCGGTATGCTTGGGGGCGTGCGAAAATGGGTATATCATCCGGGATGGTCGAGGCATGCGGCGCTCGGGGAAATCCATCGAGGGGCCAGGGAGGTGGGTCATGAAAAAGCTGGGCGTGTTCTTCTTCTGTTTCCTGGCGTACGCGGCGTCTTTCGTGCTATTGCGAGCCCCCGCCGCGGTGGCGGAGGGTTGGGAGTGGCGCCAGACCGACTGGACGGGGGGGCCCGGCCAGGCCGCCTGGTACGACAGTTCACGCTACGACTCCTCCGACATGGTGGACACCTTCTCGGTGCCGGGCACCATGCGCCTATCCCATCTCTCACGCAATTACACCCGCGATCCCGCCAACCCCGTGGTCGTCCCCGGGGCGCCGGGAGAATGGGACGACGGCGGCGTTTTCGGATACCCCCGCAGGAGGAAGGGCGGCGGTTACGAGGTGCTCTACTACGGTGAGGATGCCGGCTTCTTGGTCAGCGCGTTGGGGTACGCCTCCTCCCCCGACGGGGTCACCTGGACGAAATACGCCGCAAACCCGGTGCTCGAGCGCAGCGGCCCGGCGACAGCGTGGGACGCAGGGGGCGTGTATCTGGGCCCCATCCTGGACGAAGGAGACCGCTACACCATGCTCTTCGGAGGCGTGGACAGCGGCATCAACCAATATTACGGCCTGGCGACCTCGCCTGACCTCATGCACTGGGACAGGTTGGAAGGTTTCGTCTTCGGGCCGGGCGACCCGGGTTCCTGGGAGGCATTCATCGGCGACGCCGCCCTTGTCCGGGAGGGCGGGGGTTACCGCCTGTGGTATACAGGGAACAACATGGTCACCGGTTGCGTCGGTACCGCCACTTCCGACGACGGCGTGAACTGGGCCAGGGACGCCGCCAATCCCGTCCTGGGCCCGGGCTCGGGGACCTGGGATGGCGGAGCGATATGGGACTTCCATATTTTGAAGCGGCCGTGGGCGGGGGACTTTATGATGGTCTACACCGCCAGCGACGGGGCGGGCAACACCGGCGTCGGCCTGGCCTTCTCCCCCGACGGCATCACCTGGACCAAGCACCCCAACCCCATCTGGCAGTCGGGTGCGGTGGGGTCCTGGCACGAGCTGAGCGTGGGCGTGATGTCCCTGAGTTTCGACGGCGGCATCTACAAGATGACCCTCTACGGGTTGGACGCGAGCATGTGCCGCAGCTGCGCCGAGATATACAGCACCGACGGCCTGATTTGGTTCGACAACCCCTTCGGAAACCCCACCCTTCCCTACGGCGCCGCTCCGGCCTGGGACGATCAGGGCGTGCAGATGATGGTCCCCTTCCTGGAGGGCAACACCCTGCGCGCCCTCTATAGCGGTTACGGCAGTATCGCCCCTTTCAGGGGGATGGGGACCGCCACCGCCGCTCCGGGCTACCCTGTGGTGGGAAGCCTCACATCATCGGTCTTCGACGCCGGCCAGCCGACCACCTGGGGCAGCGTGACCTGGGACGAGGATGTGCCCGCCGGATGCGCGGTGGGCGTTTACGTGCGCAGCGGCGACGTGCCCGTGCCCGACGGCACCTGGTCGGGGTGGAGCCTAGTGGGTAATGGAGGAATGGTTCCCGGGGGCCCCTCACGCTTTATCCAGTACCAGGTGGTGTTGAACGGCTCCGGCAACGATACCCCCGTGGTCTCCAACCTGGCCATCGACTTCACCGCCGTCCCCGTCACCTGGTATTTCGCCGAGGGCTACACCGGAGCGGGCTTTGACGAATACATCACCATCCAGAACCCCAACCCGGCCGATGCCCACGTGTGGGTGACCTACTACACCCCCTCGGCGGCCCCGGAGTTGCGCCCCCACACCGTGCCCGCCGACTCCCGCTACACCATCTACGTCAACTCCGACCTGGGGGAGGGGGAGGAGAACTCCTTTGTGGTGGAATCGGACCAACCGGTGATCGCGGAACGGCCCATGTACTTCCGTTACTCCGGCACGGCGGGACACGACTGGCAGGGAGGCTCGGACGCCATGGGCTCCACCGGCCTCTCGCGCCGCTGGTACTTCGCCGAGGGCTATACGGGAGAGGACTTCGAGGAATACCTCACCGTCCAGAACCCCAACGCGGAATGGGCTACGTTGGATGTCACCTACTTCGTGAACGGCGGAGCGCCCATCCGCAAACAGCACCGCGTGGCCCCCACCTCGCGCTACACCATCAACGTCAACGAGGACGCCGGAGCGGGCCTGGAGGTCTCGGCCATGCTCCAGGCGGACCGGCCCATCCTGGCCGAGCGCCCCATGTACTTCAACTTCGATGGGCGCATGGACGGAGGCCACATCGTCATGGGTTCGCCAAACCTGGCCCAGGACTGGTACCTGGCCGAGGGGGCCACCTTCTACCCCTTCAGCGAGTTCATCACCATCCAGAACCCCAACGCGGCCCCGGCCACCGTGGCCATCGCATATTACACTCCGGCTGGGGCGCCCATAACCAGCAACCACACTATAGACCCCAACTCCCGTGCCACTATCAACGTGGGGGACGACGCCGGGGTGGCCTCGGAGATATCGACCTACCTGCACTCCAACCTGCCCATCCTGGTGGAGCGTCCCATGTACTTCGACCAGCTGCACGGTGGGCTGCCGGGCGGCCACTGTGCGGTGGGGGTGAACTCGCCCTCCACCCAGTGGTTTTTCGCTGAGGGCTTCACCGGGGCTGGCTTCGACGAGTGGCTCACGGTGCAGAACCCCGGGGGAGCAGCGGCCAACCTCACCGTCACCTACTACGTGCTCGGGGGGACGCCCATCACCAAGAACCACACCGTGGATCCCCACTCCCGCTTCACCATCGACGTGGGACAGGACGCGGGTGAGGGCCTGGAGCTCTCGGCCTATGTGCAGTCGGACAAGCCGGTCATCTGCGAGCGCCCCATGTACTTCTTCTACCAGGGGACACACGCCTACAACTGGCCCGGCGGCCACGACTCCCAGGGCTTCGCCCCCTAGCCCAGATGGGGTCAGCCCCTGACATGTGACATTCTTGATAACGCGTGCTCACGACGACGGGGTCAGGGACATGTGACATTTCTTGATAGCGTATGTTCAAGACTATCCTTCGTGAAAATGTCACATGTCCCTGACCCCATCTTTGGTAGGGGTTACGCCCGGAAACCGGCTTGGTGATGCAGAGGGTCAAAACAACCGCGCAGTGCTACTACGGCACTGCGAGCACATAGGTGTTGCTTCATCGGCTCCGCCTTCTCGCGATGACGTTGCAGGGCCCCCAGACCAGCCCTCGCTATTGCGCCTATGGAAGCCAGCCTCGGGATTATCTTCAGGCGAAGGTGGATATAAAGGTAAAGGAATAATAAAAGTACCAACGAAAGAGTGAGGCAAGAGCAGAACAAATCTCAACATAAGAGTAGGGCGAGAACGAAGCAACAACGCAAAGGGAATGTGAGCGAAACAGCTCTTTACAAGGGGCGGTCACCATATTTGTTTACATGCCGGGGCGTTTTCAGGGAGGTGTGCCATGCGCAGGGTGATGGTCTTCGGGTTGTGCCTTCTCTTGTCCGCGTTCTTCTTCGTGCTCCTTCCCATTCCAGCCGCCGTGGCGGAAGGCTGGGAATGGCGCCAGACCGACTGGTCGGGCGGGCCGGGCCAAGTCTCCTGGTTCGACAGCTCCCGCTTCGAAAGCTCGTCCTTAATGGACACCACTAGCGTGCCCGGGACCATGCGCATGAGCTATATGCCCACTACGATGACCAAGGAGGCGACCAACCCGGTGCTGGCCCCGGGAGCGGGGTCCGCCTGGGACGCTGCTGAAGTAGTAGGGTTTCCCGTGCCGATGGAAGGAGGGGGCTACCAGGTCTTCTACCGTGGGGAGGATGCTTCCGGCATACGCGCGATGGGAGCCGCCTCTTCACCCGACGGTGTCACCTGGGCGAAGTATCCCAGCCCGGTGATCGAGCGCAGCGGCGCGGGGTCCGCCTGGGACGCGGGCGGTGTAGGTTACGGCCCGCTCCTCGAGGAGGGAGACCATTACACCATGTTCTTCCGCGGCTGGGACAGCGGCGGCGAGTTGCGCTACGGCTACGCGACCGCAACCGACCTCACGAACTGGGAGAGGGAGGAAGCCTACGTCTTCGGGCCGGGCGCGGCCGGCTCCTGGGATGAGTCCCTGGGCTCTGCGATAGTGAGGCCGTATCATTTCTATTACAGCATGTGGTATATCGCGTACGATGCCGGTGGGACCGCGGGCATAGGGTACGCGACCTCCCCCGACGGTTATCACTGGGACAGGGACGCGTCCAACCCGGTGCTCTCCGCCGACCCCGCCGATTGGGACGCCACGGGCCCCGGGAGATTCCGTATCCTCGAGCGGCCGTGGATGGGCGATTACCTCATGGCCTACTCCTCGGACGACGGGGCCGGCAGTTACGGCATCGGCATCGCCACCTCCCCGGACGGCATCACCTGGACGAAAGACACCGTGGCCAGCCCGGTCATCACCTCGGGAGGCGCTCCCTGGTACCAGAACAGTGTGGAGATATGGGACCTGGCCTTCGACGGCAGTATCTACAAGATGGCTTTTGCCGGGCTCGGTGCGAGCGGGTTCAGCATGGGAGAGGCCTACAGCCAAGATGGCGCCCACTGGACTGTCCTGACGGGTACCTACAATCCTCTCATCGCGCCGACGACCCCTGGGCCGGCCTGGGACGACGGCGATATTTTTGCGACACTGCCCTTCCTGGAGGGCAACACCGTGCGCGGCTTCTACGACGGCTACGGCAGCGGCCTCAGCCCCGCCATCGGCACCGCCACCAGCAGCGCAGACTACTCAGGCTCGGCATGGCTGGTATCCTCCGTCTTCGACGCCGGTTCGCCGGCGCAGTGGGGCAATATAACATGGGACGAGGTGAAACCGGCGGGGACGACCGTCTCCTTTACCGTGCGCACCGGAGACACGCCCACTCCCGACGGCTCCTGGAGCGCATGGACGGGGATTAGCAACGGCGCGCCGGTCCCCGGCGGCCCCACCCGCTATATCCAGTACCGGGTGGTGCTGACCGGAGGCCCCGGCACCCCCGAGGTCTCCAACGTCGCCATCGACATCGCAGGCACCCTTCCCACCCTGTGGTATTTCGCCGAGGGTTACACCGGGGCGGGCTTCGATGAGTACATCA
>CAYPZH010000201.1:1315-5703 GCA_964415205.1 uncultured Actinomycetota bacterium | reverse complement strand
CCCGCGCCGGTGTAGTCGAAGTACATGGGGCGCTCGGCCACGAAGGGGTAGGCGGCCTCGCAGCGCATGGAGACCTCCTGGCCTTCCCCGACCACGGCGTTCACGTCCACCGTCTGGCGTGACTTCGCCGACACGCTGTAGCTCTCCACCTGGGTGCCGCCCCCCTTGAACATGAAGGTCACGGTGACGTCAACGGGCGCCGTCCCCGCGTTGCCCAAACACAGGTACTCCTGGAAACCGCCCCCGGTGTAGCCCTCGGCGAAAAAGAAGGCGTTGGCGGCCTTTGCCTTCGCGTTCTGTGAGAACTCGCTGGTGTTGCCCGCTCCGGAGGGGTCCCCCGCAGGGCTGATGGCGATGGCCGATACATCGTCGCCGTCGGAGATGCCGTTTAAAACAGCGCTGAAGGACCCGTCCGAGCCGGCCGTGGTGCTTGTGAGGTAGATCCAACCCTGGCCGTGGCCGCTGGCATCCGGCACCGCACCGGCGCTGTAGAATTGCACCTCGGCGTTGGGGGGAGCCGTCCCGCTGACGGAGGCGCTGCCCCCGATGAGCGTGATCTCGGCGCTGGAGAAGACCGGGTAATCGTAACCGCGGTTGGGCGCGGCGGGGTCGTTGTTGTTGCCGTCATTGGGGGTGACCCCGTCTCCCCCCAGGTCGATCCCCAGGGCGCCATTTCCGTCGATGGAGTTACGGCTTATCTTGTTGCGGTAGGCGGAGCTGTTGGCGATGAGCACCCCGGTCCCGGCGTTGTTGCGTATCTGGTTGAAGCTCACCTCGCAGTCGACGCTGCTCCCTATCTCCACGCCGTCGTTGCCGTTATGCGAGATGGTGCTGGCGAATACGGGCGCGCCCCCCACGACGCACCCGTTGGAGCCGCCGGCTATATAGACGCCCTCGGAGCCGTTGGCGAGGGCGGCCGACCCGGTCGCGTCGGTGCCGATAAAGTTGCTGAAGACGAAGTTGCTGGGAGAGTTGGTGATGATCACGCCCCTGCCGGCGTTGCCGGAGATGACGTTGCGGCTGGCGGCGGTGCCGCCGCCCAGGAAGTTGTTGTTGGCGTTGTTCATGAGCCGGACGCCGCTGCCGCCGTTGGGGCAGGGGGCGCCCCCGATCATGTCGGTGCCGATGAAGTTGCCCGTGACCGTGTTGGTATGCGAGTTGTCGATGCATATCCCGTCCATGCCGTTGCCGGAGATGACGTTGCGGCTGGCGGGGGTAGTGCCGCCGATGATGTTCGACTGGGCTCCACCGATGACGGTTATGCCGCTCCAGTTGTTGGGCAGCGGCACGGCGCCCAGCACGTCGGTGCCGATGTGGTTACCCTCAACGGCGACCCCTATTGCGCCCTGGAGGAAGATGCCGTTCTGGATGAAGCGGTTTATGGCCAGCCCTTTGACCACGCTTCCGTTGACGCCGGCCAGTTGAAAGGTGAGGCCGTTGGTCGGACCGGCCAGGGTGCCGTCAAGTTCGATGCAGATGTTCGCGGGGCTCGTTGCAGTGGCGGAGGACGCGCCGGTCTGTGTGTACCCGTCTATAATGACCGTATCGGTTATGACAGGAAGGGGCGCGTTAGGGATTATCGTGTGGACCCCCGCTCCCGGGATGGCGAAATTGATGGTATCGGCGCCGGGGTTGATATTGGCCGAGTTCAGGGCCCAGCGCAGCTCGCCGGCGTTCCCCGGCGGGGGCAAGACGGTGTCGACGGTCGTATTAACCGTAAAGGTCATCGGTGCCGCCTGGACCTGCTCCGGCAGCAACATGAACCACGACCCGGCGACGAGCACGGTGAGCACGATGACAGCAAGCAGACCGGTAAATCCCCTGGAAAACGCCTTCATGATGACCCCCCTGTATCTCCCGCACACGCAGCCTTATCACGCTATGATTTTACCATTCCATCGTACGGCCGGGGGAAGCCGATTTCTATCAGGGTCAGAGCTCAAAAGTTACATTCACGATCTATGCAACAATCTGGGGGTCCCGGGCTTGGCTTCCGGCCCGGGCTATGGCAACGGCACCTTCGCGCTCAACCTCGAGTGTGCAGACCCGGCTGTGCTTAGGCGCGGCGGGCGGCACATCAGGACTGGACCCCATCGCTACGGTGAAGCCGTCCTCAGCTTCGGTTCCATCCCGCTAAGCGCCGCATCAGTTCGACCATCCAGTCCGCCAGCCTCACGTCGCCGGGCGCGTCGAACGAGGGGAGATGGGGCTTGATGTCGATCACCGGGCTGCCGTCGATCGCGTCGAGGCCCCTGACCTTGAGCACGTTCCCCTCCCGCCCCAGCAGCTCGACGGTGGTCGAGCAGACGGGGTTGGGCCGGGCGGGGGAGCGCGTGGAGAAGACCCCGACCATGGGGATGTCCTGCTGGCCGGCGGGGTGGACCTTCCTCACCCCGCGCCCCCGCTCCGCCGCCAGGTGGGACCAGTAAAGGACGAGGACGTGCGAGAACTCCTCGATCCCGTCCAGGCACTCCGCGAACTCGTCGTAGATGACTATCTCCGGCTCCCGCCACTCCGGGTCGCCGCCGTTGGCATCCATTTCGCCCATGTGGATACCCCCGGCCTTGTAAGCGAGGACGGGCTTCTTCGCCCCGCCCCTCACCACGCCGACGGGCGTGATCTCGATAGCCGCTCCGCCTTCATCTGGCATGCTCGTGCCTTTCTCTGCATAGACCTTGTCCCCGGCAGATATCATCCTATCATGCGACCGGCCACCAGGCCGATAGCCTGGCCTTGACTCGGGTCTTTTAGGGGTGACCCCCGGATTGAGGGCGCGATAAAGCTTGCGGCGGTGGTAGTCGAAACCATGATTAATGGATTCGGGGATCGCAAGGCTTTGGCTCTGCCGACAAGGAGGTGTTCCAGGTGTCTGGACATACGGCAAATGGGTGCCCGGTAGAGGTCGCGGTGCGAAGAGCTTTCATATTGCTGCTGGCGCTGGCGCTTGTCGCCGCCGCGTTTTCGCTCGGCTCGCCGGCTGCCGCCGATAGCGACCCCTTCGATTTCCGCCTCGACGGCAGCTTTGGGACCTGGGACACACTCAACACCAGCGTCGACAGCATGGCCGAGTTCAACGGCCGTTTGTACGTCTGCACCGGCAACTACACCGGCGGCACGTTGTTCAGCGTGGATCCCACCGGAAAGATAACCACGCTGTACGACATGCCATCGCAAGACACCGGCGCCTCCAGCGCGCAGGTGTTCAACGGCAAGCTATATTTCGGTTCGTCCAACTATACCAGCGGTGCCGGCCTCTTCGGCGTCGATACCATCGGGGGGGTAACCCGCGCGCCTCTCGGCACGAGCAGGACCGACGTCGCAGCGATGGCCGACTTCGGCGGCAGGCTGTGGTACGGCACCCTCAACAAGGACGGGTCATCGTCCATATTCACCATGGACTCGGAGGGCAACATCACGAAGATGTGGGATGCGCCCGCCTCGTCCGTGCAAGGCATGCAGGGTCTGGTGCCCTCCGGGGGCCAACTCTGGTACGGCACCCTCAACACCGATGGGTCGTCGACCATATACAGGATAGACAGCACCGGCAAGGCGACCAAGATAAGCGACCTGCCCGCGGCGAAGCTCGGCGGCATGGCCTCGTACGGCGGCAACGTCTGGTACGGCACCACCGGTGCCGACCATAAGTCATCCGTCTACGTGATGGACGCCAGCGGAAAGATCGTCAAGGAGATGGACATCCCCGTGTCCGAGACGTACGCCCAGACCCTGAGTTCGCAGGGCGGAAGCGTATACCTGGGCACCTACGACGGCAACAACGGGGGAGGAGTGTGGGCTTACGACGGGACGGGATTCGTGCAGGTGAACAAACCCGGGTTCGGGAATGTGAAGAACACCTCCGTGGGCGCCTTCCAGTCCTACAACAACCGGCTCTACGCCGGGGCCAACAACTACAGCGAGGGGGCGGAGCTGTGGAGCGCCGGACTGCCCGCGCAAGAGCCGGGCTTCTATTTCGCCGAGGGCACATGCCGCCCTGATTTCCAGCCTTATCTCGCCATCATGAACGGCAACGACGAGGACGCGCCCGTGGACATCACCTACTACCGCGGGGACGGCAGCACCCATACCCAGTCCATCACCGTGCCCGCCAACTCCCGCTCCACCGTGGACGTGAAGGGCGTGCTGGGCGAGGGCGACGACCCCGCCTACGACTTCTCGGCCAAGGTGGAGTCGACCGGCGGCGTCCCCATCCTGGCCGAGCGTCCCATGTACTTCGATTACGGGGGCAAGTGGCCCGGCGGGCACGACGTAGTGGGGGCCTCCTCCCCCGGCACCACCTTCTATTTCGCCGAGGGCACCACCCGCCCCGGCTTCGAGCCTTATCTCGCCATCATGAACGGCAACGACGAGGACGCGCCCGTGGACATCAC
>CAYPZH010000201.1:0-1215 GCA_964415205.1 uncultured Actinomycetota bacterium | reverse complement strand
CCGAGCGTCCCATGTACTTCGATTACGGGGGCAAGTGGCCCGGCGGGCACGACGTCATCGGCTGGGTCCCGTGACGCAAGGCCGAGGTGTCACTCCCTAACGGATGGGGTCAGCCCCTGACATGTGACATTTCCGCCATGATGCTTCTGGTTAAACCACCGCATCTTGAAATGTCACATGTCAGGGGCTGACCCCATCAGGGGACGAAGCCCAGCACGTCATGGCCGCCGTCCCAGCCGCCGAGGCTGAAGTACATGGGCCTCTCCACGATCACCGGCTGGTCCGTGGTGACCTCGGCCGAGATGGGCAGACCCTCACCAGCGCCCTCCGGTCCGTTGACGTAGATGGTCCTGCGCGTGTTAGCGGCCACGGTCATGGGCGGCTTGGCTATGGGGTCTCCACCCCCCTCGGGATAGTAGGTGATGGTAACCTCGGCCTCGCTTGCTCCCGGGTTCTGGATGCACAGGAACTCGTCGAAGCCCGTCCCGGTGTAACCCTCGGCGAAGAACCAGGCCTGGGCGGCCTGAGTAGCCCCGATGACGCAGTGCCCGCCGGTCCAGCCCGGGGCCCCGAAACCGGTGTAGGAGAAGTACATGGGGCGCTCGGCGAGGAAGGTCTGCGCGCAGGTGAGGCGCACCGAGTTGTCCTTGCCGGGACCCACCCCGTCCGGGCCGTTCACGTGCACCGTCTTCCTCCCCCTGGGGGGCACGGTGTAAGTACGGGCAACGGGGTCGCCCTGCCCGGCACCCAACTGTAAGGTAGCCTCCACGCTGATCTCCGCCGCGTGCGGGTTCTGGATGGTCAGGTACTCGTCGAAGCCCGCCCCGGTGTAGCCCTCGGCGAAGTAATACTCCTTGGCCAGCTCGGCCGCCCCCATGACGCAGTGGCCCCCGGCCCAGTGCCTGGGCGCCCCCGGGTCGCCCAGGTAGTCGAAGTACATGGGCCGCTCGGCCACCACCGGCTGGTCGGAGACCAGCTTGAGCGAGGTCTCGTAGGTGCCGTTCAGCATGTCGTTCACCCGGAAGGTCTCGCGGGAGTGTGGACCCACGCGGTTGCCGGAGTAGACTATCTCCCCTGCGTCCTGGGTCTGGAAAAAGAAGGTGAGGTCGGCGATGGTGTCCCCGGGGTTCAGCACGCACACGTACTCATCAAAGCCCGGGCCGGTGTAGCCCTCGGCGAAAAACCACTCCTGCGCGGGGGCCGCGGCCCCCACGG
>CAYPZH010000200.1:1994-5704 GCA_964415205.1 uncultured Actinomycetota bacterium | reverse complement strand
GAGGGTATTCATGTTCAGCATGACGTTGATGGCGACGAACCAGTAGAAATACCCGAGGATGAAGATTATCCACACGCCGCCCCAGGAGCGGAACCACCATGGATACTCCCAAACCAGCTGGTCGGCCATGTTCAGGAGCACCTCGATGATGACGGCCAGGACGGCGAAGAACACGGCGAAGAACCAGCGGTTGGGCATGCCCAGTATCTTGCTCTCCTTGTCGGGCAGAAGGGAGTGGTAATATACCAGCCCGAAGAGGAGGAAAGCGAAGATTATCTCGATGTTCCAGCCCACCGTGACCCGGTAAGCGGTGTCACCGGGAGTGGTCCACACCGCCGACCTCTCGGAGAGGTGGAACACCCACCCGTTCCAGGTCTCGTTGAAGAAGTCGCAGCCGAAGAGGACCAGCGCGGCCAGGATGGGATCCCAGTTCCCGGTCTGCCGCGACTCTTTTATCTCCTTGGTGTATATATAGACCACCACGAGGAGCAGCGGCACCACGTACCACTTGAGCATGGAGATCTCTCTCAGCCCGTCCAGCGCCCTCCGGGAAGCCTCGGTATAGGCGAAATACATCTCCACCTCCATGCCGAAGGCCTGTCTGCCCTATTACTTCTCCCCCGCCGTCTTTTTCCCTTCCCCCGGGACGGGGTTTGCGCAAGCCGGGGGAGAGCCGGCCGGATATCGAGGCCAGAAAATGTGGGCACCGGGGATCAAATGCTGTTAAACTACAAACCGTCTTGACAGTTACTTGCGATAATGCGCCGGGCGGGGGGGCCACGCCGAGCTGGCAATGCGGGCGTCTCGGCACAGGAACCCGGGGCCGCAAACCCCCCGCATCGAGGCCCGCGCGGGCTTTCAGGGGAAAGGAGACGGGAGATGGCTGAGGACCTGGCGACCATGCTGGCGGGGCTGGAGGAAGAAAATACGCTTGCGGAAGTGCGCAAGGCGTTGGACGAGGGCGGTGATCCCCTCACCCTGGTGGAGGGACTGCGCGAGGGCATGGCCGAGGTGGGCAGGCGCTTCGAGGCCAAGGAGTATTTCCTCTCCGAACTGATCATGTCCGCCGAGATATTCAAGCAGGCCATCGCCTTGATCGAGCCGCACCTCGGCGCGGTGGCGGGGCCCTCCAGGGGAAGCGTGGTCATCGGCACGGTGAAAGGCGATATCCACGACATCGGCAAGAACATCGTGGCCACACTGCTGCGCTGCGAGGGCTACGAGGTGCACGACCTCGGGGTGGACGTAGCGCCTGACGCCTTCGTGGAGAAGATACGGGAGACGGGGTCCTTGCTGCTGGCCCTCTCCGGGCTGCTCACCCTGGCCTTCGACTCCATGAAAGAGACGGTGGAGAGCCTTGCCGAGGCGGGCCTGCGCGACAGGGTAAAGGTCATCATCGGCGGCGGGCCGGTGAACGATAAGGTGGCGGAGTATTCCGGCGCCGACGCCTACGGCACCGACGCCGCGCAGGCGGTCAAGTTGGCCGCCCGTTTCCTGGGCGTTTGAGTGGTCCGGGGATACCCGGCTCCCGACAGACCTCTCGCCATCGACTTCAGTTTTAGGAGGAGATAATGTCAACCATGACTGCCAGTGAGAGGATCGATACCGCCATCTCACTGGGCAAGCCGGACCGCGTGCCCGTGGTCCCCATCATCGATTTTTTCTCCGCCCGCTACGGGGGCATCAACCAGAGAGAGATGCTTTTCGATCTGCGCAAGGCCGACCTGGCCCTGGAAAAGACCCTTGCGGAACTGGGCGCCATCGACGGCCAGCATATATCCTTCGCCGGGATGGGCAGGCTCATGCAGATCATCTTCACCACCCCGCCGCTGATGCCCGGGGAGGGGGGCGTGCCCGTTGACGCTCAATACCAGTTCCTGGAAAAATCTGTCATGGGGCCGGAGGAATACGAGCTGATAGGAGAGCGCGGACCACTGCGCTGGATAATGGACAAGATGAGGCAGAACAACCCGAAGATGCACGACCTGTCCGGGATGATACGGGAATTCGCGCTCGCGGGCGTGGATATCCTCAAGCTGATACGCTCCATCCGCAAGTGGCGGCGCAGGGGCGTGGAGTCCATGGTAGCCTACAATGTAGTCTTCACCCCCATGGAGTATATCTCCCTGCTCATGCGCTCCTTCAACGATTTCGTCCTCGACCTCTTCAGGCACCCCGAGGAGGTCAAGGCAGGCTGCCACGCCCTAGCCAGACCCATGCTCATGCAGGGCATGCTCGCGGTCAGGAGCAGCGGCATCAAGAGGGTGTTCATGGGAGGGACCAGGACCAGCGCCTCATTCCTCAGCCCCAGCCAGTTCGAGGAGTTCGCCTTGCCTGAGTGGCAGCATTTCTGCGAGTTTTTCCTTGCCAGGGGCGTGACGCCCATCCTGCATTTCGACAGCGACTGGACGCCCTTCTTCCCCTACCTGAGAGACCTTCCCGCCCGCAAGTGCGTGCTCAACCTCGACGGCACCTCGGACATCTTCGCGGCCAAGGAGGTGCTGGGGGACCGCATGTGCATCATGGGAGACGTGCCGGCCACCATGCTCAAACTGGGGGAACCCGGGGAGGTCGACGAATACTGCCGCCGCCTCATCACCGAGATAGGAGATGACGGCGGGTTCATCCTCTCCTCGGGCTGTACCATCCCCGCCGATGCCAAGCCGGAGAACGTCAAGGCCATGCTGGAGTCGGTGACGAGATACAAACCGTGAGGACGCCGTCCGCTCACCGGCCTGGCGCCGCATCGGGTGGTACCGGCGTTCCCGCAAACCCTTTATTTCGCGGGAGGGGGATCGCAGGTGGGGCATTTCCATCCCTTGCCCCGCCTGCCGTAGCCGGGGGGGACGTCTTCCCCGCAGCGGCCGCAGCGGTACCGGCCGGAGCTCTCGCGCAGGATATAGCTGCCGCCCTCGATGCGCAGGGCCTTGCCTCCCACCAGCGCGCCGATGACCTTCGCCCACGACTCCGTCAGCATGCGTTGCAGGGTCTGGCGGGACACCCCCATCTCCCGCGCCGCGTCCTCCTGGTACATCCCTTCCAGGTCCACCAGGCGCATGGCTTCCAGCTCGTCCACTGTGACCACCACTTCCTCCAGCTCGACCAGGGGTACCCCCCGCGGCTTGAAAAAGTCGGCCTTCGGCGATTCGCGCACCAGTCTTGGTTTTACAGGCCTGGCCAATCCTTTCCCCTCTCTCGGTCCTCGCCTCGCCTAAAATATATCACACGCCTGGATATGCACCCGCGAACGACGGCTCCTGCCGCATGGCGGCACAGGCAAGCCCCCGATATCCGCTGCTCAGAGTCCGATCCCGCGGGCGATCTCGAAGCGCATGAGCTCGCGCGTGCCCCAGAAGAGCTGCAGGCCCTTGGCGTCGCGGTGCAGGCTGGAGAGCCGGGAGTCCAGGGTATACCCGTACCCGCCGGCCATCTCCATGGCGCCGGAAGCGATCTCCTCCAGCCTGCCGCTGGCGAAGAGCTTGAGCATGCACAGCTCGAGGTGGCAGGGTTCCGACGCGTCCAGCCGGGATGCTGCCGCGTAGAGCGGAGTCTTTATCAGCTCGATACAGGTAGCCATGTCGGCGAGGCGGAAATAGAGCGCCTGGTGGCCGGCAATCCGCTTCCCGCCCTGTTCCCTCTGCGTGGCGTAGCGCGACGCCTCCTCCAGGCAGGCGCGCGCCATGCCCGCGGCCATGGCAGCGACCAGGAGA
>CAYPZH010000200.1:0-1984 GCA_964415205.1 uncultured Actinomycetota bacterium | reverse complement strand
TTTCTCGGCCAGCAGGTGGCTGGAAAGAAAGGTGCAGTCCTGCAGGACCAGGGCGTGGTTGGGGAGACCTTCCCAGCCGCTGAAATGATAGTGATGGGCAAGGTGCAGCCCCGGGCTGGCCGAGGGGATATAAGCGGCCGCTATGCCCTCCGGCCCGCGCAGGAAAGTGAGTATGCCGCTCTCCTCCCCCGCGGCGGTGTTGGTGACGAAGCACTTGTTCCCGACTGCATATACCGTATCCCCCCGTTTCTCGAGCGATGCGCGTAGGGAGGCGAAATCGGTGCCCGCCTCCGGTTCGGTCAATGCGACCGCCCCTATGATATCTGCCCGGGCCAGAGGGGGCAGGAACGCGCGCAGTCGGCTTTCATCCGCCCAGCGGAGCAGCCCGGACGTACACACCAGGTGGGTGAGCAGCATCATGGCTAGCACCGGCTCTCCCGCTGCCAGTTCCTCGGTGATGATGGCGGCCTCCGTCCACCCTCCCCCCTCGCCGCCCAACTCGGCGGGGACGAGTATCCCGTGGAACCCGGCCTTGCTCAGGCCGCGGAACCTCTGCAGCAGTAGGCCTTCCTCCCGGCGAGGCACCGGCCCGTCTTCGCTGAGCAACCGTACCGTGCACGCGTTGGCCTGGTCCCTGAGCAAGGAGTCCTGTTCTCTCTCACCGCACGGGTCCACGGTGCCTCCTCTGCTGTATATTGTGCAAGGTCCCCAGCAGCCGGGTGGAGCGCATCAGCGCGCGGAAGATGCGGCTGTCGTCCCGGGGCAGGATGCCGGCGGACTGCAGCGGTTCAAAGATATCGTACAGCGTCTCGCCCTCGTACATCCGCCTGTCAGCGTTAAAGTGGTAGCGATCGACGGCCGTGCACTGCACGAAAACGCCGGTGCCGTGGATGGCGGGCGCGGTCTCGTCGTAAGGATAGAGCCGCAGGGGTCCGCTCCAGTGACCGCTGCCGATGTAGCGCACCACGATACGCGCCTCTCCCTCGGGGGTGATATCCACGAAGACCTGCCCGGGGAGGGGGTCGTACCTCCAGTCGGGGATGGCGGCGAAGAAGGCGAAATTGTACTTCACGAACTCGTCCAGCCCGACTATGGTGCGGCCCAGGGCAGATACGTCCCGGTAACGGAGGTCAGGCTCGTAGAGCTCGCCGTTCAGTGACATGTCGCGCATCAGCCAGCTCCACCAGTATTTCTTGGCCCATTCGAGCGTCCAGCCCACATCGATGCCGTGCTCGGCGTAGTGCTGGATCTTGCGCTCGTAGTCCACGAACCATTGCCTGGTCATGGCGCTGAGCTCGGGCTCGGTGATCACGCGCACTTTTCCGCCTCCGCGGTTGCCGGGCAGAAACTCAGGCAACGGCTGCCGCAGCCTCGGCGTCGCCAGTGCTTTTTCGAACTGCGCCTGATCGAACATGAGAACACTCCCCCTCTCCCACATCGCCTGGAACAAGCCCTTACGGTGTCCGCTAAGACTCCCCCTCCCTCGATCGTTCTTCATTCTAATCCGTTCAGCCCGGCGGGAAAAGGAAGGATGGTGTCTCACCTGTGGCGTTTGGGCGGTCGCCTTTCACCGCAAGGCCATCGGGCATCAGGGCCGTTGCCGGCCTGGACAGACGGGGACGTCTCCGCGGGAAAAAGGGAAGGATGCGCAGTCGGGCATGATGTAGGATAATACCTTACCGGAGCTCGCATCCTCTTTGGCGGTCTTCGGCTGATGTCTTGACGCGGCATCAGGGAACGTGGTCACCTGTCGGGGGGAAGAGATCACGCGCGATGGAGCAGACCATCATCTGGACGGGCGGGATTTATGCCTTGAAGAAAGTCTTAAACGGGCAGGTCTTAGAGGGCTGGTCAAATGACAGGTCGGAAAAAGGCAATAATCATCGGGGCGGGGCCCGCCGGCTTGACGGCGGCGTACGAACTGCTCGCGAGGTCCGATATCCTCCCCGTCGTGCTGGAGATGAGCGAACACATTGGCGGCATA
>CAYPZH010000199.1:0-5741 GCA_964415205.1 uncultured Actinomycetota bacterium | reverse complement strand
GCCGAACCGCCGTGTACGGACCCGTACGCACGGTGGTGTGACAGGGACAGCCCGCGAGGGCCTACCTATGTCGATTGCCTTTCCACCCTCAACAGCCAGCAATCCGCGTACGGCGGCGCGCACCGTCGGGGCCAGCATTCGTGCTGGCAACGACCGCCCTTCGACCCTGCTTTCGTGGCCAGCGATGCGCAGCGCAAGGGCCGGGCTTATACACCCCGATCCAATCGCTTTAGATAAACGTTTTATATTGAAGCCAACAAAGCGATATTGCAGATACGATCTTCCGGGGCCGACGTTGTATTCCGGGGGCGAAGACGTCTAGCGGGAGAGACGCCGCCCTTCGGCGTAGCTGCGGGGAGGGCAAGAGGGACACAAGGGAGAATGATAGAATAACCTTGAGGGTTGAGGAGAAAGGTGAAGACGGGATGGAAGACCTTTTCTTCGGCGAGAACTGGCTGGCGGACCTGCTGAAACAGTCCAGCGTATCCGCCGTCGTAAAGGAAAAAGTCAGAAAAAAGATAAAGTCCCTCGGCGGCGGCAAGAAAGGCGGCTGGGAGAGGGAGTGGAAAGTGGTCGAGGAGCTGCTGTCCCGGAACGAGGTCGGCAAAGCCTTGGAAAAGGCCATTGCTTCCGCGGACAGGACGGTGGAGCTCTTGAACGAGGCCCTGGGGGATGAAAAGGCCGACCTCGAGAAACCGTTCAGCCCCTTCATGGTCCGCGGCCACGAGATCAGGAAGATCCTGCATCACCGCGAGGACCTGCACGAGCTCATAGAGTCACGCGACGACCTGGACGCGTCGATAAGCCTGGAGATGATAAACGACGCCCGCCGCCTGCTCGCCAGCTGGGGAGCGGGTGTTTGGGGCAAAGAGCCCCTGGGGCTCATCCACCGCCTGGAGGAGGACCTCGAGGACCTGCGCAGGAGCCAGGCGGCTTTTCTGGACAACGAGTCCCGCGAGGACGAGGACATCGAGAGGGAGATCGAGCTGGCGGACAGGTTCGCGACCATGGCGACGCGGTTCGCGCGGGACCTCATGGAGCTCCATCTCCTCAACGCCGCCAACCCGGAGGTACGGATGCGCTTCAGCCTGTTGTGGGAGATGGTACGTCAACATGAACAGGACGGCGATATACCGGCTGCCGCCATCGAGGCCCTGCAGGTGCTGGATGAAGGCCTTGGCCTGGCGGGGCTGGGGGGAGGCGAGATCCTGCAAAAGGTGGACCTGCTCTACGATGTGTTCAGCGAAGCCGAGGACCTGAGAAGGGCCGCGGACCACCTCGTATCCGTCTCGCGTGACGGAGAGGGTATCATCCGGGCGGAGGAAGGGCGCGAATACATCGAGACCGTGGAGACTGCCCTGGGGGATATCGGCCTTCAGGTAGGTTGAGACATGGACGGCGGGGGCCGGTACCCGTGGACGTGATCCTAGGCCATGTAAAAGTGGACTTCGATGCCCTGGCCTCCATGGTCGCGGCGAAAAAACTCTATCCCGAAGCGGTGATGGTATTCGCGGGAGCTGTCAACCGCAACGTGCGCGATTTTATCTCCCTGCACGGAGACCTACTGGAGTTCATGCAGCCTAAGGCGCTTGACGCCGAGGCCATCAACCGGCTTATCGTGGTCGACAACCGCATCGCCGACAGGCTGGGCGAGTTCCGCGACCTGCCAGGCCGCTCCGGGGTCGAGGTCTTCGTGTACGACCATCATCCTCCCTCCCCCCAGGACATGACGGGCATCAAGGACCACAGCGAGCTCCTGGGCGCGACCACCACAGTGATGATGAAGATAATCAGGCGCAAGGGCATGGAGATAACCCCGTTCGAGGCGACCCTGTTCGCGCTGGGCATACATGAGGACACAGGCTCTCTCACCTTCGCCGGCACGACCCACGAGGACGCGGAGGCACTTTCCTACCTCATGCGCGTGGGGGCGAACCTGGGGGTGATCATGCGCTTCCTGAGCACTCCCCTCACCGCCATGCAGCACGAGCTGATGAAAAAGCTCCTGACAGGCCTGGAGTTCCACCGCGTGCAGGGGGTCCTGGTCGCGCTGGCCACGGCGAAGGTCAAGGAGTACGTGGAGGGGGCCTCCCTCATAGCGAGCAAGCTGGCGGAGCTCGAGAATCTGGATGTGCTCTTCACCCTCTCCGAGATGCACGGCAGGGTGGCGGTGGTGGGGCTGTCCCGCCTTGACCAGGTGGACGTTGACGGAGTCCTAGCGGACCTGGGGGGAGGCGGGCACGCCAAGGCCGGAGCGGCGGTTCTGAAGGGGCTTACGCTCAAGCAGGCGCGTGAGCGCCTTCTCAGGCTTCTGGAGCAAAGGGTGCGCCCACTGGTGACCGCGGGAGAGATCATGAGCGGCCCGGTCAAGACCATCAAGGAGGACACGCCCATCACGGAGGCCTCGAAGCGCATGGAGCGCACCGGGCATACCGCCTTCCCGGTGGTGGACGATGAGGGCAAGCTAACGGGCATCATCTCCCGCAAGGACTTGGACAAGGCCGGCCACCACGGGTTGGGCCACGCCCCGGTGAAGGGGTTCATGTCGCGCGAGCTCATATCCGTGGACGAGGGAGCGTCCCTGCAGGAGATACAGGCCCTGATGACCGGGAACGCCATCGGCCGCGTTCCGGTGGTGAAAAAAGGAAGGGTGGTGGGCATAGTCACCCGCAAAGACGTGATCCGCGCCCTGCACGGACCGGGATACCTGCACGGCTTCGCCGCGCCGGGGAAGGCCGCTGGGTATTCCCGCGCCGAGGTTCTGGGGTTGATGCAACGGACCCTGCCGGGGGAGATGCAGGCACTGCTGCGCTTCATATCGCAGACGGCGGAGAGCGGGGAATACCGTGTGTACCTGGTGGGTGGGGTGGTCAGGGACCTGCTGCTGGGCGTGCCCAACCTGGATCTGGACATCGTGGTGGAGGGGGAGGGGATCGAGTTCGCCCGCGTGCTCTCCCGTGCCCTCAAGGGGAGGATAAGGAGCCACCGCAAGTTCGGCACCGCTGTCGTCATCCTCCCGAACGGGCGCCGGATC
This sequence comes from uncultured Actinomycetota bacterium, assembly GCA_964415205.1. Classification (GTDB taxonomy): domain Bacteria; phylum Actinomycetota; class Geothermincolia; order Geothermincolales; family RBG-13-55-18; genus SURF-21. The sequence continues at coordinate 2,707 of CAYPZH010000199.1, read as the reverse complement.
GACGTGGCCACCGCGCGCACCGAGTTCTACGAATACCCGGCGGCCCTGCCCACGGTGGAGGTCTCATCGGTGAGGCAGGACCTCTTCCGCCGCGATTTCACCATCAACGCCATGGCCGTCGCATTGAGCGGTGAGCGTTTCGGGGAACTGCTCGATTTCTTCGGGGGCCTGCGCGACCTGGAGCGCCGCCACGTGCGCATCCTGCACAATCTGAGCTTCGTAGAGGACCCCACGCGTATCTTCCGTGCGGTGCGCTTCGAACAGCGTTACGGCTTTCAGCTGGAGAGCCAGACGGAGATGCTCGCACGGCGGGCGGTGGAGATGGAGATCGTGGGCAAGCTCACAAACGCCAGGGTGAGGGACGAACTCATCGATATATTCTCCGAGCCCCCTCCGCTGCCGCTGGCGGCGGTGGAGCGTCTGGAGGACCTGGGGGCGCTGCATACCCTTCACCCCGACCTGGCGGTGAGCGAGGCCATGCGGGAGCGCTACGGCCGGCTGGGGAAACGGTTGCACGAGGCGGTGGAGCTCGTGGGCGGGGAGACGAAGATGTGGGTGCCTTCCCTGGCGGCCATGCTGGAGGAACTGCCGCCGCAGGAGGCAGAGAAGTGGTGCCGCCTCATGCGTTTCAAACGCGACGACAGCGAGGCCCTCATACAATGCCTGCAGCGCGTGCCCGCGGCCCTCAAGGCTCTGAGCTCGCGGGGGACACCGCCCAGCAAGGTGGTGGATTTCCTTGACCCCCTCACAGGCGAGGCCTTAGCATATCTCTATGTGTTCGCAGGCCCGCATCTGCGCGAAAAGGCCGTATCGTATGTCAGGATATGGAAAGACATGGAGACGGAGATAAGCGGCAACGACCTTGCGGAGATGGGGTTGAAGCCCTCGCGGGCCTACGGGGAGATACTGGCGGCGGTAAAGGCGCAGAAACTGGACGGAAAGGTGAAGGGGCGCGAGCAGGAACTGGAGCTAGCGCGGGAGATGGTGAAGGGAGCACGGAAGGGATGATATATCACTGATGCCTTCACAACTCGAGGTCGCAATTTATATGCTGGTGGGCCTGATCATCGGGGTCATCACCCACGAGTTCATGCACGGCTACGCGGCCTATCGCATGGGGGACACCACCGCCAAGCGGGCGGGAAGGCTGACCCTGGACCCGCTGGCACACATAGACCCCTTCGGTACCCTGATCCTGCCGGGGATACTTTTCGCGTTAAACCTCATCGGCGGGGGCATCTTCCCTATCCTTGGTTACGCAAAACCGGTACCCATAAACCCCTTCCTCTTCCGCAAGCCCAGGGGCATCGTCTGGGTCTCCCTCTCAGGGCCGCTGACCAATCTGTTCATAGGGGTAGTGTTCGTTCTTATCGGCAAACTTCTGACCCTGATGGATGGAGGAGCCACCTTGCGGCGTATCATATACACATGTGCCTTCATCGCGTATATCAACGCCTTTCTTTTCATCTTCAACCTCATCCCCATCCCCCCTCTTGATGGCTCCAGGGTCGTGGGTTATTTCCTGCGGGGAAACGCCAAGCGCATATACTCTTCCATAGAGCCCTTCGGCTTCGCCATCATCCTCATATTCATAATGGGTTTCGGCTTCTTGTTTGACAGACCGCTGGCAAGCCTTGCGAACTCGATCTTCAGCTTGCTCGAACTACCGTTGCGATATGTAGTACGATGAACACCTGGCGTAACCTCCCCGGCAAGACCTACGTCACCCTGGCTTCCCTCGACCCACGCCTGCGCGGGCGCGCGCGCGCCGCTGCAGAGGGGCTTTCGCCCGGCGAGGCGGACCTCTTCCTCTCCATGGCCCGCTACGACCTGGCCCACGCCATGGCCGTGGCCGCGAGGCTCGCGGGAGACCCGCTGCTGCGCAAGGCAGGCCTGCTGCACGATACCGGCAAGCTCCGCAGCGAACTGGGCTTGTTTGCTCGCTGGCTCTACACCGCGCTGGAGATATTCTATCCTTCGCGCCTCGCCGAGCTTTCGCGGCGCGTGGAGGAGGAAGCGACCGGCAGCGGGGTGATGGAGCGCACGCGCAGCCTCCCCCGTGGCTGGAAGAGGGGCCTCTACGTACAGCTGCACCACGCAGAGATAGCGGCGGAGCTGCTGGCGGGAAAGGGGAGCGACGAGGAACTGGTGAGGCTGGTGGGGTCGCATCAGGGCGAGCCGTCAGGCGCGCGGCAGCGCCTGCTGCGGGAGGCCGACGATTTGTTGTGAAGGCGGGGGGAAACGCCCCACACCCAGGCATGTCTATCGCGGTGATCCGTGTCATCGCCTCTGCATACAGGCAAGTTACCGGCACGAGAGGCATATTGCATAGGGATATAGAATAATGACATGAGCGGGACGCGGCAGAGCCCGCAAAGCGGCTGACGAGAGGAGAGGAGCTGATTTGGCGCAGAGGATACTCACCGGCTACCGGCCCACTGGAAAGCTGCACCTGGGCAACCTGCACGGCAACCTGAAGCAGATGATCGAGCTGCAGGACATGGCGGAGTGCTATTTCTTCATCGCCGACTGGCACGCCCTCACCACCGATTACCAGGACCCCTCCGGCATGCGGGAATACACCGAGGACATGGTGCTGGACTGGCTGGCGGCGGGCATCGCCCCCAGCAGGGCCACCATCTACCTCCAGTCCGACCTGCCGCAGGTGGCCGAGTTCCACATCTACCTCACCATGGTGACCCCGCTG
>CAYPZH010000198.1:5332-5770 GCA_964415205.1 uncultured Actinomycetota bacterium | reverse complement strand
TATACCATAACCCCCGGGGTTGGGGGCCGGAAAAGGGAACCCCCAGTTGTTTGTTGGCCCCGGGTTGGCCCAGCGGGTTTTCAACCCGCCCACGCCCTCCGCTTAGATATGTCCTGCTCGCTCGCCGGGCTGGCCGGATAGCATCGGAGCGGCGCGATCAGCCGCGAAACATGCCGTCTTGCGTACCCGTGCAGTCATGCCCAGCCATGCGTGATGGCCGCAGGGGTGAGATCACGCTGAGGTGTGGCGTGATCCTCGCTCCCGCCTGCCGTCCGGCCGCGTTTTGCGCCCGCCGCAAATATTTTCTGGCGGTAAGCCTGCGGGACTGATATAAATAGACTGTTGTCGAGCGGAGCCTTTACCGCGGTAAGCAGCGGTGGAGCGAGAAAGAGAGATGCCCAGGCATAGCGCCCTCGAAAGCTTCGGCGGTTCTATCTG
>CAYPZH010000198.1:0-5322 GCA_964415205.1 uncultured Actinomycetota bacterium | reverse complement strand
GAGGCTTTGATGAATGTACTATTCATACACACCGAGCAGGACCCTTATTCTCACGATAAGCCCCTTGAGATCCTGGAGCGGATGCAGTTCGGCATCTCCTACATCTCATCGGTGTTGAAGGAGAACGGCCACCGCACCCGGCTGGCGGTGCTCTGCGAGGAGACGGTCGCAACAGTCGACGATCACATCAGGGAGTTCGAGCCCGGCTTGGTCTGTTTTACCTCGGTTTTCACCGAGTACCAGATCATACTCAAAGTCGCGGCGCGGGTGAAGGAACGGTATCCGGAGCTGTTCACCCTGCTGGGCGGCCCGCATGCCACCCTGAAGCCGGACGAGTGCCTGGCGGAAGGCCTTTTCGACGCGGTCTGCGTAGGCGAGGGCGAATACCCCACCCTGGAGCTGGCCGATCAGTTGCAGGGGGGAGAGCGGCCTTCCGGTATCCCCAACATGCTCATCATGCAACCCGGCGGCGGGGTGGAGAGGAACGCGCCCCGGCCTTTTCTACAGGACCTCGACAGCCTGCCCTTTCCGGACCGCGAGATGTGGAACCCCTGGTGCGCCAACCCCACCTCCCGCCCCTCCGTGCTCGTGGGCAGGGGGTGCCCCTTCAACTGCACCTACTGCTGCAACCATGCCCTGCGCAAGACGGCCTCGGGCGAGTACGTGCGCCTGCGCAGCCCTGCCAACGTTGCCCTGGAACTGAAAGCCATGAAAGAGTCCGAGCCCACCTTTGGTGAGGCCTACCTCGAGGTGGAGACTCTGGGGGTCAACATGGAGTGGGCCTTGGAGCTATGCGCCGAGCTGCGCGATTTCAACGCAGGCCTGGAACATCCCATAACCTTCGGCACCAATCTCAGGGTCACTCCTAAGGCGGATTTCGATGAGCTTTTCACCGCGCTGGCAAGCGCGAACTTCCGCTTCGTGAACATAGGCCTGGAGTCCGGGAGCGAGAGGATAAGGAGGGAGGTACTGAACCGCCGCTACTCCAACGACGATATCATCAGGACGGTTAAGACTGCGAGGAAGCACGGCCTGCAGGTGGGAATTTACAACCTCATCGGCTTGCCCTGGGAGACCCCGCGTGATTTCCGCGAGACCATAAGGGTCAACCGCGCCTGCCAGCCGGACTGGTTCCTGCTCTCGGTCTTCTACCCGTATCCGGGAACGGAGCTCAGCGACAGGTGCTATGAACTTGGGCTCCTGGACGGTCCGGCTAACCCCTACCTGGAGCGCAGGAGGCCGGTGCTGGACATGCCCCAGTTCAGCAAACGCCAGGTAGGCAGGAGGCGGGACTGGTTTCCCCTGCTCGTGTACCGTGGCCACCGCCCCACCCGGGAACTGCTGTGGCTGGTTTCCATGGCCACGATATACTCCAACCGCAGGCTCGCGGACATGCACCGGAGACTCATGGAGGCCTATTACAGCAAGAAGGACCGCAACTATAAGGGCTCACCGGAGATGGTCTTCGCCAGGCAGCGCGTTGATGGGCTTGTGGCCGGGCAGGAGCCTGTGAGCCTCGACGCCGTAACGGGAGAGTGAAGAAAGGTACGCCGCTCCGGGGAGGGAGCCGGTTTCGCGTACGAAGGGAGGAAGGCCGCGGATGGCGGAGCACGTGCACCAGCCGCTTGAGGAAGAGGTCAGGAGCATCGCGGGCTATTATATGGTCCTCGAGGAAGGCGTGTTAAAATACAAGGGCCGAGATTTGCTCTACCTGGTCGAGATGGCGGCCGTCGAAACGTCTTGTTGCGGCCAGGGCGGCATGGGATTCTTAATGGTCCCCGGCTACGTCAATGCCCTCAAGGCGCGGCGGGATGAAAACGGCCGCTGGGTCTCGGATGTAGACAGGGTCGAGGGAGATGAAGACCGCGAGGAGATCACGAGGCTCTTGCTTGCCAGGCACCCAGGTTTCCAGCAGGTAAATTTTGCTTGAAGCAATATCAGCCGGTTGTTTAAAGCAAGGTAAAAGGGAAGGGAGGATGGACATGGTCGGTATCACATCATTTGGCGGCTACGTACCGCGCTACCGCCTCAACCGTATGATCGTCTTCGGCAGCATGGGCTGGCTGAACCCGGTGATCATCACCAACGCGCGGGGCGAGAAGGCCGTCGCCAACTTCGACGAGGATTCCATCACTATGGCCGTGGCCGCGGGAATGGACTGCCTTAGGGGAGTGGACCGCTCGACCATCGACGCGGTCTACTACGCCAGCACCACCGCCCCCTACAAGGAAAGGCAGAACGCCAACCTGGTGGCTGGTGCTCTGGGGGCGAGAGAGGATATCCGCACCGCGGACTTCGCGGCGTCCCTCAAGGCTGGGACGACGGCGCTGCTCTCCGCCCTCGAGTTCGCCGCCGCCAACCCGGGCAGCAAGGCCGTGGTGTGCGCGAGCGACTGCCGCCTGGCCAAGATGGCTTCCACCCAGGAGATGGTCTTCGGAGACGGGGGCGGAGCGTTAGCGGTGGGGGATAAGGACGTCATCGCAGAGTATAAGGGCAGCTACTCCTTGTCCTACGATTTCGTGGACCACCTGCGGGGGGCGTGGACCAAGTACGACCGCATGTGGGAGGAACGCTGGATCCGCGACCTGGGGTACGGCGAGTTCATCCCCCAGGCGGTGAACGGGCTGTGCCAGAAATACGGGCTAAGCCCCGCCGACTTCGACAAGGTGGTCTACCCCTGCTATTACGGCGGGGCGCGCAAGAAGATCAACACCATCTTCGGCGAGGGCGAGGGCAAGGTGCAGGATGACATGCTGGGCACGGTGGGCGACACCGGTACCGCCCACCCGCTGCTGATGATGGCGGGTACCCTGGAGACCGCCAAGCCGGGAGAGAAGATACTCCTCGTCTCCTTCGGCAGCGGATGCGACGCCATGTGGTTCGAGGTCACCGATGCCGTTGCCAAGATGCAGGACGGGCGGGGTGTCTCACGCTGGCTTGCCAGGCGCGCCGAACTCGACAATTACCAGAAATACCTGGTGTGGAGGGGCATGGCGCCGCCGGATACCGGCCTGAGAGGCGAGGTGGACAAGGAGACGCGCTGGTCGCTGATGTGGAGGGACCGCCGTTCGACCCTCGGCTTCTGGGGCGGCAAGTGCAAGGCCTGCGGTACCCAGCAGTGGCCGGCCAGGCGCATGTGCGTCAACCCCGAGTGCGGCGCCATCGACCAGTTTGAGCCGGTCTATCTCGCCGAGAAAGGCGGCACCATCTTCTCCTATACCGGGGACATGCTGGCCGCCTCCCTGGACCCGCCTGCCGTGTACGGCGCGGTGTCTTTCGTCGGTGGAGGCAGGACGGTGCTGGACTTCACCGACTGCAGGGTGGAGGACCTTGCCGTGGGCAACCCCGTCGAGTTCAGCTTCCGTATAAAGCTCTACGATCCCAAGCGGGACATCACCAACTACTTCTGGAAGGCGATACCCGCGGTCGAGGAGGTGAAGTGAGATGGCGGATGGTATAAGAGACAAGGTAGTCATCCTGGGCATGGGATGCACGAGGTTCGGCGAGCGCTGGGACATGAGCGGAGGCGACCTCCTGGTGGAGGCGTTCACCGAAACCCTCGAGGATGCGGGCATAGAGAAGAAGGACATCCAGGCGGTCTGGCTGGGCGTGCACATCGATGAGATCAACATCGGCAAAGGCGGCACCTACGCCAGCAACGCCATGCACCTGCCTTTCCTCCCGGTGACGCGCCTGGACAACTTCTGCGCCTCGGGAACGGAGGCGTTCAGGGGGGCCGCTTACGGCGTGGCCTCGGGGGCGTGCGATATCGCCCTGGCCATCGGGGTGGAGAAGCTCAAGGACACCGGCTATGGCGGGCTCCCCGATTCCCCCGCCTTCGGGCAGGAGATGGTGATGGTGGGGCCCAACGCCACCGCGCCGGGCATGTTCGCCCAGCTGGCCACGGCATACGCTGCCAAGCACAAGATCCCCATGGAGAGGGTGAAGGAGGCCATAACCCACGTGTCTTGGAAGAGCCATCAGAACGGCGCCAAGAACCCCCGCGCCCACCTGAGGAAGGCGGTCACCAAGGAGCAGATCATGGGCTCCCCCATGGTGGCCTACCCACTGGGACTCTTCGACTGCTGTGGGGTCTCCGACGGGTCGGCGGCGGCCATCGTCTGCACCCCCGAGATAGCCAAGAAGCTCAAGCCCAACGACCCCCTGGTCAAGGTGAAAGCCCTGCAGATCGCGGTGAGCTCCGGCGAGGAAGCCGCCTACGACAAGTGGGACGGGGGCAGCCTGATGACCACCCGCGCGGCCGCCAAGAGGGCGTACGAGGAGGCGGGCATCAAGGACCCGCGCAAGGAGATCAGCATGATGGAGGTCCACGACTGCTTCTCCATCACCGAGCTGTGCACCATGGAGGACCTGTTCATCTCCCCCGACGGCGGCGCGCCGGAGGACGTGCTCGGAGGATTCTACGACCTGGACGGGCAGATACCGTGCCAGCCCGACGGCGGCCTGAAGTGCTTCGGGCACCCCATCGGCGCCTCGGGGCTGAGGATGATCTTCGAGATGTACAACCAGCTGCTGGGGCGCTGGCCGGAGGACCGGGCGGTGAAGGACCCCAAGCTCGGGCTCACGCACAACCTGGGCGGGGTACCCAACAACAACGTCTGCTCCATCGCCATCTTCGGCGTGGACTGAGCGATAGCCAAGAAAGGGCGCGGCCAAGCCCGCGCCCTTTCTATTGCGCTTTTTCTTATCACTCTCACCCCGGTTTTCGAGCAGGTCTCTCGCCCAGGGCCAGGAGCTTGTTGTGGTAAGGTATTACCCTCACCTTCTCCAGGCCCGATCGCACCAGGAGGGATGTCAGGTCTTCGACATCGAACGGGCCGGTTGCTTCCTCACCGTGCGCGCGTCCTGTTATCGCTCTCGACAGACGCGTTGCCCAGAAATCCGATATCGCCATGTGCCGGCCCAGCTTCAGCAACCGTTTCCATTCCGCGATAGCCGCCGCGGGGTCGTGCAGCTCATGCAGGACGTTGTTGCTCACTACCAGGTCCACCGAGGCGTCGTCCAGCCCCGTGTCATCCACCGCCGCCCTGATGGCACGGATGCTCCCGCTCAAACCCCTGGCGTCGGCTCTTTTTGTGGAGCCCGGCCAGCATCTCATGCGAGAGGTCGACGCAGATGGCCGTACCCGCGTTCAGCTTTGCCGCGATGGGCAGGCTCAGGAAGCCGGAACCACAGCCGGCATCGACGACCACCTCGTCGCCCTTGAGGGAGGACAGCACTTCCTCGAGCAGCGCGATGCCGCTGCGGCCCAGCAGGGCTTCCTCCAGCCTGCGCATGGGGTTTACCATGAGAAACGCTCCT